>NZ_JBWXUE010000014.1:130336-230721 GCF_057158765.1 Kitasatospora sp. NEAU-69
GGACAAAGAAAAACGCTAACCCCCACAACCCACAGGGGGGGGTGCGGGGCCGCGGCCGGCGACGGGCTCCGGTCGGTACCCGGAGCGTGATCAGCTCTCGTCGGTCTCGCCGGCGACCGGCGCGGCCTTCTTCGTGGCGGTCTTCTTCGCCGCCGTGGTCTTCGCCGCCGTCTTCTTGGCGGTCGTCTTCTTCGCCGCGGTCTTCTTGGCGGCCGCGGTCTTGGTGGCGGCCGTCTTGGCCGTCGCCGTCTTCTTCGCCGGCGCCTTCTTGGCCACCTTCTTCACCGGCCCGCGGGCCCGCTTCTCGGCGAGCAGCTCGTAGCCGCGCTCGGGCGTGATGGTCTCGACCTCGTCGTCCTTGCGGAGCGTCGCGTTCGTCTCACCATCCGTCACGTACGGCCCGAACCGGCCGTCCTTCACGACCACCGGGCGCTCGCTGACCGGGTCGGTGCCCAGCTCCTTGAGCGGCGGGGCGGCCGCGGCCCGGCCGCGCTGCTTGGGCTGGGCGTAGATCTCCAGCGCCTCGGCGAGCGTGACGGTGAACATCTGCTCCTCGTCGGCGAGCGAGCGCGAGTCGGTGCCCCGCTTGAGGTACGGCCCGTAGCGGCCGTTCTGCGCGGTGATCTCGACCCCGTCTGCGTCGGCGCCGACGACCCGCGGCAGCGAGAGCAGCCGCAGCGCGTCCGCCAGCGTGACGGTGTCCAGCGACATCGTCTTGAGCAGCGAGGCGGTGCGCGGCTTCACGGCGTTCTTGCCGGTCTTCGGTGTGCCCTCGGGCAGGATCTCGGTGACGTACGGGCCGTACCGACCATCCTTGGCGACCAGCATGTTGCCGGACTCCGGGTCGTTGCCGAGCTCGAAGTCACCGCTGGGCTTGGCCAGCAGCTCCTCGGCCAGCTCGACGGTCAGCTCGTCCGGCGGCAGCTCGTCCGGGATGTCCGCACGCTGGCCGGGCTCGCCCTCGACGGCCGCCGCCTTCTCGACGTACGGGCCGTAGCGGCCGACGCGCAGCGTGATCTCGTCGTTCAGCGGGAACGAGCTGATCTCACGGGCGTCGATCGCACCGAGGTCGGTGACCAGTTCCTTCAGGCCGCCGAGGTGGTCGCCGTCGCCGTTGCCGGCCTCGGCGGCGCCGCCGACCGCCGCACCGTCGCCCTCACCGAAGTAGAAGCGCTTCAGCCACGGCACGGACTGCGCCTCGCCATTGGCGATGCGGTCGAGGTCGTCCTCCATCTTCGCGGTGAAGTCGTAGTCGACGAGCCGGCCGAAGTGCTTCTCCAGCAGGTTGACCACGGCGAAGGAGAGGAACGACGGGACAAGCGCCGTCCCCTTCTTGAAGACGTACCGGCGGTTGATGATCGTGTCGATGATCGAGGCGTAGGTCGAGGGCCGCCCGATCTCCCGGTCCTCCAGCTCCTTGACCAGCGAGGCCTCGGTGAAGCGGGCCGGCGCCTTGGTCGCGTGGCCCTCCGGGGTGAGCTGCTCGGCGCCCAGCGGGTCGCCCTCGGTCACCTGCGGCAGCCGGCGCTCGCGGTCGTCCAGCTCGGCGTTCGGGTCGTCCGCGCCCTCGACGTAGGCCTTGAGGAAGCCGTGGAAGGTGATGATCTTGCCGGAGGCCGAGAACTCGACGTCCCGGCGGTCGGTCGAGGTGCCGCCGACCTTGACGGTGACCGACTGGCCGACCGCGTCCTTCATCTGGGAGGCGACGGTCCGCATCCAGATCAGCTCGTACAGCCGGAACTCGTCGCCGCCGAGCGAGGTCTCGGCCGGGGTCCGGAAGCGGTCCCCGGACGGGCGGATCGCCTCGTGCGCCTCCTGCGCGTTCTTGACCTTGCTGGCGTAGACCCGGGGGGCGTCCGGCAGGTAGTCGGCGCCGTACAGCTGGGTGACCTGGGCCCGGGCCGCCGTGACGGCGGTCTCCGAGAGCGTGGTCGAGTCGGTACGCATATAGGTGATGAAGCCGTTCTCGTACAGCTTCTGGGCCACCTGCATGGTCCGCTTCGCGCCGAAGCCCAGCTTGCGGCTGGCCTCCTGCTGGAGCGTGGTGGTGCGGAACGGCGCGTACGGCGAGCGGCGGTACGGCTTGGACTCGACGCTGCGCACGCTGAACGCGGTCTGCTGAAGGGCGGCGGCCAGCGCGCGGGCGGCCTGCTCGTCCAGGTGCAGCGTGTTGGCGGTCTTGAGCCGGCCGTCCGAACCGAAGTCGCGGCCGCTGGCGATCCGCTTGCCGTCCACGGTGGCGAGCCGGGCGCCGAAGGTCTCCGGGTTCGCGGCGTCGGCCGGGGTGCGGCCGGTGCCGAAGGTGGCCACCAGGTCCCAGTACGAGGCCGAGGTGAAGGCGATCCGCTCGCGCTCGCGCTCGACCACCAGGCGGGTCGCCACCGACTGGACGCGGCCAGCCGAGAGCTTCGGCATGACCTTCTTCCAGAGCACCGGCGAGACCTCGTAGCCGTAGAGGCGGTCGAGGATGCGGCGGGTCTCCTGGGCGTCGACCAGGCGCTGGTTCAGCTCGCGCGGGTTGGCCACCGCCTCCTGGATGGCGGCCTTGGTGATCTCGTGGAAGACCATCCGCTTGACCGGCACCTTGGGCTTGAGCACCTGCTGCAGGTGCCAGGCGATCGCCTCGCCCTCGCGGTCCTCATCGGTGGCCAGGAAGAGCTCGTCGGACTCCGCGAGCAGCTGCTTGAGCTTGGTGACCTGGGCCTTCTTGTCGCTGTTCACCACGTAGATCGGGGCGAAGTCGTGATCGACGTCCACCCCGAGCCGGCGCACCTCGCCGGTGTACTTGTCCGGCACTTCGGCGGCCGTCCCAGGAAGGTCCCGGATGTGACCCACGCTCGCCTCGACGATGTAGCCGGGGCCGAGGTAGCCCTTGATCGTCTTCGCCTTGGCGGGCGACTCGACAATGACGAGTCGCTTGCCACCCTGCGCGGTCTCGCTGCTCGGGGACACCTTCGCTCTTCTCTCCCGGTCGTTTTCCTGTGTGCTGGCCGACGGCTGGCCCACGGTACGCCCGACCGGTCCGGAACGGGTCACCGCAGGCAGCGCGGGCGCTCCGCCGCCCGACACACCACCGCCCGGGGCTGCCGCATCGCGACGACCCCACCAGCGGAGTGTGACCGTACCCTGGTCACCCTTGTCAAACGGACGGATCCCGCTTTTTCACCGGCAAGGCCGACCGACGCCACTCGAACGGTAACCCGATGATGGACATTCGCGCCGCGCAGTTATGGTGCGCGGGGTGTCGCAGGGGGCTCGGCGGGCCGGTGGCAGGTCGCCGTTCGTACTCTGGCAGGTTCCTGCCAGAGTACGGGAGAGGGGGCTCCGAAGACAGGGGCGCAGCCCGAAGCTCAGTGCAGGAAGCCGCAGGCCAGCAGGCTCAGGCCGCCGGCCAGGCAGCTGGTCCCCAGGATCGTCCAGAAGACGTCGAGCGGCAGCGAGGCCGCGGTCGCGGCACCGGTCAGCACCACCCGGGCCGGGCGCCGCGGGTCGTAGGAGACGCGGACGCTGCTGCCGGGAGCCAGCCCCGCCGGGCGGCGCAACGGCGTACGCCCGCGCGGCCGGGTCAGCACGGCGGCCGCCTCCGCGCGCCCGGCGCCACCGCCGGCCACCGAGCTGCCGACGGTGGGGAGGGTGGCGAAGGAGAGCAGCGGGGCCGGGTCGAGCAGTTCGGCGGGCACCGCGTCGGCGACCACCCGGGCGGTGACCGGGATCCCGTGCCGGCGCAGCCGGTGGCGCAGGCGCAGCTCGGCCGCGCACCAGAGCAGCAGCGCGCCACCGAAGACCGCCAGCACGCTGCCGGCCACCACCACCGTCGACGTCTCCACGTCCGCTTCCCCCGCCCCCGACCACCCCGAACCAGATCCGTTCACGCCGAGCCTTACAAGGCGGGATCAACCCTGGACTGACGTTCGGTTCACGGCAGGCAAAGCACAGCCAACGGATCGGTGAACGACAACGGTGCGGCCGGCGGCCGGCTCAGCTCGTGGCGAGCGCGGCTCGTGGCGGGCTCAGCTCGTGGCGGGCTCGATGAAGCCCTGCTCGACCAGCAGCCGCAGCGACTCCGGCACCCGGTCACGCAGCCGGACCCGGTCCTCGCCGAGCAGCTGCGCGATCGCGTCGATGATCTCGCCGGCCGCCAGCGTCCCGTCGCAGACCCCGGCGAACCCGGCGCCCACGGTGTCCACCTTGGTGGCCCGCCGCATGCCGCGGTTGGCCCGCAGCACGACGTGCTCCGGGTCCTCCGAGCCCGGCGCGCCGACCTGCTCCTGCACCACGCCGTCGGCGAGCACGTAGCGGGCCGCGAGCAGTCCCGCGTCGTCCTGCGTGCGCAGGAAGTCCTGCCGGGCGAACCAGCGTTCGATGTGCGGGCCGAGCGGCTGCTCGACCGGGTGCGGCCACTCCTCGATCCGCACGGTCGGGCGGTCGGCCCCCGAGGCCCGCAGGGTGATCCAGCCGAAGCCGATGCCCTCCACCTTGGCCGCCTCGAAGGCGTCCAGCCACTCGTTGTAGCGCGCCTCGTACGCGGCTCGCGGCGCCAGGTGGTCGCCGCCGTCGCGCAGCCAGAGCTCGGCGTACTGCGCGACGTCCTGCACCTCGCGCTGCACCACCCAGGCGTCCAGCCCGGTACCGGCCACCCAGTCGGCCAACCGGTCGTGCCAGTCCTGGCCCCTGACGTGCTGCCAGTTCGCCAGCAGCTGGCAGTAGCCGCCCGGCTCCAGGTGGGCCGCCGCGCCCTTCACCAGGCTGCGGCAGAGCTCGTCGCCGGCCATCCCGCCGTCCCGGTAGACGAACCGGTTGCCGGGCGAGATCACGAACGGCGGGTTCGAGACGATCAGGTCGAACCGCCGCTCCCCCACCGGCTCGAACAGGCTGCCCTCGGCGGTCTCGGTGTTCGTGAAGCCGGAGAGCGCCAGGGTGAGCCGGGCGAAGGCCAGCGCACGCGGGTTCAGGTCGGTGGCCGTCACCCGCTGGGCGTGCCGGGCCGCGTGCAGTGCCTGCACACCCGAGCCGGTGCCGAGGTCGAGCGCGGCCCGGACCGGGCGGCGGACGGCGAGGTTGGCCAGCGTGGTGGACGCCCCGCCGACGCCGAGCACCAGGTCCCGGCGGGCCACCCCAGCGGCGCTGCCGCCCGAGCCGATGCCGCCGGCGCCGCCGACCGCGCAGCCGAGGTCGGAGACCACCCAGGCGTCGGAGCTGTCCAGCCCGGCCACCTCGTTGGCGTACGGGCGGACGTCCACGGTGGCACGCACGTCCGTACCGTCCTGCTCCAGCCAGCCGTCCGCCAGGCATTCCTCGACCGGCAGCGCGGCCGCGGCGGCGGCGTGCGGGACGGGCTGCTGGAGCAGGAAGAGCCGGACCAGCGTCTCCAGCGGCGTGCCGCCACGGGTGGCCCGCAGCGCGGGCACCGCCTCACTGCGGGCGAGTGCGGCGTAGCCGGTCGGGCCGAGCAGGTCGAGGCAGCCGTCGGCGGTGTACGAGGCGGCGAGCAGGGCGTCGCGCAGACGGGCGAGGCGGGCGGGGTCGGGAGCGGGGAGCTTGGTCACCCGGCCATTCTCGCGCGTGTCAGGGCATGCTCGCCCAAGCCCCGCAGGCACGCGGGCTCGCGTGTCCGGGGCTAAGGCCTGTCGTGCGGCGGTCAGCTCGACGACGCTCCCGGCGCCGGCGCGGATGCGGAACCGGAGGCGGAGCCTGATGCGGAACCCGAGGCCGCCGCCGAGCCGGACGGGGCGGCCGAGCCGGCCGGAGCACCCGACGCGGCCGGGCTGCCGGACGCCGAACCGCCGGCCGCTGGGCTGCCGGACACCGGCGCTGCGGACCCGCTCGCGTTCGGCGATCCGGCGGTGTTCGGCGAACCCGAGGCGCCCGGCGAACCGCCGGTGCCGGGTGCGCCGCTCGCACCGGATGCCCCGCCCGGGTTCGCCGACCCGCTCGGGCCGCCCGGCGCACCCGGCGCCTTGCAGCCGGGCTGCTTGTTGATCGCCGCGCCCAGGTCACCGCTCTGCACCGTGGCCAGCGCGCCGCTGGACTGCGTCGCCAGCTGCTGCACCTGGTCGCCGATGGCCTTCAGGCCGTCGGCGAACTTCGCCTGGTCGTCCGTGGGCAGTGCCATGAGCTTCTTCTGGGCGTCCTGGTAGCCCTGCGCCGCTTGCTGGAGCTCGTTCGCGGCGTCCTTCTGCAGCCCGGCGCCGTTGCCGACCTTCGGCGCGCCGGCCTTGTTGACCGCGTCGGCGCTCTGCTGGTTGGTGGTGCCGAGTATGCCGAGGTCGGCGGCGAGTCGCTTCTGCAGGTCGGCCGGGGCCTCCCCCTGCTTCACCTGACCCGTGTCGGCCAGCGCCGTGCGGGACTGGGTCACCGGGTCGCGCAGCCCGTCGCAGAGCTTCTGGGCCCAGGAGTTGAGCTGTGCGCTGTTGTCGCTGCTGCAGCCGACCGCACCGACGACGAGCAGCGCTCCGAGGACCGGCAGCGCGAGCAGCCGCCGGGCCGGGCGACTGCCACGGTTGCCACGGCCGGTGCGGCCGGTGCGGCCGGGGCCGCGGTCCGGCCCGGCGTGCGAGGCGCTCCCGCCTGCTCGCACACCGGTTCCCCCGTGCGCCTGAGCACGCTCGTCCGCCAGTACTCGCACGTCCACCAGGAGAGCCTTCCGTCCAGTCCCGAACCGTCCCGGTGAACCTACCCGACGCCGGAACCGCCTCGGGCGGCCCGGTCAGCGGACCCCCGGACCGCTCGCGTGTGTCAGTGCTGCGTCACCTGCCGACGCCCCGCCGGGCGCTCGTCACCCGCCACGTCCACCGTGCGGCGCTTCGAGGCGTACACCGCCACGACCACCAGCAGCACGGCCAGCGCCGCCACCGCACCCCGCAAGCCGGCACTGGCGTGAACCCCGAAGCTGAACCGCACCACGGCCGGCGCGATGAGCAGCGACACCAGGTTCATCACCTTCAGCAGCGGGTTGATCGCGGGGCCCGCGGTGTCCTTGAACGGGTCGCCGACGGTGTCGCCGATCACGGTCGCCGCGTGCGCGTCGCTGCCCTTGCCGCCGTGCGCGCCGTCCTCCACCAACTTCTTCGCGTTGTCCCAGGCGCCGCCGGAGTTGGCCAGGAAGACCGCCATCAGGGTGCCCGAGCCGATCGCACCCGCCAGGTAGGCGCCGAGCGCGCCGACGCCCAGACCGAAGCCCACCGCGATCGGCGCCAGCACCGCCAGCAGTCCGGGCGTCGCGAGCTCGCGCAGCGCGTCCCGGGTGCAGATGTCGACCACCTTGCCGTACTCGGGCGTCTCGCTGCCGTCCATGATCCCCGGATGCTCGCGGAACTGCCGCCGCACCTCGAAGACCACCGAACCCGCCGACCGGGAGACCGCGTTGACGGCCAGTCCGGAGAAGAGGAAGACCACGGCGGCTCCCAGCAGCAGGCCGACCAGGTTGTTCGGCTGCGAGATGTCCAGGCTCAGCGCGGCGGGACTGCCGATCACCGCCGGGCCGCCGGCGCTGGTCACGGCGTCGCCGATGGCGTCGGTGAAGGAACCGAAGAGCGCGGTCGCCGCGAGCACGGCGGTGGCGATCGCTATGCCCTTGGTGATCGCCTTGGTGGTGTTGCCGACCGCGTCCAGCTCGGTCAGCACCCGTGCACCGGCCCCCTCCACCTCGCCGGACATCTCGGCGATGCCCTGGGCGTTGTCCGAGACCGGGCCGAAGGTGTCCATCGCGACGATCACGCCGACCGTGGTCAGCAGCCCGGTGCCGGCCAGCGCGACCGCGAAGAGCGCGAGCACGATCGAGCCGCCCGCCAGCAGGTACGCCCCGTAGACCGCCGCACCGATCAGCACCGCCGAGTAGACCGCCGACTCCAGGCCGAGCGAGATGCCGGAGAGCACCACGGTCGCCGGACCGGTCAGCGAACTGCGCCCGACGTCCTGCACCGGGCGTCGGCTGGTCTCGGTGAAGTACCCCGTGAGCTGCTGGATCAGCACGGCCAGCACGATGCCGATCGCGACTGCCGCCAGCGTGAAGATCCGTGGGTCGCCGTGGTGGCCCCGGATGGCGTCCGGGACGTGCTTGAGCGCGGCGAAACTCGACGGCAGCACGATGAAGACCGCGCCCAGCACCAGCAGCAGCGAGACGGCGGCGGAGAGGAAGAAACCTCGGTTGATCGCGGTCATCCCGCTGCGGTCGGCCGCGCGGGGCGCCACCGCGACGATGCCCAGCACCGCCGTCAGCACGCCGATGGCCGGGACCAGCAGCGGCAGGACGAGGCCCACGTCACCGAAGACCGCCCGGCCCAGGATCAGCGCGGCCACCAGGGTCACCGCGTAGGACTCGAAGAGATCCGCCGCCATGCCCGCGCAGTCGCCGACGTTGTCGCCGACGTTGTCCGCGATGGTCGCGGCGTTGCGCGGGTCGTCCTCCGGGATGCCCTGCTCGACCTTGCCGACCAGGTCGGCGCCGACGTCCGCGGCCTTGGTGAAGATGCCGCCACCGACCCGCATGAACATCGCGAGCAGCGCTGCGCCGAAACCGAAACCCTCCAGCACCCTCGGCGCGTCGGCCCGGTAGATCAGCACCACGACCGCCGCGCCGAGCAGTCCGAGCCCCACGGTGCACATGCCGACCACGCCGCCGGTGCGGAACGCGATCCGCATCGCCCGGTGCTGTGCCGGTTGCTCCTCACCCGCCCGCACGCCCCGGGCCACCGCCGCGACCCGTACGTTGGCCCGCACCGCCAGCCACATGCCCAGATACCCGGTGGCCGCCGAGAAGACCGCGCCGACCAGGAAGAACGCCGAGCGGCCGAGCCGCTGCGACCAGTTGTCCGCCGGCAGCAGCATCAGCAGGAAGAACACCCCGGCCGCGAACACGGCAAGCGTGCGGAACTGGCGCGCGAGGTAGGCGTTGGCCCCCTCCTGCACCGCGCCCGCGATCCGGCGCATCGTGGGCGTGCCCGTCTCGTAGGCGAGCACTTGACGCACCAGCAGCGCGGCCACGCCGAGCGCGGCGATCGCGACCAGGGCGATGACCAGCACCAGCACCTGGTTCCCGCTGGTGAGCACCGCGCCGTTCGCCGAGCCCGAGCCCGAGCCCGAGGCGGCGAACGTGCCCGACGTACCGGACGGGCCCGACATGCCTGACGCCAGAACGTCCAAGATTCGTGGGCGTACCGGTGCGGCGGCGGAAAGTGATGCCGCCGCCCCGGAAGTCGCGGAAAGAGAGCCGACCGCAGCGGCTGGAACAGCCGGAACGGACGAAACAGATGTGACAGAAACAGGTCCAGCAGAAACCGTTGTCAGTGCGTGGGACACGGCCCAAGCAGCCGAGGTGACCGAGACTCCCGCCATGCGTCCTCCCCGAAAACCGGCACGCCGACCTGTCCGTACGGCGCGCGAGTGGCTCTGGTGGCACAGGCGACCAGACCCGATTCACTCGGGCCCGACCGGATATCACAGGAGTGTAGGAATCATCGCCGAACTGAAATAGACCGCGCGCAGCAGGAACTCGAAAGAATCATGGGCGTGGGCGGAAAACCTTGCGTTTTCCGCCCACACCCATGATTCTTTCGAGGCATTGACCGACTCGTGAGTCTTTTGGCGCGCCGCACGGCAACCGGCGCCACTTCCGCACCCGGCCCGGCGAAGTTCCACTCCCGACAGACACTTGCCCAAGCACGGCAGCCCTGCCGCAGCGGTACCCGGCAGGGCTGATCGGAGCGTGGGCAGGGCAGAGCGGGGCGGCGCCGGACGGAAGCGGACGGGAAGCGAACGGACTCAGGCCGTCGCGACCGGCCAGCTCATCCGGATCAGGCCGCCATCGTCGTCGCGGTCGACCTCGACGTCCTCGACCAGGCCGGTGATGACCGCCAGGCCGAGCGTGTCGTCCTCGCCACCGTCTCCGGAGTCGTCGGAAGACGGGGCCGCGAGCTCACTGAGGGTCCCGGCACCATCGCCGACCTCGATGACGAAACGCTTCTCCTGGTCGATCAAGGCGACCCGGACCGCGCCACCGAGCTCGCCGCGCTGGTGCAGACCCACCGCACGGGAGCACGCCTCGCCAACGGCCAGGCGGACCTCGTCAAGCACCGACTCGTCGACGCCTGCACGTCTCGCCACTGCCGCCGCCACCAGCCGGGCCGTACGCACGTGCTCGGGAAGCGGACTGAAACGCAGTTCGACGGTTGCCATATCTCCCTCTTCGGGGTTCCTTCCGCGAGGCATCCGACCTGGATCTCCTCGCCGTGGGTCGCCACGTCGAACGGCAGAAGCACCGACACCGCCGTCGCGCAGCCTCGGGGCATGGGGGCACTCGGGACCTGGACACACAGCGAGAGCCGTCGTCCACGAGCAGCGGACACGCCGGACGCATCATGCGATATCACCATCGCACCACGCGGCCGAGCCGGCCTCGCCTACGGCGCAGCCGATCGGGTTGCCGAGCGGCCGCCTCAAGCGGATCCGGCCGGGCCGACAGCTACCTGCCGCCACCGCACCGGCACACCGGTGACTGATCGGGCGAACCGATCAAGCCGTCACCCTCGCCGCCACCGGACAGCGGATGCTGCCGAAAAGCCGCTCAGGCACACCACACAGGGCGCGGACGTCCCGGGCCGAGAAACCCGGCCGGGCGCGCCGACAATCGGTCAGCGACCAGTCAGCGACCGGTCACTGACCGGTCGTCGAATCGGCCGATCCGCCGACCAGGCAGCCTGTCAGTCAGTCACCTGGTCGGTCGGCTCGGTCGAATCAGTCGGTTGCGGCCACGGCGTCGTCCACCGAGGAGTGGATCGGGAACACCTTGGTCAGACCGGTGATCCGGAAGATCTTCAGAATGCGCTCCTGCGTGCAGACCAGGCGCAGCGAACCCTCGTGCGCGCGGACTCGCTTCAGGCCGCCCACCAGGACACCCAGACCGGTCGAGTCCAGGAAGTCAACGCCCTCCATGTCGACGACCAGGTGGTAGCTGCCGTCGTTGACGAGCTCGACCAGCTGCTCGCGAAGCTTAGGAGCGGTGTACACATCGATCTCGCCGCCAACCTCGACGATCGTGCGATCGCCGACTGTACGGGTCGACAGGGACAGGTCCACGGAACCTCCAGCACCTTGCCTTGCTACGTCACATTGCGTTCTACGGCGAGTCGGGCGGCATCGGCCGTTTGGCTGCCGATCCCCGCCACACGGTCTCCACCGCATGGCCGAGCGACCGGCCCAGGTGCCGCCGGTCCGGCCAACTGGCCGCCACCGCCTCATTCAACCACCTGGCAGCATGCCCGCACGATGGCTTGCCGCGATTCTCCGTCACTCCAGTGACACACTGGGTCCTCATGCCGCCCAGCCATCGCCTGCCAGAGGCCCTGCTCGACTCCCTGGTCACCAGCCGGGGGCGCGCCGACCGGCTCACCCATACGGAGCATCTCCCCGCGCGCCAGGCGCGCTACACCCCGTGGCCGGACTCGATCCGCCCCGAGATCCAGGCCGCCGCTCAGGCCCTCGGCGTGGACCGGCCCTGGGCCCATCAGGCTGAGGCGATGCGGTTGGCCGCCTCGGGCCGCACTGTGGTGATCGCCACAGGAACCGCCTCGGGCAAGTCGCTCGGCTACCTGGCGCCGGTGCTGAGCGACCTGCTGGACGGAACCGAGGCCCCCAACGGCCGCGGCGCGACCGCGCTCTACCTCGCCCCGACCAAGGCCCTTGCCGCCGACCAGCGGCGCCGCGCCGCGGAGCTTGCTCCGGAACGGGTCCGGGCCGCGCTCTACGACGGCGACACTCCGCCGCAGGAGCGTGAGTGGGTCCGCCAGTACGCCTCCTACGTGCTCACCAACCCCGACATGCTGCACCGGGGCATCCTCCCGGCGCACGCCCGCTGGGCCTCCTTCCTGAAGTCACTGCGCTACGTGGTGATCGACGAGTGCCACACCTACCGCGGCGTGTTCGGCTCACACGTCGCCCAGGTGCTGCGCCGCCTGCGGCGGGTCTGCCGGCGCTACGGCTCGGAGCCGACCTTCCTGCTGGCCTCGGCGACCGCTGCCGATCCCGCCGCCGCCGCGGAACGCCTCACCGGCCTGCCGGCCGTCGCGGTGACCGATGACGCCTCGCCGCGCGGCCCGCTCGTCTTCGCGCTGTGGGAGCCGCCGCTGACCGACCACGTCGGCGAGCACGGTGCGCCCGTCCGGCGGACCGCCACCACCGAGGCCGCCTACCTGCTGACCGACCTGGTGCAGGCCGACGTCCGCACAGTGGCCTTCGTCCGCTCCCGCAGGGCCGCCGAGCTCGTCGCGCTGCAGGCCCAGGAGAACCTCGACAGACCGCTCGCCGAACGCATCGCGGCCTACCGTGGCGGCTACCTGCCGGAGGAACGCCGGGCGCTGGAGCGCGACCTGCACTCGGGCCGACTGCTCGGGCTCGCCTCCACCTCCGCGCTGGAGCTCGGGGTGGACGTCTCCGGGCTGGACGCCGTACTGCTGGCCGGCTACCCGGGCACCCGCGCCTCGCTCTGGCAGCAGGCGGGACGCGCCGGACGGGAGGCCCAGGGGGCGCTCGCGATCCTGATCGCCCGGGACGACCCGCTGGACACCTACCTGGTGCACCACCCGGACGCACTCTTCGCCCGCCCGGTCGAAGCCACCGTGCTGGACCCGGACAACCCGCACGTCCTCGCCCCGCACCTGTGCGCCGCGGCCGCCGAACTCCCGCTCGGCCCGGACGACCTGGAGCTGTTCGGACCCGCCACCGCCCAGTTGCTCACCGTCCTCGAACAGCGTGGCCTGCTGCGCCGCCGCACGGACGGCTCCTGGTACTGGACCCGGCGCGAGCGGGCGGTGGACGCCGTCGACCTGCGCGGCAGCGGCGGAAACCCGGTCCAGATCGTCGAGGCCGCCACCGGCCGCCTGCTGGGCACGGTCGATGCGGCCGCCGCACACACCACCGTGCACACCGGCGCCGTCCACCTCCATCAGGGGCGGACCTACCTGGTCCGGGATCTCGACCTGGAGGCCTCGGCAGCCCTCGTCGAAGCGGCCAACCCCTCGTACACCACGGCTGCGCGCGACACCACGGCCATCTCGGTCCTGTCCACCGAGCAGACCATCGCCTGGGGGGAGGGAAGCCTGAACTTCGGCTCGGTCGAGGTGGTCAACCAAGTCGTCGGATTCCTCAGGAAGCGGATCTCGACCGGGGAGATCCTCGGTGAGACCAAACTCGACCTGCCGCCCAGGACCCTGCGGACCAGGGCGGTCTGGTGGACCGTCACCGAGGAACAGCTGCTCGACGCACTCATCCCGTTCGACCAGCTTCCGGGTGCCGCCCACGCTGCCGAGCACGCGTCCATCGGCCTCCTGCCGCTCTTCGCGACCTGTGACCGTTGGGACATCGGCGGGGTCTCCGTCCCGCTGCACCCGGACACCCAGTTGCCGACCGTCTTCGTCTACGACGGGCACCCGGGCGGCGCCGGCTTCGCCGAGCACGGGTTCCACCGGGCCGTCGAGTGGCTCACCGCGACCCGCGAGGCGATCGCCTCCTGTGAGTGCGAGCGCGGCTGCCCGTCCTGCGTCCAGTCGCCCAAGTGCGGAAACGGCAACGACCCGTTGGACAAGGCAGGCGCGATACGTCTGCTGACCGCCCTCCTCGCCGGCGCACCGCCCGCCGCCACGAACCACCCCGACGCGCTGGACAGGCCGGACGCGCAGGACAGGCCGGAGGGGACCAACAGGGCAAGCGCCGACGAGTCCAGTGGCGATGCCGGGCACGTTCCCGGTTCGGGCTCGGGCCGGAGCTCCGGTCGGCGGTAGCGGGTCGAGCCGGGGCCGGGTCGGTGGCAGCGCCTGCAGCTGGGAGGCGCTGCCACCGGCACTGACCGCGAAGGCCTCGTCCGGGCCACCGACGGACCAGACCGGCCCGGCTCGCGCCCGCGCGGTGGCCGGCCCAAGCGGCAACTCGACACCCCGCACCGGTACCTGTACGGCCACCACGACGCTGTCGGCCGCCAAGTTCACCGTGCAGGCGGTGATGGTGGCCTGCTGCGCGACAGCGACGGCCGCAGCGCGACCGCAACCGCCATCGACGTCGAGCAGCAAGCGGTCGGCAGCCGCCAGGGCCGCGAGGTCGGCGGCCGCCGCGGCGCGGTGTCTGGCCGTGAGCACCGCGCCCAGCGACAGCGCGAACCCGAAGAACACGCAGCCGAGCAGCGCGAGAGCCGCCAACCACACCGTCGCGGAACCCTGATCACGCATCTGCGGCGCAGGTCGGGCCGGCCGACAACCGACCCTGAGGTCACCGTCCTGCCCGACAGCCCGCACGACCTTCGGCCCGCTGCCCCGACACATCGCCGGTTGAGGCTTTGCATAGCTACTCTGGCGCCTCGTCAGCCACACCGGACACTGCGCCGTGGCTTGCTCGACAGTCAGGGCCGCCACGGCTGTCCGCGGGCCGACCCACTCGCCCACAGGGCGCCCGATGCGGGTGGCCATCAGTCCAGCCCCTTCCCGACGTGGTCTTCCCGCGCGGCCACCGCCTCGGCCGACAGGTGCACAGCGAGCATCGACGCCAGCCGACCGAGCCCGTGATAGTCGGCCTCCACCCGTACCTGCACCATCTCGCTGCTCTGGAGCACCTGGACCGTCGCTCCCGCCGGCGCCGCGGCCTGGGCCCGTGCGACGGCGCTCTCGTCGCCACGGGCCGCCGCCCGGGCCCCCAGGCTCGCCGCATCAACACAGCGCAGCTGCGCGACGCTCGCGAGCACACCCCAGATGACCATGGCCAGGAACAGGACCAGCGCCGGCAGGCCAACCGCCGTCTCCGCCGTGACGAACCCTCCGTCCCGCTGGGTCCGGCTACCGAAGCTGCTGCGGCGGCCACACTTGGCAAACCGTCCGGCCTGCCCTTGGCGCCCCTGAGCCGGCGTGGGACGCCACCAGCCGGAGAGCACGGCCTCAGACCGCATGGATCGCCCTGTCCAGCACATCGGCCAGCGCGGCCGAGACAGCGCCACTGGTCACGACCTTGTAGAGCAGGGCGGCGAAGCCGCATGCCGCGATGGTTCCCACGGCGTACTCGGCTGTCGACATTCCGGCATCCGGCACAGCCGCGAACTTCCGCCGACGCCAGGCGGCAAGACGGTGGCCGCACCACCGCAGACGGCTGCGTACCCCTCGTCGCACAAGCGGCAGCCCAATCGGGTGGCCGCGCTCAACCACCGGCACGATCGGGTGGTCCCAGGTCTCGGCCGCCGCGCCTTCGAGATCGCGCGCCGACGGCAGCGGCCCACTGCCGGCCGCCCGCTCATGCGACGGGATCGGGGTGTAGCTGATCGCCGCAACCGACTCAACCGACTCGATGGAGCTGTCGTTCATGGGAACTCTTCCTTTCTCGGAAAACCCTCGGATCCTTCGCAACGCCCGGCGGCACATCCGCACTGGCGAGCTCATCAACACCGGTACTGCACAAGCCTGTTGACGGTCACTCAGCGCCGCTGCGCGAACGCGGCCGCCAAGCCCACCACGACCGGAACGATGCCGATCAGCACGAACGCCGGCAGGAAGCAGAGTCCGAGCGGCGCCGTGGCGAGTACTCCGGCCCGGCGCACCCGGGCATGTGCGGCCCGACCGGCGGCCGCTCGCTGGGAGACGGCGAGCCCGGCCAGTGGGACAGCGGGCGGAGCTCCACTGATGCTCGTGCGGACCAGGCAACGCGCCAGCGGCGCAACAGCCGGGCAGTTCGAACCAAGCCGGTCCCAGCAGGCCTCGGGCAGGGCTCCCAGGGCAAGCTCCGCCGAAACGGCCGACAGCCGTACCGCCATTGGGCCACCGACCGTCCGGGCCACGGCCTCCGCCGCCTTGCCCGGGGAGGCCGAGGAGCTCAGGCAGGCCGCCAACAGATCAGCGGTCAATGGGAGTTGAGCGAGAAGTACGGCCTGCTCCCGTTCCGCCTTCCGCGCTGCCGACGATCGGACCGTCGGCAACCACTTCTGCAGGACAGCCGCGCCCACCACTCCCGCCAGCACTCCGGCTGCTCCAGGCACCAGTGCCGCGATCGCCAACCCGGCCAACAGCGGTGCCACCAGCTCCACTCGAAGCCACCGCCGTTCCTTGGAGTCCAGCGTCGTCCGTGTGGCGATCGGCTCGTTGCCAGCCGGCGCCGCGCTCCGGCGGCCGAGGCGTCCAGCCAGCCGGTGAGGAGGCCAGGCCGGCTTGCTGACGTCAGCCGGCAGCAACCGAGCCGCTCGCTGCCGCCTGGCGCGCCCGCGGAGCCAGCTCCCACCGAGCATCAACGTGGCGGCGATCGGTGTGAGCCCGAAGGCCGTGACCAGCAAGGTCGGGAGGGCCGTCGGCGGCAGGTAGCCGAAGGGCGACAGGTCCGCGCTCATCGCCGCCTCCCCACCCGGGCGGCTGTCACCTGCCGCGAGCAGCCCCGGCCGATCGGCCTTCGGCAGACTCGGCTACGGACCGCCGCCTCGGTTCGCCGACGCACCGACGCCTCGCCCGCGCTCAGGTGCGGGCCGCTACCGCTCCTCAGACCGTCGCCCCGCCCAGTCGCCGCAGCACCACCCCAGCGACCGCACCACGAGCCGAGGCAGCCCCGTGCTTGCCGACCTTGCGCTTGTCGGCACGGCACCCGGACCGCCGCGCCGCCCGCCGGCGGGCCCGATCGGGCCGCGGTGCCTCCGGCCGGTTGCCGCTGGGGCTGCGCTGTCGAGCCGCCCAGGATGCCCAGGTCGGCCTCCGCCGCGCGAATGATCCTGCTCGTCCAGTAGAGCCCGGCGATCTCCAGCAGGATGCCTACGGACAGACAGACCAGGCCGAGCGGCGTGTGCAGCAGGATCCGCAACGGTTCGGCACCGAGCGTCCCGCCCAGGAACAGTCCGAAGGCCGGCAGCGCCGCCAGCAGGCAGACCGTCGTTCGCGCTCCGGCCAGCTCGCTGCGGATCTCCTCCCGCAGGGCACGGTCCTCCCGCAGGGCCTCCGCCACGCGCTCCAGGCCGTGCGCAAGGCCTGTGCCCCGGTCTGCGGTGACCTCCCAGCAGGCCGCGATCGCACACGCCCCGCCGCCCCCTGGCAGCGCTCCCAGCCAGCGCAGCGCCGCCGGCACATCGGCACCGAGGCGACCCGCTGCCAGCCGGGCCACAGCCTCGGCCCCGAGCCGCCCGGACAACCCGCCCGGCGGATCCACCCGCCGGACAGGGCGACCGACGACCGCCCGGGTGAACGACCGAGCAGGCATGCTCTGCCCGACCATCGACTCCAGCGCCTGCTCCGGAGTCGCGCCGCTGCGCAGCTCGGCGGCGAGCGCCCCGCACAGCTCGATGACCGCAGCGGCTCGCTCGTGCGCCTCGCGTCGCACGCGCCGGTGGGCTCGCCAGCGGTTCAGCGGGACAACCGCCAGCACGGCGGCCAGCGGCAGCAGCGGCGAGTGCAGCAGCCAGCCCGTCGCGATGCCGCACGGCAGCAGGAACAGCTCAAGGACCAGCCAGCCGGGCCGCACCATCTCCGGGACGCCCAACCACCGCAACCGGAGGGCTCCAGCATCCGCCGGCGCCCCCGCGTCGCCCGGCCCGACGGACAGTGCCGCTCGTCGCCGCCCGACCTTCACCCGCCGGTTGAGGCGCACCCAGGCCGCGGCCGCGAACGCACCGAGCAACAGGGTCAGTGCCAAAGCGAAGTGACGCACCGCCATCAGATCGCCCATCATCGGATCCCCCCTCCCGCCAGGACGCCACGGGCGGCGCACAACTGCTTCAACCGCTCCCAGCCGGGCCCACAGGAGACCGAACCGTCGGCCCCGAACACCACTGCGGGCACCGTCACCGCGAGACCGGCGGCATCGCCCGTCAATGTGTGCACCTCGGCCACCCGGCGGCGGCCGGTCGACTGGTCCCGGACCAGGTGAACAACCACGTCCAGTGCCGAGCGCAGCTGGCTGTGCAGCGCGAACCGCTCCAGCCCCGCCATCGAGCCCAATGCCTCCAGGCGGACCGGCACGTCCGCCGCGGTGTTCGCGTGCACCGTTCCACAGCCACCTTCGTGGCCGGTGTTGAACGCAGCCAGCAGATCAAGGACTTCGGCGCCCCTGACCTCACCGACCACCAATCGGTCCGGACGCATCCGCAGTGCCTGCCGCACCAGATCGCGCAGTGTCAGTTCGCCCAGACCCTCTTGGTTGGGCGGTCGGCTCTGCAGACGCACCACGTGGGGGTGGGCCGGCTGCAGCTCCGCGGAGTCCTCGGCGATGACGATCCGTTCCGACCGGCTGACCAGGCCAAGCAAGGCCGCCAACAACGTCGTCTTGCCCGTGCCGGTCCCACCGGAGATCAGCAGCGACAGCCTGGCCCGCAGGATGCCGGTCAGCAGCTCGGCGCCGATCGGCGGGATCGCGCCCACCGCCACCAGCTCGTCCAGCAGGAAGGGCTGCGCTCGGCAGATCCGCAGCGAAATGTGCGTACAGCCGGCCGCGATCGGTGGCAGCACAGCGTGCAGGCGGGTCCCGTCGGGCAGCCGGGCATCGACCCAGGGCCGGGCATCGTCGAGCCGGCGCCCGGCCGCGGTGGCCAGCCGGTGTGCGAGATGGCGCACCGCTTCGGCGTCCGGGAACCGGATCGCGGGTTCCCGGCGGAGCCCGGTCCCCCGGTCTGACCACACCTCATCAGGTGCGTTGACCAGCACGTCCGTCACATCCGGCGCGGACAGCAGCGGGTCGAGCGGACCTGCCCCGACGAGCTCGGAGCGCAGGGTCCGGACCGCGTCCAGCACACCGTCCCCACCCTGTACGGGACGGGTGGCCCGATAGGCGGCCGCGACCTCGGAGGCGGTCGGTCTGACCCCCGCCTCGGCCAGCCGCAGCCTGACGCTGTCGAGCAGGGCGGAGGCGTGCTCGGCCCTGGCAGTGAGACTGCCGCCGCCGCTTTGGCGCCGGACCGCCGCCAAGGTCGGCAGCGGTCGAGGCCGGCCGGGCCCCGTCGCCCAGGCGTAGTGCCGGTCTGCGGCGTGCCCCGTGCGCGTGTCGCGAGCGCTCATGGCGTCTGACCTCCTTCGGTTCCGGCGGGGCCGGGCGGCAGGATCTCGTCGAGATAGGCAGTGCAGAAGCGGGCCAGCGGACCACGCCCACGCAGTCCTGGTGGCGTGCCTCGTTCGACATCGACCGTCAGACCGGACTCGTGCGGCAGCTCGCCGGCCAGCGGCAGACCGAGTCCGCGTGCGATCTCCTCGCCGCGCAGCGCCACCGGGCCGGGAAGGCGCACCACCACTCGGAGGTCGGCGAGCCAGAGCCTGGCAGCGGATGCGACCCGGCCCGCGGCCGCCATCCCGCGCAACTCCGTGGGGACCACCAGCAGACCGGTATCGGCCTGTTCAAGCGCCCGCACCGCCGCCGGATCCAGATAGCGCGGCAGATCGAGCACGACCAGCCCGCCACGGCGGCGCGCCGCGGCCAGCACACTGCGCATCGTCTCCGGTCTGATCCGCAGCGCCTCGCTGCGATCCCAGGAGAGCGCCGTGAGACTGTGCAGATTCGGCAGCGCGTCGGCGAGTTCGGACCCGCTGACGCGACCTCGTGCATCGGCCAGGTCCGGCCAGCGCAACCCCTCGGCGGACTCGCCACCGAGCAGCACGTCCAAACCACCGCCCAGCGGATCGGCATCGATGAGCATGGTGCGGTGCCCGGCCCGGGCGGCGGTGATCGCGAGCGCACAGGCGAGCGTGGACGCCCCTGCGCCGCCGCGACCGCCGAGTACGGCGACGGTCAGCGCCGGGGCACCGGAGTCCTCCACGGAATCGGCGATCCGATCCAACAGCCAGGTCTGCTGGTCCGGCAGGAACAGCACCTGCTCGGCTCCCAGTTGCACTCCACGCACCCAGACATCGCAGTCGTCGACGTCGAGTCCGAGCAGCAGAAGCCCCGCCCTCCGAGGCAGGCCGCCACAGCGCTCGGCCATGTCGTCCCCGAGCAGCACCAAGGGGGCGGACTCCCAGACCTGGCGCGGTGGCGGCGCACCTGCGAGCAGTTGCGGCTCGGCCCCGGCCGCGGCACACAGCCGCAGCAGGTAGTCCGCCAGAGCCTCGTTCTCGGTGAGAACGAGCGGCGCGCCTCGGGCGGGACCGTCGGCTTCAGGGCGGTACTGGTCGATGACTGGCGTCGGCATGGCTGCCTCCCCGGCGCAGAAGAGCTACTGACGCCCCGTCAGGCATGCCGGGCGGCCACGGGGTGCGGCGTGGCGGCAGGCCCGACGGGGCGGGAGATGACGTTGAGACCTCAGCCATGCGCACCGGCACCAGCGGGTGACTTGCGCCCGACCGGAGCGAGCCATGACTTCGGCTTGACGCCAAGATTGCTGCCTCGCCGCGAATCCGTCAGCCCTACTTCGATTCCCTGTGGATAACCCCGGGGGTGTGGATATCCAAAGTCACCCGGACGGCTTCAAGTCACTCTCCTGGGGAGTCGCCATCAGCGGAATTGACACGGCGCGAGAACAGCCGTCACCGATCTCGGAGAACCACACTGCCGACTACTCTGAGTAGTCGATTGCGGAGCGTGAACCGCCTGCGGGTCCCGCCCTGAACGCCGCCCCCAGCGCCCCCAGCGCCCCCGCGAACCTCCCCCGGAACACCGCCGAGCCTTGAGAAATGGCCTCGGACATGCGACGACCCCCGCCGGGGGGGAGAGCGGGGGTCGTCTATCCACAGCCCGACTCGGGGGGGAGGAGCCGGACCGGGTTAGCACGGTCGCGAACGATCCGTGACTTCCATGGTGTACCCGAGCGGCCAGAAACACAAACCAGCACGCCCTTGCGTCCACCGAATGGCGGCCCCCTCGGAGCGGCCATCTATCCTCGGTTCCTGTGGACACCACCGAGAACGCCGACATCGCCGACGATGGTGAGATCTCCGGGCCGGAGGCCGCACGGAATGCCGGGCCAGGCGGCGAAAAAACCGCCGCGCAGTCGTCCCCGCAGTCCGTCGAAGCGCCGACGAGCGCCAGCAGTGGCACCCCGTCGCCGCTTCGCGTCGGTCACCCGCTCCACGGGGGCGAGCGGACGGCGGCCTTCTTCGATCTCGACAAGACGATCATCGCAAAATCGAGTGCGCTGGCCTTCAGTCGCCCCTTCTACCAGGGGGGACTGATCAACCGTCGAGCCGTGCTGAAGAGCGCCTATGCACAGTTCGTCTTCCTGGTCGGCGGTGCGGACCACGACCAGATGGAGAGGATGCGCGAGTACCTCTCCGCCCTGACCCGGGGCTGGAACGTCCAGCAGGTGCGCGAGATCGTCGCCGAAACACTGCACGGCCTGATCACACCGATCATCTACGAGGAAGCCGCCTCACTGATCGCCCAGCACCACGCCGCCGGGCGCGACGTGGTGATCGTCAGCAGCTCCGGCGCCGAGGTCGTCGAACCGATCGGCGCACTGCTCGGCGCCGATCACGTGATCGCGACCCGGCTGGCGATCGAGGACGGCTGCTACACCGGCGAGATCGAGTACTACGCCTACGCCGAGAACAAGGCGGCCGCGATTCGATCGCTGGCCGAGCGCGAGGGCTACCGGCTGGCCGACTGCTACGCCTACAGCGACTCGGTCACCGACCTGCCGCTCCTGGAGGCCGTCGGGCGCCCCTCCGCCGTCAACCCGGATCGCGGGTTGCGCAAGGAGGCGGCGGCTCGCGAATGGCCGGTGCTCGTCTTCGACCGTCCGATCGAACTGCACCGCCGGCTGCCCGAGTTCAAGGCGCCGAGCCGAACGGCGCTGGCCGCGGTGACGGTCGGGACGGCCTGTGTCACGGCCGGGGTGGTCTGGCAGTTGGCCAAGCGCCGCCGACCTGCGGCGCTCTGACCCGCACCACCCCGGCCGCACCACCGGCGGTATGCAAATCGGACAAAAGGTAAAGACTTCGCGATTCGAGTTCCGTTTGCCCGGGATCCGCGATACAAAGGACTCACGGCCCGCGAGACCCGGAAGGACCCAAAGAGGTCAGACCGACACCGCAGTTCAGGCCACGGACCGCGTACAACATCCGAGCACCCACGTGCAGCCGACCCGCGATACGGGCCGCCGCACCAGGCGAACGGGCAGGATCCCCGCCTGATGGGCAAATCCGGTGCACGCATGGTCACCCGGAGCGTTGTACCAGCGGCGACATCAGCAATCAGGGTGTCGCCGCAACTCTGCGCCCAGGCGCCATCTCGCGGCGAAACCCCGTACCCGATACGCACTCACACCATGCCGCGCTGCATCGCCTCGCAGACCGCGGTGCTCTCGCGCACGCCCAGCCGCAGCGCCAGGCCGCAGTGGGCGATCCACCGCGCGAGACCGTCCGCCGTGCCGGAGGCGTAACCGGCGAACGCCTCCCGGTAGGCAGCGGTCCCCAGCTCCACCAGACCGACCTCGATCGGGCAGATCGCCTTGGGGTCCAAACCCTCGGCGATCAGCACCATGCGCTGCGCGGCGCGGGCGACGACACCGTTGTGACCGGCGAACGGCCGAAGTGCGAGCAGCTCACCGTGCACGACCGAGGCGACCACCAGCGCGGGCGCATTGCCGGTCGGCCTGGCCGTCCGCGCGACCAGCAACTGGGCGAGCTGGTCCAGCCGCGCGGCGACCTCGTCAGCCGGCGGCGCGGGCGGCACTGCCGCCGCCGTGCCCGCGAGGGGCCGGGCGGGCACCGCGGACTCCGGAGCCGCGGCCACCCCTTCGGCGGCCTTCAGCTCCACGGGGAAGAGCTCGTCGGCGGGCTCGCCGGCCTGACGCGGGCGCCCCGAGGAGTCATCCGCATCGCCGGCCGCGAGGAGGTGCAGGCGAGCGAGCACCTGCAGCGGCGAGGTACGCCAGATGCTGATCAGTTGGCCGGCCTCGGCGGAGATCCGCAGCGCACCGCCAACCGTGCGGTCCTGCGGGCCGGCGCTGAAGTCGCTGCGGCGGCGAACCTCCTCCAGCGGCCAGTCGGCCCCGGCGAGCGCAGCCGAGGCCCGCGCGCCGCGCAGTGCGGCCTCCGAGGTGACCTCGGGCGCGCGCCTGCGCATCACGCGGTGGCCGTACAGTCGGTCGACGGCCTTGCGTACTTCGGCGACGGACTCGGGCACCCCGGGCAGCTCGGCCAGTGGGGCAAGCGGATCAGTTCCAGTGCTCACCTACCCGAGGGTAACGACTGCCTCCCGTCGCCCCGCACAGCAACCCCGGTATCACCCGTTCGAGCCAATCCTCGCTTCCCTCAGGTTTGGCGTGGCAAACCACGGCTACCATGGGCGCTATCGGAGACGATAACGATTACCAACAAGCTGGCCGGGGCCCTGGCGGGGATCGGCGGAGCGAGAGCCGGGAGTCCAGATGAAGATCGCCTTCGTCGGCAAGGGCGGCAGCGGCAAGACCACGCTGTCGGCACTGTTCATCCGCCATTTGGCCGCCGAGGGCCACCCGGTCATCGCGGTGGATGCCGACATCAACCAGCACCTCGGCCCAGCACTCGGATTGACCGATGATCAGGCATCGCAGCTGCCGTCTCTCGGCGCGCACCTGCCCGACATCAAGGAGTACCTGCGCGGCAGCAACCCGCGGATCGACTCCGCCGAGGTGATGATCAAGACCACGCCGCCCGGCCAGGGCTCCCGCCTGCTGCGGATCGTCGAGGAGAACCCGGTGTACGCCGCGTGCGCGCGCCCCGTCGCACTGGACGAGGGCTCGGTCCGGCTGCTCGCCACCGGCGCGTTCACCGAGGAGGACCTCGGGGTCGCCTGCTACCACTCCAAGGTCGGCGCGGTGGAGCTGCTGCTTAACCATCTGCTCGACGGCCGGGACGAGTACGTGGTCACCGACATGACCGCCGGCTCCGACTCGTTCGCCTCAGGACTCTTCACCCGCTTCGACCTGACGTTCCTGGTCGCCGAGCCGACCCGCAAGGGCATCTCGGTCTACCGGCAGTACAAGGAGTACGCGCGGGACTTCGGCGTCGCCCTTCGCGTCATCGGCAACAAGGTTCAGACCCCGGACGACCTCGCCTTCCTGCAGCGGGAGGTCGGCGAGGACCTGCTGACCTCCTTCGGCCACTCGGACTGGGTCCGCCGACTGGAACAGGGCGCCGAGCCCGCGCTGAGGAGCCTGGAGCCGGAGAACCGGGCGGTCCTGGCGCTGCTGGAGCGCGAGGCGGACGCCGCCTTCCGGGCCCGCGACGCCCGCCGCTACACCGAGCAGGCCGTCCACTTCCACCTGCGCAACGCGGAGAGCTGGGGGAACGCCAAGACCGGCATCGATCTGGCCGCCCAAGTGGACCCGACGTTCGTGCTCGACGCGGAACGCCTCCTCGCAGCCGAGGAGGCCGAAGCGGCTGCGGCCCAGGCGATCCGGCACGACGCAGCCCGTGACGCCGCCCACGACAGCAGCCACGACCCGGCGGCCGCGCACGCCTGACCGGCAGACAGGTCGCCACCGAGGGCCGATGACGTACCCCAGATGGGTGCGCCACCGGCCCTCTCGCGTATCCCGGCGGCGCTCACGGGATGTTTCACGGCGCGCCCCGAGCTGCCCGCGCGCCACCCGCAGGGGTGAATCTCGGCGTCAGGACTCCCGCACGCACTTACGCTATGCGAAGCTTCCATTACCAACAGTTTGCCAACTCTTGATGCACCAGCCTCTTGATGCAGCCACCTGCAGCCACCTCCTGATGCCCGTGATGCCCCCAGCTGATGCCCCAGCGCCTTGATGCACCCCGAGCCCTGCCGCATCGAGACCGGGCGAGCCAGATGGCCGCCGAGCCACCGCCACCGACCGGCACCGCTCCCCGCACCATCCCGCCCCCACCGTCGCGACCAAGGCAGCCGATCCGACCGCGGGCACCGCCGGCGGATCCGGCCGCGCTCGTTCCACCGGAAAGACGGGAAGCCATGACCCTCGACACTCCCCCTTCCCCACCGACCACTGCGGTCACTCCGGCCAGCCACGCCCCTCCGGAGAGCGGGCCCTCCCCCGCACCGCGGTTCCGGCGGCCGACCGGGGCAGACCTGACGGCCTCTCTGGTCGTCTTCCTGATCGCGGTCCCCTTGTCGCTCGGGATCGCGCTGGCCGCCGGCGCGCCACTGACCGCCGGTCTGGTCGCCTCGGCGGTGGGCGGGATCATCGCCGGCTTCTTCGGCGGAACACGGCTCCGGATCAGCGGCCCGTCCGCCGCCCTGACGGTGATCACCGCTGGGCTGATCTCGCAGTACGGCTGGCAGACCACCTGTGCGATCACCGTGGGCGCCGGCCTGCTCCAGCTGCTGCTCGGTTCGCTGCGGACGGCCCGCTCGGCGCTCGCCGTCTCGCCCGCGATCGTGCACGGCATGCTCGCGGGTGTGGGGATCACCATCGCGATCGCCCAGCTCCACGTGGTGCTCGGCGGCTCCACCCAGGGTTCCGTGCTGGCCGACCTGATCGCCCTGCCCGCGCAGCTCAGTGGCCCGCATCCACCCGCACTCGCGGTCGGCCTGCTCGCGATCGTGGTGCTCTACGGCTGGCCGCGGCTCCACCGGCTGCCCGGCCGAGCGGGCCGATTCGGCGGCTGGCTAGGCCGGGTCCCGGCCGCGCTGGTCGCGGTGGCGGCCGGGACGCTGCTGGCCATGGCCTTCGACTTCCGCCTTGCTCGCGTCGAGCTGCCCAGCTGGAGCGAGCACGATCTGGCCGGCCTGCCGCACGGCGCGCCGCTCGGCATCGTGGGCGCCGTCATCACCGTCACCGCGGTCGCGGGAGTCGAGTCCCTGCTCTGCTCTGTCGCGGTGGACCGGCAGACCGGCGCCGCCAGCGACCTGGACCGCGAGCTGCGCGGTCAGGGCCTGGCCAACCTCGTGTCCGGCCTCCTGGGCGGTCTGCCGGTGGCCGGCGGTGCGGTGCGCAGCGCGGCCAACGTACGGGCGGGCGCTCGCAGTCACTGGTCGGTCGTGCTCTACGGCCTCTGGGTCCTGCTCGCAGCCGCGATCCTGACCGGTGGCCTGCGCCGGATCCCGCTGGCCGCGCTTGCCGCTCTGGTGATGGTGGTGGGCATCCAGATGGTGAGCTTCGCGCACATCCGCCGGGTGCACCGGCACCGCGAGTTCACCGTCTACCTGACCTCGGTGCTGGGCGTCGTCCTACTCGGCGTCCCGCTCGGAGTCGCGGCCGGCGGGGCGGTGGCCACGCTGCTGGCGCTGTCCCGGCTGACCCGCGCGCATGTCGATGTGACGCCCTATCCGGACGGCTCCTACGGGGTACGGACCCACGGGCCGCTCACCTTCGTCGCCGTGCCCCGCCTGTCCAGGGCGCTCGCCTCGATTCCGGTGGGTGCCCAGGTGACGGTCCGCCATGACGGCTCCTTCCTCGACCATGCGGCATACGAGGAACTGCACTCCTGGCGTGACAGCCACAGCGCCCGGGGCGGCCGGGTGTCGCTGCTGACGGACCCCCAGGAGACCGAGGTGCTCGATCCGGACGGCACCGGGCGGTCCGGCGGCTCGCCGGGCTCACACCGCTGCCGCGCGTGGACCCCGTGGGTCGGCCACCACTGCATCGATCAGCAGGACGATCCGCATGTCAGGCTGATGGACGGCCTGCGCGGCTTCCAGGCGCATACCGCTCCGGTGATCCGCCCGGAACTGGCCCGGCTCGCTCGGGAGGGCCAGACGCCGTCCCAGCTCTTCCTCACCTGCGCCGACTCACGCATGGTCACCAGCATGATCACCAGCAGCGGCCCGGGCGACCTCTTCACCGTCCGCAACGTCGGCAACCTGGTCCCCGCGCCTCATGAACCGGGCGCTGCCGACGACTCGGTGGCCGCCGCCGTGCAGTACGCCGTCGAGGTCCTGGAAGTACGCAGCATCACGGTCTGCGGCCACTCCGGTTGCGGGGCCATGAAGGCGCTGCTCGACGGCGTGCACGAGCAGCCGGGCCGGCCGACGCCCCTGGCACGCTGGCTGCGCAACGGTCGCGGTTCGCTGGCTCGGCTGGCCCGGGTGCCGGCGGAGTTCGAGGACCGACCAGTCGCGGACCAGGTGGAGCAGTTGTGCATCACGAACGTGGTGCAGCAGCTGGACCAGCTGATGGCCAATCCAGCGGTCGAGCGACGCGTCGCGGACGGCACGCTGCGCCTGGTCGGGATGTACTTCGACTTCGCCACGGCACAGGCCTACGTACTGGACCGCCCGACCGGACGGTTCTGCCCCGTTGCCGGGGTGCGGGAGATCGCCAGCGCGGCCTGACCACAGGGTTGGTCCACTGCTCCACCCGGCCCACCAGCCCACCGACGCACCGACGCACCGACGCAAACGGCTTGCCGGCGACATGTGCTCCGGCAAGCCGTCCCCGAGACAATCGGCCACCCGCGAGTAAGGGGCGGTGCGGTCAGCCAGTGATCTTGTTGAAGATCTTCGAGTACGCGTAGCCGGTGGCCTTGTCGTAGCCATCGACCTCCCAGAACGACAGCTCCTGGATTCCCTTCGAGGCGGCGAAGGCCTCCAGGGTCGCCGCATTGGCCTGGGTGAAGTTCTCGTTGTCATCGTTGCGGCCGGCAATCGGCGTGAGTCCGAGCTTGCCCCAGAGCTGGGCAGACGTACCGCCGTAGATCCCCGCGAGCTGTCCGTGCGTGGCGTTGGCCGCAGACTCGGCATCCTTCAGCGCGTTCTGCCCGTCGCCGAAGTCCATGGTCATGATGTTGACCAGGTTGGCCTGAACGCCCGCGCTCTTGGCGCCCTTGAGCAGGTTGAGGGCGTTCGACTCCAGGCCGGTCGGATCCACCGGGACAGTGAAGTCGACCTGCACCGACGGGTTGGCTTTCTGCAGCGCCGCCAGTGCCTGATCACGGCGGGAGTTGGCAGCGGTGTCATCCAGGACACTGCCCTCGATGTCGAAGTCGAGCCTGGTCACACCGTAGGTCTTGACGACGTTGGCGTATGCGGCGGTGAGTGCCGACACGGAGGTGCA
This sequence comes from Kitasatospora sp. NEAU-69, assembly GCF_057158765.1. Taxonomy (NCBI): domain Bacteria; kingdom Bacillati; phylum Actinomycetota; class Actinomycetes; order Kitasatosporales; family Streptomycetaceae; genus Kitasatospora; species Kitasatospora sp. NEAU-69. The sequence goes on from NZ_JBWXUE010000014.1 coordinate 158,220, forward strand.
CGTCTGGGCCAGCTCACCGCCTGCTTCACCACCGAAGGAGATGATCACATTGCCGCCCGACGCCTTGAACGCGTTCACCTGAGAGGTGAACGCTCCCAGGGAGTCGTTGTTGTCCTCCCACATCGGCGTGCAGCCGGACTTGGGGACGAGGAAGGCAAGGCTGTAGTACTGCCCGCCGCCGACCTTCTTGTCGGCAGCGAGGTCACCGGCGTCCGAGCCACTGATCTGCAGATACGGCGCCGAGTAGTGAGCGGGGAAGGCGGTCGCCGCCTGGGCGGGGGTGGCGGCGACGGTCAGGCCGATCGGCAGGGCCGCTGCTGCGGCGAGTACACCGAACCGGAGGAACTTGTCCATGACAACCTTTCAGTTCCGTGGGAGCCCACCCACCAAGAAGAGCGATGCGAAGCGACGAAGGCACTCGGCGAGGCGGGCACGTGGGGGAAGCGGTCCGGGCAGGCCGGACCGCCGGGACCAGGGCTGAAGTTAGTAAAGGTTCCTAACTTCAGCCCTGGGATAATGACCCCGGCCCTCAGATGGCGTCAAGGGTGCGCACAGCAGTCGGCTGCCTGCCCCAGGCAGGAGCAGACAGCCGACCTCCTCGATTCCCCGCGGACGCGCTACGCCCGCCGGTCCAGCAGCGCGGCGAGATCAGCCGGCGTCACATAGCCGGGCCAGCGCTGATCGTCGAAGAGCTGGATACCCGCGTCCCGGTAGCACTGGTCGACCAGCTGGGAGCAGATCTGGTGCCTGGTGTCGGCGACATAGTTCTTGAGCAGCCCGCCGCCGGGAACGCGGAACCGATGGGCGGCAAGCGCCGCGTAGTCGAAGAAGCTGTAGGGGACCTTCAGGTAGTGGCGCGCAGCCGAGACGATCGCGGCTCGCTGATCGCTCGTCAACTCGATCCGGCCGGTGGACCAGCGTGACGGGCGACCGTCGTACTCCGCGAGCGGAGAGGTGCGCGCGCCTCCCGGCTCGGCCTCGACCACCTCGTCGTCGCCGACCAGGATGAACGCGTGCTCGTAGTCCGCGAAGCCGTCCCCGTTGAGCCATTGCCCGACGCGGATCAGCCGACCGATATCGCCGGACATCCGAACGACCGCGAAGTCGCCGGGTCTCGGCAGTGGAACAGAACTGGCAGAGGAATCAGACATGGCTCAACTCCCCGAGAGCGCCGCATCGGAGCGCGTCCCCACCGCTCGGATCAACGCGCCCCCGGGCAGCGGCAGCACGTCATCGGACGGAGGAATCGCGCTGCGCCTACGACAGGCTGACGAATGGGAACACCGGGGCAGGCCCGCAGTGATCCCCCAGCAGGCTGGTACCTCCAGTGGAGTACCAGCCATGTTGACCGTCAAGGCTCCGGACGGAAACACCCGGACGATATGCCCGGGTTCGCACGCCGCGCCGGGCGGCTCGACACGCCGCACGGACACGCCGTCCACCCTGCCGGTGCGATCCAACACCGCGATGGCGGCACCTTCGACTCGCACCCCGCCCGCGAGCCGAACCCCCACCATCAAGTGCGACGATGTCGACAACTTCCGGTCAGCCGCGCGAATCCCGCCGGCGCCGGCGGTCCGCGGCGATCAACGGCCGATCAATAGTCAATGAAAGGTCTACACCAATTTCGGATGGCCCCTTGTCAAAGGACGTGTCCGCCTGGTGAGCTGTGCGATGGGACACACGGGACAATCCCCTCTCAGGGAACCATCCCGCAGCATTGGCGCTTCTCCGTGAGGAAAGCACCATGAGACAGACTCGATGAGGAGTTCGCGTTGAGCAACGAAAGCCTGGCCAACCTGCTCAAGGAGGAGCGGCGCTTCGCCCCGCCCGCGGAGCTGGCCGCCGCGGCCAACGTCACCGCGACCGCGTACGCGCAGGCTTCCGAGGACCGCCTGGGCTTCTGGGCCGAGCAGGCCCGCCGGCTGAGCTGGGCCGTCGAGCCGACCCAGACCCTCGACTGGTCGAACCCGCCGTTCGCGAAGTGGTTCGCCGACGGCAAGCTGAACGTGGCGTACAACTGCGTCGACCGCCACGTCGAGGCCGGCAACGGCGACCGCGTCGCGATCCACTTCGAGGGCGAGCCCGGCGACGGCCGCTCCATCACCTACGCCCAGCTCAAGGACGAGGTCTCCCGCGCGGCCAACGCGCTGCTCGAACTCGGCGTCGTCAAGGGCGACCGGGTCGCGATCTACCTGCCGATGATCCCCGAGGCGGTCGTCGCGATGCTCGCCTGCGCCCGCATCGGCGCAGCGCACTCCGTGGTGTTCGGCGGTTTCTCCGCCGATGCCGTCGCCTCCCGGATCCAGGACGCCGATGCCAAGCTCGTCATCACCGCCGATGGTGGCTACCGGCGTGGCAAGCCCTCCGCTCTGAAGCCGGCGATCGACGAGGCGCTGGCGAAGTGTCCGCAGGTCGAGCATGTGCTGGTGGTGCGCCGCACCGGTCAGGACGTGTCCTGGGCGCAGGGTCGGGACGTGTGGTGGCACGAGATCACCGAGCGTCAGTCGGCCGAGCACACGCCGCAGGCGCACGACGCCGAGCAGCCGCTGTTCATCCTCTACACCTCCGGCACCACCGGTAAGCCCAAGGGCATTCTGCACACCTCGGGCGGCTACCTGACCCAGGCCTCCTACACCCATCACGCGGTCTTCGACCTCAAGCCCGAGACCGACGTCTACTGGTGCACCGCCGACATCGGCTGGGTCACCGGGCACTCGTACATCGTCTACGGGCCGCTCGCCAACGGCGCCACCCAGGTCATCTACGAGGGCACCCCGGACACCCCGCACCAGGGCCGCTTCTGGGAGATCATCCAGAAGTACGGCGTCACCATCCTCTACACCGCGCCCACCGCGATCCGCACCTTCATGAAGTGGGGCGACGACATCCCCGCGAAGTTCGACCTGTCCTCGCTGCGCGTGCTGGGCAGCGTCGGCGAGCCGATCAACCCCGAGGCGTGGATCTGGTACCGCGAGCACATCGGCGCCGGCAAGACCCCCATCGTCGACACCTGGTGGCAGACCGAGACCGGCGCCATGATGATCAGCCCGCTGCCCGGCGTCACCGAGACCAAGCCCGGCTCCGCCCAGCGCGCCCTGCCCGGCATCAGCGCCACCGTCGTGGACGACGAGGCCAACGAAGTCCCCAACGGCTCCGGCGGCTACCTGGTGCTGACCGAGCCGTGGCCGTCCATGCTGCGCACCATCTGGGGCGACGACCAGCGCTACATCGACACCTACTGGTCCCGTTTCCCCGGCCGCTACTTCGCCGGTGACGGCGCGAAGAAGGACGACGACGGCGACATCTGGCTGCTCGGCCGCGTCGACGACGTCATGCTCGTCTCCGGTCACAACATCTCCACCACCGAGGTCGAGTCCGCCCTCGTCGGCCACCCCGCCGTCGCCGAGTCGGCCGTCGTCGGCGCCACCGACGCGACCACCGGCCAGGCCATCGTCGCCTTCGTGATCCTGCGCGGCACCGCCACCGACAGCCCCGAACTCGTCGCCGAACTGCGCGACCACGTCGGCAAGACGCTCGGACCGATCGCCAAGCCCAAGCAGGTCAAGGTCGTCAGCGAGCTCCCCAAGACCCGCTCCGGCAAGATCATGCGCCGCCTGCTGCGCGACATCGCCGAAGGCCGCGAGGTCGGCGACACCACCACCCTGGCCGACTCCAACGTCATGAACGTCATCCAGTCCCAGCTGCCGAACGCCACCAGCCAGGACTGACCGGCCCGCTGCCGGTCGACGGCCCCCTTCCGCGGTTCGCGGAAGGGGGCCGTCCTGCGTTCGACGCAAGGGTGACTGCGGATCGGATCAGGGACTTTTGCGATCATCCGATGAGCAGCGGCGATGGCAGCTCGTCACCGCGCTCCCGACGCCGTCAGATGAGCCGGGTCAGTCAGGCGGATCGGCTGCCAGGCCGCGCAGTGTGTCGTAGGCGGTCTGCAGGAACCGGCGGCGGCCGGTCGGCGGCGAGCTGACCATGGCAACGAGTCCGGTCCCAGCCCTCGGGTTGAAGCCCGCGAAGGCGACGAACCCGCGTGTCGAGCCCTCGTGGAAGAGGATCTCCTGTGACTCCAGGCTCGGCATCGAGCCCGGCACCGAGCCCAGCGCCACGCTTTGCTCCTCGCCTTGCTCCATGACCGGCTCGATGCCTGGCTCCGAGACGGCCTGGCGGCCGAGTCCCCGGCCGCCCCAGAGCCCGGAGCCGCCCGCGAGCGCGAACGCCGCCTCGTGATCGCCGTGATCACTGCTGCAGTGACTGCTGTGGTCACGGGCCTGGTCACTGCCGTGGTCACAGCCGGAGAAAAGCTCCGGTGAGGCCGCCAGGCGCTGCTTCCAGCCGAGGCAGATCCGCGTACCGGCCAGCCGCCAGGCCACCCGCGGGCGATGGACCTCGCCCAGCGCCGTCCGCAACGCCGGATCGGCGCGGAGCTGGAGCTGATCGATGGCGGGCGGCGGATCGAGCCGCCCCCAGGGTCCGCTCTCCGCCACCAGCAACGCCTGCAGGTAGCGCAGCATGTCGTCGGCGCTGGACCTGAGCGCGGCAGCTCCGGGGAGCGCCGGTATGCGGAACGACGGGACTCGGCGCCCGCGCCGGTAACCGCTGGCGGGGCCGCTACCGGGCCCGCAGGAGGTGTCCACCAGGCCGAGCGGACCACAGACCCGATCGGCGAGCAGATCTTCGTACCGGACGCCCGCCGCGTTCGCGAGCAGCAGGCCGAGCAGGCCGCATCCGAGGCTGGAGTACCTGACCTGCGTGCCGGGAGTCCCGCGCACGGGTGTCCGGGCCAGCGAGCGCAGCAGATGCGTCACGTTGAACGTGGCGCACGGCTGGGTGAACCACTCCGGCATCGCGCTCGGCAGCAGACCCACCGGGCGCCGCGGCAGACCGGAGGTGTGGGTGGCCAGATGAAGCAGGGTGATCGGCCGCTGCTTCGGGTAACCCGGGACCGCCCCTGCCACCAGGTACTTGTCTATCGGATCGTCATACCGGACCTCGCCGCGAGCCACCATGTCAGCCAGCAGCAGAGCGGTGAACGTCTTGGTGATCGACCCGATTTCGAACCGGGTGTCGGCCCGGACCGGGCGCCGGGTGGCGGGATCGGTGTAGCCGCGGCAGGCGACGGCCCGCTCGTCACCTCGGATCACCGCGACGGCGACACCGCTGGTCGGCGGCAGACCCAGGAAGAGCGGGCGCAGTCGGCGTTCCAGCCGCGAAGCGTCCGACGGGATCGGAGCCGGGGCGCTGACCGGGCCACCTGCCGGGCTGCCGATCGAGCGCACGCGGCCGGCCGGACCGGTGCGCTCGACGACCCGCACCGCGGTCGCCCGGCGGCCGGGGAGCAGGGCGGCCGAGTCAGCCGGGTCGAGCGGGGTGGCGGGGGCCGGCCTGGCGAACCGCCCATAGGAGGCGGGTGAGCCGAGGACGGACGAGCCGAGGACGGACGAGCCGAGGGCCGGCGAGCCGAGGGCGGACGAACCGGGGACGAGCGGCGGTACGGGCAGCGCGCGGGGAATGGCGCGGGCGCCGGCGCCGGTCGTGGCCAGCGGACTCGGAGCAACCGGAGAAACCGGAGGAGCAGGCGCAGCGGGAGGAGCTGACGAAACCGGAGCACCCGCAGCAGTCGCCAAGGTGGCCGGACCGGTGGCGGCGGTCAGCGCCGGCCGGATGGCCTTGGCCCGTCGGGCCGTCGCGTGCGCAGGGGGCTCGGCCGGTGAGAGCCAGGTCGGTTTCGGCGGGACGACCGCACGTCGGGGCAACGTGGAACGGCGCAGGGACGAGCGGGGCGCAGTGGACGGACGCCCGGCCGGCGGTAACAGGGGCGGCGCGCTCTGCGCGCCCTCACCACCGGCGGTCGGAGCGGGTTCGGCAGACCGTACGGACGGTACCGCCGCAGTGGGCCCGGCCGGATCGGCCGGTTCCTGAGGGGACATGGGATTGCCTCCGAGTGGAGTCGAGGTGGGCCGCCTCGGTGGGCGGCGCGCTGACTTGACGATAAGTTCGCCCACACGCCAACGCATTCGCTCAACCTCGGCCGGGACGGCGGAAGTCGGCGCACCTGTGAGAGCCCCGGAGATGCCCCGCACCGAGAGCCCCCGGAGATGCCCCGCGTCGGCATGGACGCCCCAGGACGGCATGGACGCCCCGCGCCGGATGCCCATGGCCGCAACAACGGGCAGGCAGCAGATCACGATGAAGCCATAAAGTATGACAAAACGGATATCGGCTCTCGGTGCCCCGTAGACTGTCAACGTCGCAACAAGATCTGCGGCAGTTCTCCAAGGCGCGCCGGGAAGTCTGGTCGGCACTGCACCACAGGTGTATCCGCTCACCGTTCCCGTGCCCAGGAGGTCTCCGCGTGGCAAGCCCGCCGCCCACCGAGCCATCGACCCAGCGACGCCAGTTCCTCGGAAGGCTCTCACTGCCGGAGCGCCGGTTCCTGGCGGACGCACTGCGCACCGAGACGGTCGGCGGCATCCTGCTCCTGCTCGCCGCCGTCGTGGCACTCATCTGGGCCAACGCCTGGCCCCACTCGTACGAAGACGTTCTGCACCGCACGATCGGCCCGTCAGCCCTCCACCTGAACCTGCCACTGGAGGTCTGGGCCAAGGACGGGCTGCTCAGCATCTTCTTCTTCGTCGCCGGTATCGAGCTCAAGCGGGAGTTCGTCGCCGGCGAGCTGCGCACGCCGAGCGCGGCGCTGCTGCCCGTGACCGCCGCGGTCTGCGGGGTGGCGCTGCCCGCGATCGTGTTCGCCGTGGCCAACAGCGGAGCCGGCGGCCACCCCGGCGGCTGGGCGATTCCGACCGCCACCGACATCGCCTTCGCGCTGGGTGTGCTCGCCGTGGTGGGCAGTCATCTTCCCTCGCCGCTGCGGGCCTTCCTGCTCACCCTGGCGGTGGTGGACGACCTGATCGCGATCCTCATCATCGCGGTCTTCTACAGCTCCGGCATCAAGTTCTGGGCGCTCGGACTCTCCCTGGCGGGCCTGGTGCTCTTCTGGTTCCTGCACCGGCGGGGCGTCCACGGCTGGTACCTCTTCGTGCCGCTCGCCCTGGTCATCTGGGCACTGATGCACGAGAGCGGCGTGCATGCCACGGTGGCCGGCGTCGCCATGGGCCTGCTGCTGCGCTGCCACCGCGAGCCGGGCGAGGAGCAGTCCCCCGGTGAACACATCGAGCATCTGGTGCGGCCGCTCTCCGCCGGGGTCGCCGTCCCGGTCTTCGCCCTCTTCGCGGCCGGCGTATCGATCTCGCCCACAGCCATCAAGGACGTCTTCACCGAGGCCATGCCGCTGGGCATCGTGCTCGGTCTGCTGGTCGGCAAGACCGTCGGCGTCTTCGGCGGGACCTGGCTGGCCGCCCGCTACACCCGGGCGGAGCTGAATCCCCAGCTCAAGTGGGCCGACCTGTTCGCAGTCGCCACGCTGGCGGGCATCGGCTTCACGGTCTCACTGCTGATCAGCGAACTCGCCTTCCCACACGATGCCGTCCTGGCAGAACGGGCCAAGGCCGCCGTTCTGCTCGGTTCGCTGCTCTGCGCCGTGCTTGCGACCACCCTGCTGAAACTGCGCAACCGGCACTACCGTCAGCTCTGCGAGGAGGAGGACCGCGACAGCGACGGCGACGGCATCCCCGACATCTACCAGCAGGACATCACGCAGCACAGCCGCCAGGAGCCCGCGCGCCAGGCCAACGAGCGACCGGGCGACGGAGCTCGGGGCGGGCGACCTGCCGAGGGGCGGGCATGATGGGGTGGCCGAGTGTCAAACGCCTGCGGTCGGGTGACGCACTGTCCGCCGAATCCGGCCCTAAGTGGTGCTTGACTGGCCAGTAAGGGCATGATTCTGAGCTGTCCGGAGTCTCAGCAGAGGAGAAGACCAGATGTCCGCAGGAACCGCAGGCCCGTCCGGCAGCTCCCGCGCGCCCTACGAGGGCGAGCGTTCGGTCGGGCAGCTGTTCGCCGCGGCCACCGCTGATCTCTCGGCCCTGGTGCACGACGAGATCGCGCTCGCGAAGGCCGAGATCCGACAGGACGTCAAGCGCGGCGTCGCGGGCAGCGTTTCCGGAGTGGTCGCCGGCGTCGTCGCGCTCGCCTCGCTGCCGATGTTCAGCTTCGCTGCGGCGTACCTCGTGCACTACTGGGGCGTTCCGCTCGGCGGCTCGTTCGCGATCGTCGGCGCGGCGTTCATCCTGCTGGCACTCGTGCTCGGCCTGCTGGCCTGGCGGTCCTTCAAGAAGATCGAGCCGCCGCACCGCACCATCGAGGGTGCCCACGCCACCGCTGACGTGCTGAAGAACGCCCGCCCCCGCCCGGCGACCCCCGCAGAGCTCGCCGCCCTGGAGCACTGACGCGGGCAACCGCTACCAGGCGCATACGGTATCCGGCGTAGTCCATACGAGTGCCGGGGCCGTGTTCCCGGCCGGGATGTGAAACGCTCTCGGTATGCCGCTCGACCAGACGCCCGTTCCGCCCGTGACCACCGGCCCGACCAGTGATCCGGTACCGGCCGCAGACAAGCCGGCAACCGGTCTGCCGGGCTACCCCGCCGGGGCCACCCCGGTCAGCGGCCGGGCGATCGGCTGGAACGTGCGCACCGCCGGGCCGTGGACCCACCGCGATCTCGCCGCGAACGGGGCCCGGTTCCACATCGCCGAGCAGGGCGACGGACCGCTGGTCCTGCTGGTGCACGGCTGGCCGCAGTACTGGTGGGCGTGGCGTCATCAGATGGCCGCGCTGGCAGCCGCCGGATTCCGTGCCGTCGCCCTCGACCTGCGCGGCATGGGCGGCAGCGACCGCACCCCGCGCGGCTACGATCCGACCAACCTCGCCCTCGACATCACCGGCGTGATCCGCTCGCTCGGCGAGCACAGCGCCCACCTGGTCGGCCACGACACCGGGGGCGCGCTCTCCTGGGTGGCCGCCGTCATGCGGCCCTCGGTGATCCAGAGCCTGACCGTGGTCTCCGCCGCACACCCCCGCCACCTGCGGCGCGCGCTGCTGCAGGACCGGCGGCAGATGGCCGCCTTCGACCACGTGCTCGGCTTCCAGCGTCCCTGGATACCCGAGCGGCGGCTGGTCGCGGAGGACGCCGCGCAGATCGCGCGCTACCTGTCCGCGTGGACCGGTCCGAACCAGCTGAACGGCGAGGCGGTCGAGAACTACCGCAACGCGATGCGGATCCCCAGCACCGCGCACTGCTCGATCGAACCGTACCGCTGGCTGGTCCGTTCGATGGCCCGCCCGGACGGCATCCAGTTCGCCCGCCGGATGAAGAAGCCGGTGACGGCCCCGACCCTGCACATCCAGGGAGCAGCCGACCCGGTGCTGCTCTCCCGCACCGCGCTGGGGGCCGGCGAGTACGTGGAGGCGCCCTACCGCTGGCGGCTGCTGCCCGGGGTCGGCCACTTCCCGCACGAGGAGGTCCCGGAGGAGCTCAGCGCGGAGCTGGTCACCTGGGTGCGCACGCACAAGCGGTAGCCGCGGGCGGGCCGGGCGAAGGCGAAGGCATCGGGCGAAGGCATCGGGTGAAGGCATCGGGTGAAGGCATCGGGTGAAGGCATCGGGTGAAGGCATCGGGTGAATACAACGTCAACTTGCCTTATATGGCCACATGTTCCTATGAGTGCGGCATAGGCCATTTTGCCCCAGCGAGGGTGGTTACCCATGTGGCCGTACGGGCATCCATCCACCATGACCTGGATGCCCGATCGCTCCGCCGCGCCCCGCGGACGGCGCGTCAGCCGCAGCTCGCAGACCGCCTCGGCCCAGTCCGCCCAGACCTCGCAGCCTCAGTCACCGCCTGCTGCGGTCCCGCTCCCGCCCTGGACGCCCGGCGCCGACCGGCCGCTCGGCGCCGACCCGTCGGCCGTCCGACCCATCGGTCCCACCGGGCCGACCGCCTTCACCCGACCCACCGGACACTCCGCCACCGAGCCACACGCCCTGGGCATCCCGCGCATCCTCGGCCGGCGCGCCCGCTGGGTCGGCGCACGCCTGCGGCGCGAGGCCTGAGCCCCGCGCCGCATTTCCAGCACATCGCACCGCACCGCACCGCATCGCACCGCAGCGGGGCGGCAGACCTCAGCCGAGGGCCCAGCCGCTGCTGACGACCGTCGGCTCCACCGCTGAGAACCAGAGGGCGGCGACGGTGGCCACCGACATGATCGGGACCAGCACCTTGGTCTCCATGTCGTTGCCGCTGCTCTTGATCAGCACGATCTCGTAGCGCTGCTTGTACGGCCAGAGCCACGGCGCGCCCATCTTGGTCAGGCTGTCGCCGAGCAGGTGGGCCAGCGCGCCGAGGGCGACCGCGTACGGCAGCCAGCCCGGTGCGGCGGGCATCCACCTGTCGAGCGCGAAGGTGCCCAGCACCGAGAGGCCGAGCACGCTCAGCCAGGTCGTGTGCCCCTCGCCGGGGACGTGGATCCGCAGTGCCTTGACCGCGAGTGCCAGCAGGAAGAACGTCATTCCGAGCGTGAAAGGACGCCCCAGATAGGTGACCCCGGCCCAGGTGCCGCCACCCACCAGGGCGACGAAGAGGATCGAGTGGGTGGCGTGCCGGTGGCCGCCGGAGATCCAGGCGACGAAGCGGCACAGCGCCTTGGAGAACGGGCCGAGGAAGTTGGCGATCGTCCCGTCATGGTGGTCCAGGTCCGGGAGCAGCGCGGCGCCGGCGCACAGCACGGTGCCGAGCAGGATGTCCGCCGGCTTGAGGTGGACGTGCAGCAGCAGCGGCGGCAGAAACGGCGCCGAGGCCGCGTAGAGCATCGCTCCACTGACCGCGTGCGAGTGACCCATCATGACGTTCGAAGACCTCCCGTTCGGCTCCCGGGCCGGCCCGGTTGAGCCGAATGGGTGAGCGCCGCCGACGCTACCAGGAGGAGCTGACGGAACGCCGGAAACGAAGCCGCCGTCAGATCACAAATCCGATCAAGAAAACCAGGCCCCCGAAACCCGCCCGGAAAGCCGCTCGCAAAGCCGACCGGAAAGCCGACCCGGAAGGCTGCAGCGGGACGTCAGAGCGCGCAGCCCTGGGTGTCCACCCTGCTGCTGGCCGTCACGCCCTGCGTGGCGTCGGGCTTGACCTCCGCCGCGGTCAGCACGTAGCCGGTGTCGGCGCTGTCCAGGGACTTCGCGAAGACGACCCCGTACACCTCGCCGTCGGGGGTGAGCAGCGGGCCACCGCTGTTGCCTTGGCGGACCAGCGAGCGGATCGAGTAGACGTCCCGGACCACCTGGCCGCGGTGGTAGATGTCCGGCCCGTTGGCCTGGATCCGGCCGCGGATCCGGGCGGGCTGGACGTTGAACGCCCCGTTCTCGGGGAACCCGGCGACGATCGCGCTGTCGTTCGTCCGTGCCTCACCGGCGAAGGCCAGCGGGGGTGCGTTCAGCTTCGGCACTTCGAGGATCGCGATGTCGCGCTGCCAGTCGTAGCTGACCACGGTCGCGTCGTAGAGCTGCCCGGCGCCACCGATCTGCACCGTCGGCTCGTCGACGCCGCCGACCACGTGGGCGTTCGTCATCACCCGGTGCGGTGCGAAGACGAAGCCGCTGCCCTCCAGCGTCTTGCCGCAGGAGAGCGCGGTGCCGACCACCTTGACCAGGCTCTGCCGGGCCTTCGCGAGTGCCGGGCTGTCACCGAGCGAGGGGTCGGGCGCCTCCACCTCGGTGATCGGCTCGTGCTCGAAGGGGTTGAAGACCTGGGGGAACCCGTTCTGCGAGAGCACCTTGCTGAAGTCGGAGAACCAGTTCGGCGCGTCGGCCGGCAGTGCCTCCTGCACCCCGCCGAGCACCTTGGAGGTACGGACCTGCTTGGAGACCGTCGGCATCGAGGTGCCCGCCAGCGCCGAGCCGATCAGCCAGGCGACCAGCAGCATCGACAGCACGTTCACCACGGATCCGCCGAAGGCGTCCATGGCCTTCGCCGGACTGCCGCCGATCCGTCCGCGCAGCTTCCAGCCCAGCTGGGTGGTGACCGCCTGCCCGACCGCCGCGAAGACGATCACCACGACCACGGCGACCACCGAGGCGGTGGTACCGGGGCTGAGGTGGCTCAGCAGCAACGGCAGGAGCTCCACGGCGATCAGCCCACCGCCGAGGAAGCCCAGCACAGAGAGGATGCCCACCACGAAACCCTGCCGGTATCCGGACACGGCGAAGCCGATCGCGGCGGCGAGCAGCAGCAGATCCAGCACATTCACCCTGCCACCCTCCCATGGACCCACTTCTGCCCGGCAGCGGACCCGGCAACCCACCCGTTTCGGGAACTTTCCGGCCTCACGCCACCGGCATCGTGATCATGCGCGAGCTGTCCCAGGGCCGCTCCAGTCCGCTGTGGTGCAGCATCCGGTCGATCACACCGGCCGTGAAGCCCCACACCACCCGCCCGGCCACGTCGAAGGCCGGCCCGCTGAACCCCGACGGATGCCGGTACCGCCCGCGGTTCGCCGGATCGACGAGCTCGGCGATCGGCACCCGGAAGACCGCACCGGTCTCGCCGGGGTCCACCGGAGCCACCGGGGTCTCCTCGCGCCACCAGCCGAGCACCGGGGTCACCACGAAGTCGCTGACCGGGATGTAGAGCGCGGGCAGCGTCGCGAAGACCTGCACACCGGTCGGGTCCAGCCCGGTCTCCTCCGCCGCCTCGCGCAGCGCCGCCGCGACCGGGCCGGCCCCGAGCGGGTCACCGTCCACCGAGTCCAGCGTCCCGCCGGGGAACGAGACCTCGCCGGCGTGCGACCGCAGCGCGAGCGACCGGGCCGTCAGCAGCAGGTCCGGCCCCGACTTCCCCTCACCGAAGAGCAGCAGCACCGCGGAGTGCCGGCCGCCCTCGGCCGGCGGCAGGAACCTGCTCAGCTGCTCGGGTCGTACGGTCTCCGCCGCCTCACGCACCGGCAGCAGCCAGTCCGGCAGGCCGTCACGGACGATCGCCGTGGACACCTCGCTCCTGCCCGTCATACGGCTCCCCCCTCCGTCTCGCCGACCGGATCCCCTGCTGCGGCCCGGGCCGCGGCCTCCCCCGGAAAGTCGGCCGGCGGCCGCAGCCGCTGCCCGGGCTGACCACCCATCTCGTACTTCAGCAGCTTCTGTGCCTTCTCCGGATCCGTCTCGCCCTCGCCGTACGACGGGCAGAGCGGCGCGATCGGGCAGGCGCCGCAGGCGGGCTTGCGCGAGTGGCAGATCCGCCGCCCGTGGAAGACCACCCGGTGCGAGAGCATCGTCCACTCCGACTTCGGGAAGATCTCCGCGACCACGGCCTCGACCAGCACCGGGTCCTCCTCCGTCGTCCAGCCGAACCGCCGCGCCAACCGCCCGAAGTGCGTGTCCACGGTGATCCCCGGCACCCCGAAGGCGTTCCCGAGGACCACGTTCGCCGTCTTGCGGCCGACGCCCGGCAACGTGACCAGGTCCTCCAGGCGCCCGGGCACCTCCCCGCCGAAGTCGTCGCGCAGCGCGATGGAGAGGCCGATCAGCGACTTCGCCTTGTTCCGGAAGAAACCGGTCGGCCGGATGATCTCCTCCAACTCCTCCGGTACGGCAGCCGCCATGTCCTCGGGAGTCGGGTACTTCGCGAACAGCGCCGGCGTCGTCTGATTCACCCGCAGGTCCGTCGTCTGCGCCGACAGCACGGTGGCCACCAGCAGCTCGAACGGCGACTCGAAGTCCAACTCCGGGTGCGCATAGGGGTACAGCTCCGCCAGCGCCCGGTTGATCTTCCGCGCCCGCCGCACCATCGCCAGGTGCGACTCCGGCTTCTTCGGCTTCACGACCACCTTCGCCGCCGGCGCGGCCTTACGGACCTTGCTCTCTGCCATGCACGAAGGCTACGCCGCTGAGCCAGGCGTGGGCAGCGGCTCCGGCCGGCGTTCCGATCACAGCTGACCGAAGCCGGTCCTGTCTGTTGCGCACAAAGTCCCGCAAGCAGCGCCTGACTATGGTGCGTCAAGGACAGATCTGCGGACAGAGGGGGCGGAGATGCTCACGGAGGCGTTGGCAGCATTGGCCATGGCCGGTGGCACCGAAGTGGTCAAAGCTGCTGGTACCGACGCGTGGGAGGGCTTCAAATCGGGGGCTGCCAAGATCCTTGGCCGCCGTCATCCCGAGCGCGTACAGGCCGAACTCGAACGGCTGGATCAGACCGCTGCGGCGCTGGAAGCGGCCGGCGGAGACCAGTCCCAGGAGGTCCGGATCCGCCAGGAGTCTTCCTGGCAGACCCGCTTCGAGATGTTCCTGGAGAGTCTCGACGAGACCGAGCTCGCCCAAGTCACTGACGAGCTACGCAAGTTGGTAGAAGAGCAGTCCGCACAGGCAGACACCCGGACGGGCGCGGTCTCCAACAACACGTTCCACGGGGACTCGAACATCCAGGTCGGGAACCACAACACGCAGACGGTCAACTTCGGGCCCAGGAAGTGACCGTCCCCGATGGCGACGGGGACCACGAGGGCGCTCTGGCCGGCGCGACCTTTCTCGAGAACGCGGCAATTCAGATCGGCAACCAGAACGTCCAGCACGTCTCGTTCCTCACGACTCAGCGCCCGCTCGACAAGTTGGCGGATGACCTGGCCGACGAGGTGTACGGCGGGTGGCGGAAGGAGGCCGATCTCCGCCGGCTGGAGACCGACTCCCTGAAGGTCAGGTGGGAGCTGACGACCCGGCAGGTCACCTATCGCGTTGACGGTTCGACCATGGAGGGCGGCCGCGCCCGATTCCCTCCGCTGCCGGGTCTGCAGCCGGTCACCACCGATGAGCTGCGCGCAGGTGGCGGTCTGGGCGAGCTCCACCGGGTGTACGGCGCCCTGGCCTCCGGCCGGTTGCTCCTGATCGGTGGCGAGGCCGTGGGCAAGTCGTCGGCCGCGGTGCTGCTCATGCTCGACGCGCTCCGGTACCGGCAGGAGGCCGACCCACACCGCCGATCCCGGATCCCCGTACCGGTGATGTTCGACCTGCACGGCTGGGATCCCGGAACAGACCTGACCGAATGGGCCGCGAGCCGACTCGCCGGCCAGTACATCCAAGGTCGGGACAGCCTGGAGCGTGCGCGCGAACTGCTCGAAACAGACCGGGTGTCGCTGTTCCTGGACGGCTTCGACGAGGTCAGCGGCAGGCTCCGCGCCGCCATCCTGCCGCAGCTCGAACAGGCGCCCTTCCGACTGGTTCTGGTATCCCGCTCGGACGAAGCGGTCGGCGCGGCGCGACGAAAGCGACTGCCGGGCGCCGCCGCACTGGAGCTCCAGCCGGTGGACCCGGTGGACGCGACCGACTACCTGCTGCAGCGTCTACCCGAGCCGACACCGGCGGACTGGAAGGAGTTGGTCCACCAGCTGTCCAACGCCCCCCGCAGTGCCGTGGCCAAGGCGTTGAAGACGCCGCTGATGATCAGCCTGCTCCGTGAGGTCTACGCGGAGAGTGCCGACCGCAGGGTGAGCGAACTGCTGGACACCAGCCGCTTCCGCACTGCCCGGTCCATCGAGGACCACCTGCTCGACCAGCTGATCGGTTCGGCTTACGCCTCCGACCGACGGCACCGCTCCCGGTACTCCTTCGATGTCGCCCAGCGGACCCTGCGCCACCTGGCCGTCCAGCTCACCCGTGAGGGCGTCAACGAGCTGCGGTGGTGGCACATCCCCAGCTGGACCGACCCGAAGTTCCGAGCGGTCGTGGTCGCGACCGTGGCCGGGGTGTTCGAGGCACTCGCCACCGCCCCGAGCATGTGGGGGACACGCGAGTACGGCCACTGGGGCGCGGTCCGGTACGGCCTGGGCGCCGGAATCATCGCCTGGGTCACCACGTACTTCCTGAGCTCGGCGCGCCGCGGCGTCAAGAAGCTGCCGAGCGCAGGTCGGCATGACATCTTCAACCGGGCCACCATCACCCTGGGGGTCGCGGTTTGGATCGGGCTGGGCGCCGTCCTCGATGTGGAAGACCATGTCGCCGGACTGGGCCTTCCGATCTGGGCCGGCCTCGCCGGTTCGCTCGGCGTCGGGATCGCCGTGATGCTGATGGCCGGCTGCGGGCGCGAGCTGATGGTCGGCAACTACCTCTCCATGGGGTCGGAGAAAGCTCTGCGGGGCTTCCGGCGGCGGTTCAGCCCGTTGGCGGTCATCGCCACTCGATCGGTCAGCCCGCTCCAGGCATGGCGGCATCACACGCATCTGAAACTGGTGCTCGCGTTGCTGGTCGGGCTGGCGACGGCGCTGGTCACGATGGCTCCCGCGATGTGGAGCTACGGGATCTGGCGCGGTCTGCTCACGGGCCTGGGCCCGGGGATGTTCGCCCTGCTGCTGGCCGGGCCGGTGAACAACCTCGCCATCGCCACCTCACTGACCGCCGTTCAGCTCGCCGCCAGCGAGGGCACTCCGGTACGGCTGATGGGGTTCCTGGAGGACGCCAGGCGCCGAAACCTCCTGCGGACGGTGGGCCCGGTGTACCAGTTCCGCCACTCCCGACTGCAGGAGCGGCTGGCTCAGACCGGAGGGCGGTGAGGAAACCGGCTCACGGAAGACGCTTGAGGATCGCGTGCGTGTCGGTGGGCCCGTAGGCCGCCGCGACTCGGAGGAGCCAGGCGACCTCCTCGGCAGGTCCTCGCTCTGCCTGCGTCCAGTCGGCTTCCACCGGGTGCGGCGGGATCGGCAGGCCCGCTCGTCGACTCCGGATCGCGGCACGAAGCCAGGCGGCCTCAAGGTCGGCTGTGGCAGGTACCGGTGCGGGTCCCTGATCGGCGGGCGGGTCGTCAGTGCTGGAGCCGTGCAGTGCGAGAGCGGCATCGCGGATCTCGAAGGCCCGGTGCGCGAGGTCGAGGGTCCGGTCGCCGAGGGTGAAGAGGTCGCGGACTCGACTTGTCGGGGTGCCGAACACCACGTCCGGTACGACGCCGACCAGGTCGGACCACATCGGGTAGAGCCTCCACAGCGCGGCCTGGTCCCTGGCGTAACGGAGCAGGGACTGGCACGGCGGCAGCGAGAGCCCGAGCACGACGAGGAAGACCGTGACGGCGGGCAGCAGCTCCGAGGCCGTGTCGGTGAGCGGCCGGGGCGTACCGGTGCGCGGGTCGATCGGGCAGCTCCCGGTGACCGCCACGAAGACCGCCCGGTACACGGCGTAGACGAAGCCCGTCGCCGCGCCGGCGCCGAGGAACCGCACGCCGGAACGGAGCAGCCCGGGCGGGACCGAATTCCGGTTCGCCCAGAAGACCGTTGCCGCCGCGGCGGCACACGCCCCCTGGAACAGGTAGAAGACTCCCAAGTACGTCTTGACCCACGGGGATCCGTAGTGGGCGTCGATGTCGTACTGCCCGCCGTCGTGCGGAAGGAAGCAGACGAACAACACCGACATGACCACCGCACACGCCACGGCCGCCGCGTACCAGGGCCACGGCCGGGTCCTGGCGATGGTGCCCCGGTCGTCGACGGCCGCCAGGTAGCCCAGGATGCAGCAGAGGCCGGCCAGCCCGGCGAGGTGCTTGGCCAGCAGGGAGGCGTCGGCGAGTCCGGTGCCGGAGACGAGCAGCCGGTCGACGGGACCGAGCCGGGTGCTGTAGCCGACGGCAAACGCGACCATGACGCCCCAGATCGACCGGGAAGAGGGCGCCCGAAGCGCCGATGGCGCCCGCCAGACGACGACCGCCCAGAGCAGCGCCGGGACGAGGATTTCGAAGACGGAACGCACTTACCGGTCCCTCCAGCGGCGGGGGCGAACCGGGCACGAGAGGCTCTCGACCAGGACGGAGGAGACGCCTGCCGCGGCCCGGTCCCGCGCCGCCGTATCGGCCAGCAGCAGGGCGATCATCTCCGCCTCCTGCTCTTCGACCGTGTCGAAGTTTGTGCGCCCCGCGCCGAGGGTCTGGGCGATCAGCTCGGGCGAGAGGTCAGGGAGTTGGTCCGCCAGATCCACGAGGCTGACCGTCCCGGCGTGGTCGCGCAGGACGTGTCCGAGTTCGTGGAACATGATCAGTTCCTGGTGCGCCGGACTGGTGCGCTGCTCGTACATCACGACATCGACGCTGGGGAGCGCGACCCACAAGCCGCACGGCGCGCCGCTGCCCACCGTGGTCATCGGCTCCATCGCGATGGGCCTGCCGCGCCGCTCCTCGAGCAGTGCACGGAACCCCTCGACCGTGAGCGGGGCCGGCAGCACGAGGTCGGCGAGGATGCTCTCACACCGTCGGCGCAGGCCTCGCGGAAGCGGCATGACTGAGGATCTTCCCGGTGAGTAGGTACTGGCAAGACCAGCAGTCTCGTCGGCGGCGCCCAGTATCGCTGACACGGGTGCCGGGAGCCGAAGGCGGGGGTCGGACGGGACGCCAGGCCGGTCGTCACGCAGGCTGTGCGTGTCCGCCCGAGGGCGGACACGCACTCGCTGAACTTCCGTCAGGCGCTGGCACCACCGGGGACGGGTGCCCAGCTGGACCAGGTACCGGCGTCGTAGTCGGCATCGCGGGTGTACACGCCGCCGTCAGCGGCCACCGCGAAGAGGTGGTTGGTGTTGCCGATCGTGGTACTGGCGATGGACTTCAGGTTGGAGCCGTCCATCTTGGTCCAGGTAGACCAAGCACCGGTGGTGTAGTTGCCCTCGTTGTCGTACAAGGCACCATCGGCACCGATGATGCTCAGGTGCACCACACCGTTGGACGCGGACGCGGAAACCGCCTTGGCACCCGAAGCACCACCGGGGACGGGTGCCCAGCTGGACCAGGTACCGGCGTCGTAGTTGGCGTCGCGGGAGTACACACCGCCGTCAGCAGCCACCGCGAAGAGGTGGTTGGTGTTGCCGATCGTGGCGCTGGAGATGCTGACCAGGTTGGAGCTGTCCATCTTCGTCCAGGCCGACCACTGGCCGGTGGTGTAGTTGCCCTCGTTGTCGTACAAGGCACCATCGGCACCGATGATGCTCAGGTGCACCACACCGTTGGACGCGGACGCGGAAACCGCCTTGGCACCCGAAGCACCACCGGGGACGAGCACCCAGTTCGACCAGGTACCCGCCGAGTAGTCCGCGTCCCGCGTGTACACCCCGCCATCAGCGGCCACCGCGAAGACGTGGTCCACGTTGCCGATCGTGGCGCTGGAGATGCTGACCAGGTTGGAGCTGTCCATCTTCGTCCAGGCCGACCACTGGCCGGTGCTGTAGTTGCCGTCGTTGTTGTACTGAGAACCGTCCGAACCGACCAGCTCCAGGTGCACCGTGCTGCCGGTCCCGGCAGCGGTCAGCGCACCACTGCCCGACGTCGACGGCGTGGTGAGGGCGTTGACGATCAGCTGGGCGTCGGCGGCCTGGGGTTGGTAGCGGTCCGGGTAGCTCGACACCTGGACGCCCTGGCAGACGACGCCGATCGCCTGGGTCTGCCAGGAGTTGTTCGGGTACTTGCTGAGCATCGCGCTGAGGAAGGCGTTGGTGGACCAGGTGGGGTCGAGCCGGTTGGCCGTGCTGCCCCAGCTGCTGAGCTGCTGGAACAGGCCGACGCTGGTGTTGTCGATGACGTTCGGGTTGTCGTCGAGGTTCGATTCGACGATGGCGGTCGTGACGGCGATGACCGCGGCCCGGTCCGGAAGGCCTCGGGCCCGGGAGGCGTTGACTATCGCCTGCGCGCAGGAGACGCGGTAGGGAGTCATCGCGTTCTGCATGGTGCCGGTGAGTACCTGGTTCAGATTGGCGGCGATCGTACCGTCCGCGTTGGTGACCGTGCCGCAGGAAGCCATGGGAAGACTGGCGTACGCCGGACTGGTGGCGGAGGTCACCGCGCCGGCCAGGGCAGCGGTGACGACGAGGGCGGAAAACGTGCGCTGGAGGTGCTTGGGCATGGAAGTGGCGTCCTTCGGCGGGTCGTGGGCGGCCTGCGGGCAGCGGATACCCCCGTCGTTCCGGTCGGATCCTCACGAGGGAACGGCGGGGGCTTCGGCGAGGCGGCAGTCGGGAGAGTCGCGGCTACGGCTGCCGCGGTGTCAGGCGCTGGCGCCGCCGGGGACGGGGGTCCAGCTGGACCAGGTGCCGGTGTCGTAGTTGGCGTCGCGGGAGTACACCCCGCCGTCGGCGGCGACCGCGTAGATGTGGTTGGTGTTGCCGGTGACCGCGCTGGTGATCGACTTCAGGTTCGAGCTGTCCATCTTCGTCCAGCTCGACCAGGACCCCACCGAGTAGTTCGCCTCGTTGTCGTACAGCGAGCCGTCCGAACCGATCAGGCTCAGGTGCACCACGCCCGTGGTCGGGGAAGCCGCCGCCGAGATCGCCTTGGCACCGGTCGCGCCGCCCGGCACCGGGGTCCAGTTCGACCAGGTCCCGGTCGAGTAGTTCGCATCCCGGGTGTACACCCCGCCGTCGGCGGCCACGGCGAAGACGTGGTTGGTGTTGCCGGTCGCCGCGCTGGAGATGGAGACCAGGTTCGAGCTGTCCATCTTCGTCCAGGTCGACCAGGTGCCGGCCGAGTAGTCACCGTCGTTGTTGTACATCGCGCCGTCGGCGCCGATGATCTCCAGGTGCACCACGTTGCCGGTCGCACTCGCGGTGACCGCCTTCGCGCCGGCCGCGCCGCCCGGCAGCAGGGTCCAGTTCGACCAGGTACCCGCCGAGTAGTCCGCGTCCCGCGTGTACACCCCGCCGTCCGCCGCCACCGCAAAGATGTGGTCGACACTGCCGATGGTCACGCTCGCCATCGACTTCAGGTTCGAGGAGTCCATCTTCGTCCAGGTCGACCAGGCACCCGACGCGTAGTTGCCGTCGTTGTTGTACTGCGCGCCGTCCGAACCGATCAGCTCCAGGTGCACGGTGCTGCCCGTCGCGGCAGCCGTCAGCCCGCCACTGCCCGTCGTCGTCGGCGAGTTGTCACGGCCACCGATCGGGCTGACGTAGCCGTTGACGTGCTGGCTGCCGTAGTACCCGCTCGCGCTGATCGAACCGCGGGTGACCCGGCCGCCGCCCTGATTGCCGCCGATGGTGCTGACACTGCCGTCCGAGTTGACGGAGGTGACGATGGCGACGTGCGCGGCCCAGCCGGCACCGTTGTAGCCGAACACGGCGGCATCACCGACGTGCGGAATGCTCTGCAGGCCCGCACCGTAGGTGGCGAAGCTTCCGGCCCCCGAGTCGAGGCCGGTGACGTCCACCCCGTCCTGGGCCCACACCCACTTGGCGAAGTCGGCGCACCACTCCTCGTTGGCGCTGTTGTAGTAGCCGGAGCCGCCGGCGCTGTTCACGCTGCTCCCGGAGTTGCCGAGGTTCGCGGAGGCGATGCCCACGATGGTCGTACCGACCGTGGCGGAGGCGGCACCGGCGCCGGCGAGCAGCGCCGTCGAGGTGATGGCGGCAACGGCGAGGGCGGCGTTGACGGTACGGCGGATTCCGCGAGCGGACATGGTGGTGCTCCTCTTTCGGTGGATGAAGTGGGTGCAGTGAATGAAGTGGGTGACGTGGGTGACGTGGCTTGACTCGGTGGAGTCGAAGAGCGCGAAGACGTCGGACCGGCGCGACGAGGTCAACGAGGAGCGCTGCGGCCGGGGGCAGCCCTACGGCCGGAACAGCCTGGTCAGGGGTGGAGGGTGACGGAGTATCCGTCCATCCCGATGCCGCCCGAGGTGAGCGCGGTGGCCAGTAGGTCTCGGGCCTTGGCCCAGGCACCTTCCTCGGTGGCCGCGCGAATGAAGAGAACGACCCCGATCCCGATCCCGGCCCCTACGGGGATGGGACGGACCCGCAGGTGTTCCACAGCGTGTTCAGGTGTCGCATGTGCCCACAGGACGTCTTCGAGGATGTGGATCCGGTCCCCGGCGGGCTCGTCCGTTCCCGTCCCCGTCAGCGTCAAGATGAGGCGGACGGGCAGCACTTGTCTCAGTCCCACCCGATGCCGTTGGCCGACACGGTGCCGGTGACCGGAGCGCCGGCCGTCGCCCGAACACCGTCCCAGCCGATGCCCGCGGGGCTGGACATGGCGACGCTGGTGGCGGCGAGCGGCGTCACCACGCCCGCGAAGGCCGCGGAGAGGAGGGCAAGGGCGAGCAGACGGACGGTCCTGGACATGGCGGTACCCCAACAGTCAGTGAGCAGAGCGGACTTGGTCGACCGGGGCGGGCTGGCTCCGAGCCTTGTGGCCCGGCAGGAGCGCTGCCCCCGCCGCCGTTCCGGTGATCACCATCCTGCTGGCGCCGACCGCCCCCAGGAAGGGCAGCGGAGCATCACCAAGCTGCCTGGCAGGATCAGGACGCAGTGTCCTGGGAGCCATGCTGACGACCGCTCTGCTCGGATCGCGCCGCCGCGTCCTCCTCCAGGGCCTTCAGCCGGTCGGCCAGTGCGACCAGCATGTGCAGGCTGTTGTCGGACAGGCCGGACGCCCGCTGGGCCAGCCCGACGACCTCCGCGTTCCCCAAGGCACCGCGCAGCCCCGCCAGCTTGTCCAGGGCCCGGAACTGCTCGTCCACCGCGGCGGCCTTGGCGTCGTCCAGGAAGTAGCCGGCCCCGGCGCGGATGCCGAACGCCAGGCCCAGCCAGTCCAGCGTCTCGACGGTCGGGTTGGGCGCCTGGCCCTTCTGGTTCGTCGCCTGGTGCAGATTGCGGATGGTGTCCTTGGAGATGACGCCACGTCCGGCGAGCTGGTTGATGCGGTCCGCCAGCTCGCGGTAGCCGGGGGCTCGTCCGTCGGCCCTGGCCGCCTCGCGGGCGATCAGGCCGTCGAGCCGGCTCGCGATCCTGCGGGCGCGGTCGAGCTGCAGGTCGGAGCCCAAGCCCTGGCGCCCCGGTACGTCGCCTGCGTTCACCCTTGCCGCCCACCTCTTATCGCTTGGCGGACCACGATACCGCCAAGGGTGATGGCGATTATAGTAGTCAGCCCTGCCGGCCGGAGTCTCCAGGTCAATCGACCACTGCCACAACCACTTGATCAAGTAGAGGGCAAACCCTATTCTCGGGAGGCGATTAAAATCGCCACGATCGGGGAGTGGATCGATGCTGGACATGCTGGGGCTGGACCGGGTCAGCGAGGCCGTCTATCGGGCCATGCTCGCCGACCCCGAGGGTGGTGTCGCGGATCTCGGTGCACAGTTGGGCCTGCCCGAGACCGCCGTGCGCGAGGCCCTGGACCAGTTGGCGGACCTTCAGTTGCTGCGCACCTCGCTGGACGCGCCGGGCACGCTGCGCCCGGTCAGCCCGGAACTCGGGCTCGAACTGATCCTGAGGCGGCAGGAGGAGGAACTCCTGCGCCGCCAGCGGGAGCTCGAACTCAACCGGGCCGCCGCGGCCCGGGCCATCGCGGAGTACGCCAACCTGCGCCCGGGGGCGCCCACTTCGAGCACCGAGCGGCTGGTCGGACTGGACGCCATCCAGGCGAAACTGGAGATTCTCGCCCGTGAGGTCAGCGAGGAGTGCCTGGCGGTCATGCCCGGCGGCGCACAGTCCCAGAGCAGCCTCGACGCCTCCCGCCCGTTGGACGAGGCGGCGATGAACCGGGGCGTGGCACTCCTGACGCTCTACCAGGACAGCGCCCGCCGCGACTCCGCGACCCTCGGCTACGCGCGCTGGATGACCGGGCGGGGCAGCCAGGTCCGCACCTGCCCGACGCTGCCGCCGCGGATGCTCGTCTTCGACCGCGCGCTGGCCGTCGTCCCCATCGATCCGGCCAACACCAAGGCGGGTGCCCTGTGCACCACCGAACCCGGGATCGTCACCTCGCTGGTCGCCCTCTTCGAGCAGACCTGGGATGCCGCAGTCCCGCTCGGGGCCGACCGGGCCAAGGACGCCGGCACAGGCCTCAACAACGGCGAACAGCAACTGCTGAAACTCCTCGCGGCGGGCCTCACCGACGAGGTGGCAGGCCGGCGACTCGGCATCTCGGTGCGCAGTGTCCGTCGCCAGATGGCAGCACTCATGGAGCAGCTCGACGCGTCCAGCCGCTTCGAGGCCGGCCTCAAGGCAGCACAGCGCGGCTGGCTCGACTGATCAGCCGAACCGGCGGGGTGTGGCACGTATGCTGCGCCACAGCCCTGCTGAGCCGCCGAGCGTGCGCGGCATCCGATCGACCGGGAGACTGCCGTGCCCCTGCCCGAGGAACTGCTCGAGCTGCTGCGTTCGCCGAGCACCTGCTACCTCGCCACCTCGATGGCCGACGGCTCGCCGCAGCTGACTCAGACCTGGGTCGACACCGACGGCGAGCACGTGCTGATCAACAGCGTGCAGACCCACCTGAAGACCAGGAACATCGCGCGCGACCCGCGCGTGGCCGTGGCCGTCTCCGACCCGGGCAACCCCTCGCGCTACTTCCAGGTGCGAGGCCGGGTGCTGCAGGTGACCACCGATGGCGCGGTCGAGCACATCGAGAAGCTGTCGCAGAGGTACCTCGGCAAGCCGTACCCCTGGTACGGCGGCCGCGACCAGGTGCGGGTGATCTTCGTGATCGAGCCCGAGAAGATCAGCAGCATGGGCTGACGGAGCGGGAGTCGGGCGAGTGCCTGCCGGGGCCTAACGCCCCGGCAGGCGCGTGGCGGTGGTGGTGCTGGTGCTGGTGCTGGTGCTGGTGCTGGTGGTGGACGAGAGCACCGGCCAGCCCAGGTCACGGGCCAGCGCGCCGAGGGCCGGGTCGTCGCCGATGACCGACGGGTGTCCCACCGCGCGCAGCATGTCGAGGTCGCTGACGTGGTCCCCGTATCCGGAGCAGTCGCCGGCGGCCAGGCCGAGCTCCTCGATCGTCCGGGCGACGGCGTCGGCCTTCGCCCTGCCGATCATCGGTACGGCCAGCTCGCCGGTGAGCAGCCCGGCTTGGTCCACCTCCGGCTCGGCACAGAGCACCCGGTCCGCGCCGAGGTCCTCGGCGACCGGGTCCAGGCAGGCGTGGAAGGAGCCGGAGACCAGGACGACGGCGTCCCCCGCCGACCGGTGCCGGGTGAGCGCCGCGAGGCCGGCGGCGACGTACGCGTCCGGCCGCTGCCGGTAGCCCGCGTACCAGTCCCGACCGGCCGCGAGCACGTCGGCGGCGCGGGCTCCCCGATAGCGCAGGTAGTAGGCGCGGTTCACGTCCTCCCGGCGTACGCCGGCGGCGGTCATCTCGCGCAGTGCGCCGGCCTCTCGCCGGTACGCGCTGCCGTCGTCCCCGTTGCGCTCCAGCCAGAAGCGGAGGAACTCGAACATGGACTTGGCGGAGATGAGCGTCTCGTCGACGTCGAAGAACGCCGCGGCCCGGTCGGTTCGCGAAGTGGGGATCGCCGCCCGCACGTTCCGAACATCCCCGCGAACGCTCACGGTCCCAATCCCCCATCGAGACGGCGTAGTCGACCCCGGACCCCGATCGAGCTGCGCTCAGGCCGCACTCGCGAGGCGGTGCTTCCCGGCCACTGGAGCCGGCCGGGAAGCACGATAACACCTGAAACCTTGCCGTAGGTATGTTTCGCTCAACCCTTCAGGCGTATACGCAGGTTGCCGTCCCCCCGGGCTTGATCGGTCCTCCCAAGCCATCGTCAGAAGCGCTCTGAGCAGGCACACTTCATGACAACCGGGGCAAAGCACGGCACGCCGACGGTATGTTCCAGGAGCGACAGTGCCGCCGTCGAAAGACACCAGCAGGAGCCGAATCGTGACCACCCACCCCAGCGAGTCCACCCCCGCCGGGCCGCGACCCGACACGCGCCGCCGAGGGCTGAAGCAGCAGCGGGCAGTGCGCACCCAGGACCAGATCCTGCACGCTGCCGCCGAGGTCTTCGCGCAGAAGGGGTTCTCCCACGTCACGCTCCTCGACATCGCCGGCCAGGCGGGCGTGACCAAGGGTGCGCTGTACTTCCACTACACGAACAAGGAAGCCATCGCCGCCGCGGTCTCGGAGGAGTACTTCGCCGGCCTGACCAGACTGGCCGACTCGGTCAGGTGCCTGCCGCTGCCGCCGCTCGCCGCCGCCGCGGAGCTGCTGACCCGGGTGGCGGTCGCGCTGCGCGAGGAGCGGGTGTTCCAGGCAGCGGTCCGACTGCACATGGAGCACTTCCTGCTGGTCGGCGGCCTGCCGACACCGTTCGTCAACTTCACCGCCGTCGTCACGGAGCTGCTGACCCAGGCGCAGGCCCAGGGCCAACTGCCGCCGGGCACGACCCCGGACGAACTGGCCCGGGTGCTCGTCTCCGCCTTCTTCGGCGCGCAGCACATCTCGTGGGTCCTGCACGGCTACGCGGACGTGACGGAGCGAGTGCAGGAGACGCTTGCCGCACTGCTCCCGGGACAGCGCGAGACGCCGACATGAGCCGGGGCACCCGTGACCGGATCCGTCCGCTTCCAGCCCCGATCGGGCCTTCGCGGCGGGCCTGTCGAGGCGTCAGGATGAAGCCATGAACAGCGCACTGATCGTCATCGACGTCCAGAACTCCTTCCTCCAGCTGCCGAACTGGGCCGCCATCTCGAACCCCGATATCGTCGGCCAGGTGAACCGACTGGTGGACGCCACCCGAGCCGCCGGCGACCTGGTCGTCTGGGTGCTGCACAGCGAGCCGGGCAGCGGCAACGTCTTCGACCCGGAGCTCGGCCACGTCCGGCTGATGGACGGGCTGGCGCCGGCGGCGGGCGAGCCCGTGCTGACCAAGAGCTCGCACAACGCGTTCACCACCACCAACTTGCAGCAGCAGCTGACCGAGCGCGGGATCCGCGAGCTGGTGATCAGCGGGATCCGGACCGAGCAGTGCTGCGAGACGACCACCCGGGTCGGCTCGGACCTCGGCTACGGCGTCACCTTCGTCACCGACGCGACCGCGACCAGCCCGATCGAGCACCGGGACGCGCCCGAAGGCCGCACCCTGGCCGAGATCCTGGCCGACCCGCGGACCCTGGGGACGGACGAGATCATCGCCCGCACCGAGTACGCGCTGGCCGGGCGCTTCGCCCGCATCGCCACCGTCAAGGAGCTGACCGGATCGTGACGCAGGTCGTCTTCCTGCTGGTGCCGACGCTGCATCTGCTGGACCTTGCCGGGCCGGCCCAGGTCTTCTCGACCGCGGCCGACCTGGGCCTCGGCTACCGGATCAGCTACGTGGCCGAGCAGGAGGACGTCCCGACCGCCCAGGGCCTCGCGCTGCGGGCGGCCACCGACTGGCCCGAACTGACGCCGCAGGACCTGGTCGTCGTGCCGGGCTGGCGGACTCCGGCGCCGCTGACCAGCGTCGCGCTCGGCCGGCCGACGCTGCGCCGGCTGGTCGAGCACCACGCGGCGGGCGGCACCGTCGCCAGCATCTGCGCGGGCGCCGACGCGCTCGGCCTGGCCGGGCTGCTGGACGGGCGCCGCTGCACCACCCACCACGACGTGCAGGAGGCGCTCGCCGCCCGCTATCCGAAGGCGACCGTGGTGCGCGACGTGCTGTACGTGGTCGACGAGCGGGTGGTCACCTCGGCCGGCATCGCCAGCGGCATCGACCTCGCGCTGCACCTGCTCGCGACCCGGCACGGGCCCTCGGCCGCCGCCCGGGTGGCCCGGGACATGGTGGTCTACGCCCGCCGCAACGGTGACGAGCAGCAGGCCAGCGCGATGCTCCGGCACCGCGCCCACCTGGTGGACGCGGTGCACCGGGTGCAGGACCTGATCGACGCCGAGTTCGGCAGCGCGCTGCGGCTGGCCGAGCTCGCCGGCGTCGCCGGGGTGAGCGAACGGACGCTCACCCGCCGCTTCGCCGAGGCCACCGGGCTGACCCCGCTGCGCTACCAGCACGAGCTGCGCCTGGAACGGGCCGAGTACCTGATCGCGCACGGTGCGACGGTCGAGTCGGCCGCCCACTCGGTCGGCTTCCAGGACGCGCGGATGCTGCGCCGGCTGCGGGCGGCCGCCCGGGGCGAGAGCCCCCTGAGCACCGCGAGCACCCTGAGTACCGGCCACTGAGCTGCCGGCCCGCTCAGCCCTGCGCGCGTAGCCCGTCCAAAACGATCGCCCGCACCCGGCCCGCAGCTTCCGGGTGGCCGGCCAGGTGCTCCAGCATCCGGAAGCTGCCGACCAGGACGGCGGTCAGCTCCGGCAGCCCGATGTCCGGGCGCACCGCTCCGGCCCGCTGGGCCGCGCCGAGCAGGTCCGCCATCGCCTCGCGGACCAGCGAGCCGGGCTCCGAAGTGGCGGCCCGGACATCGACACCGGCGTCCGCCAGCGCCGTCGCGTACGCGTTCTTCGCCGAGGACTGCTCGACCACCAGGTCGAAGAAGGCAAAGAACGCCTCGTCGGGCGCGCGCTCGGCCGCCAGCAGCCGGGCCGCCTCGGCCAGCCCCTCCAGCCGGCGCACCAGCACCGCCTCCAGCAGCGCCTCCTTGGTCGGGAAGTGCCGGAAGACGGTCGCGATGCCGACGTTCGCGGCCTTGGCGATCTCCTCGGTCGAGGCGGCCGCCCCCTGCTCGGTGAAGACCTCCTCCGCGACCTCCAGCAGCCGGGCCCGGTTGCGCCGCGCGTCCGCCCGCATCGGCCGGGGCTTCGGGGCGGCCGTCACGCCGGGCGCCGGGTCGGACGGGTGCTGCTGCTGCGTCATGTCATCCTCGCGCATGCCTCGACAAACGGAGTCGTCTATCCGTATCGTCTTAAACGGAGTTGCTTATCCGATTGTAGGCAGCGCATCCCATGGAGGACACCCATGTCTGCTTCAGCCACCCCCACCGAGGTCTTCGAGCGGTTCATCGGCCACCTGACGGCCAAGGAGTGGAACGAGCTCTTCGCGCTCTACGCCGAGGACGTCGTGGTCGAGATCCCGTTCTCCCCGATGCCGCCGCGCCGCTTCGAGGGCCGGGACGTGCTGGGAGCGCGACTCAGCGACCGCAGGGCCTCGGACGGCGTCGAGCTGCGGGCGGAGAACGTCCGGATCCACCGGAGCGAGGACCCCGAGGTGGTGATCGCCGAGTTCGACTACCAGGGCCACGACCCCGCCACCGGCCGGGACTTCCGGGTCTCCAACATCCAGGTCATGCGGGTGCGCGACGGCCTGATCGTGGAGAGCCGCGACTACCACGACCACCTCGCGTTCGCGGTGGCCCGCGACCAGGGCGAGCAGCTGCTGGCAGCCGTCACCGAGCAGGCGCAGGCCGTCCCGGCAGAGTGACCGATCAGTAACCGATGCGTACAGATGGCCGCGTACCGGACTCCACAGCGCACCCCCTCCTCATATGATCGGAGCGACATGCGCCATGCTGGGTGAGGAAGAACACGGTTTCTCCGGCACCCGAGCTCGGAGAAGCACCAGCACGTGAGCCGCCCGTGGCGCCGCCTCGGACGGCCGAGAAGGAGGAAGCACGTGGACGACGTTCTGCGGCGCGCCGCGCTCTTCGCGGCTCTCGACGACGAACAGGCCGGCGAGCTGCGCGCTTCCATGACCGAGGTGACGCTCGCCCGTGGCGAGTCGCTCTTCCACGAGGGCGACCCGGGCGACCGGCTCTACGTCGTCGCCGAGGGCAAGGTGAAGCTGCACCGCGCCTCGCCGGACGGTCGCGAGAACATGCTCGCGGTGCTCGGCCCCAGCGAGATGATCGGTGAGCTCTCGCTCTTCGACCCCGGACCGCGCACCGCCACCGCGAGCGCGCTGACCGAGGTCAAGCTGCTCGGCCTCGGCCACGGCGACCTGCAGCCCTGGCTGCACGCCCGCCCCGAGGTCTCGATCGCACTGCTGCGCGCCATCGCCCGCCGGCTGCGGCGGACCAACGACGTGATGAGCGACCTGGTCTTCTCGGACGTGCCGGGCCGCGTCGCCAAGGCGCTGCTCGACCTCTCGCGCCGGTTCGGCGTGCAGTCCGAGGAGGGCATCCACGTCGCGCACGACCTCACCCAGGAGGAGCTGGCCCAGCTGGTCGGCGCCTCGCGGGAGACCGTCAACAAGGCGCTGGCCGACTTCGCCGGCCGTGGCTGGCTGAAGCTGGAGGCCCGCGCGGTCGTCCTGATGGACGTCGAGCGGCTCTCCCGCCGCTCGCGCTGAGCCACCTGCTCCCATCTGAGGCATACGGAAGGCCACGGACTCGTCGTCGGACGCGTCCGTGGCCTTCCGTGTGCCTCAGACCGGGTGCCTCAGATGAGTCCGTGGTCCTCCAGGTACTGCAGCTGCGCCCGAACCGAGAGCTCGGCGGCCGGCCAGAGCGCCCGGTCGACGTCCGCGTAGACCCGGGCCACCACCTGTTCGGCGCTCCGGTAGCCGGCCTCCACCGCCGTCTCCACCTGGGCCAGCCGGGCGGCCCGGTGCGCCAGGTAGTAGTCCACGCTGCCCAAGGCGTCCGCCAGCACCGGGCCGTGCCCGGGCAGCACGGTGTTCACACCGTGCTCGGTGGCCAGCCGGCGCAGCCGGCGCAGCGAGTCGAGGTAGTCGCCAAGGACCCCGTCGGGGTGGGCCACCATCGTGGTGCCGCGGCCGAGCACCGTGTCACCGGTCAGGATCGCGCCGTCGCCCGGCAGGTGGAAGGTGAGCGAGTCCGCCGTGTGCCCCGGCGTGGCCACCACCCGCACCTCCAGCCCGCCGACCTCGATCACCTGGCCGCCGTGCAGCCCCTCCTCGCCGAGCCGCAGCGCCGGATCCAGCGCCCGCACCTGAGTGCGGGTCAGCTCGGCGAACCGGGCCGCGCCCTCGGCGTGGTCGTGGTGGCCGTGGGTGAGCAGGGTCAGCGCGATCCGCTTGCCCTGCTGATCGGCGGCGGCGATCACCGCGCGCAGATGGCCCTCGTCCAGCGGCCCGGGGTCGACGACCACCGCGAGCTCGGAGCCCGGCTCGGAGAGCAGCCAGGTGTTGGTGCCGTCCAGCGTCATCGGGGACGGGTTCGGGGCGAGCACGCAGAGCGCGCGCGGGGTGGCGGCCCCGCCGACCGTGTCGGCGGGGTTACCGGGCAGCAGGCCAGTCACGGATATCCCTTGCGGCGTGAGGTCCGGCGCTAGATCCGGCCGCCCTCGGCGAAACGGTTCAGCGCGCGGGGATCGAGGCTGCGGACCAGGGCCCGCGGGGCGCGGTCGGCCCAGGCCGCCTGGTCGTCGCAGCAGAGCGAGCGGGCCGGCGAGCGGCGCGCCTCCAGACTGCGGGCGGGGAGATCGCGCACGACACGGCGAGCCACGTCATTGTGGGTCATCGGCAGGGGGTCCTTCCTCGGGAAAGCGGCCATCGATGGTCAGCTCTTCATACCCGGACCATCGGACGGTCATTCGATCACCCGTCACTTCGGCCTCGCCGAGCACGGGAGTCAACGTGCGCCGCTCGGACGCCACGAGCGCCTCGCCCGCCGTCCGGACCGGCAGCAGCTCGCGGAGCACCGAGACGGTCGGCGGCAGCATCCCGTACCGGCCGTCGGCGTGCCCCTGGACGGCCTCGGCGGGGGTCAGCCAGGCCACTCGGTCCGCCTCGCCGACCTCGCGCGCGGCCTGCTGGCCGGGCGGCATCGCGGCGACGAAGAACCAGGTGTCGTAGCGCCGCTCCTCGAAGGCGGGGGTGATCCAGCGGGCCCAGCCGCCGAGCAGATCGGTGCGCAGCACCAGCCGGTGCTCGCGGCAGAACTCGGCGAACGAGAGCTCGTGCGCCTCCAGCGCGGCCCGCTCGGCGGTCCAGTCGCGCTCGGGCGCGACCGTGTCGGCGTCGGGACCGGCCAGCAGCACGCCGGCCTCCTCGAAGGTCTCGCGGACCGCCGCGCAGACCACTGCCTGCGCCGTCGCGCGGTCCACCCCGAGCCGGGCGGCCCACTGCTCCGGGCTCGGCCCGGCCCAGCCGGGTGCGAGCTCGGCGTCGCGCGGGTCCACTCCGCCACCCGGATAGGCGTACATGCCGGCGGCAAAGGCCATCGAGGTGCGCCGGCGCAGCAGGTAGGCCTGCGGACCCTCGGGCGTGTCGCGCAGCAGCACCACGGTGGCCGAGGCCCTGGGCACCGGCGGCGTCA
Source organism: Kitasatospora sp. NEAU-69 (assembly GCF_057158765.1). Taxonomy (NCBI): domain Bacteria; kingdom Bacillati; phylum Actinomycetota; class Actinomycetes; order Kitasatosporales; family Streptomycetaceae; genus Kitasatospora; species Kitasatospora sp. NEAU-69. Next base: position 190,044 of record NZ_JBWXUE010000014.1, read on the forward strand.
GCTCGCCGGCCGCCAGCGCCCGGATCCGGGCCGGCCAGCCGGGCGGCATCGGGTGCGCTGTTGATCGAAGCGGGTTCGCGGCCATGCCCGGATGCTATGCACCCGGGCATGGCGCTGAGAAGCCCCGACCGGGGCCGACCTGTCCTGACCCCTGTCCTGACCTGTCCTGATCCGACCGCAGCTCAGCCGCAGGCCGGTCAGTGACCGCAGGCGCGTCAGTCGCGGACGCGGACCTGGATCTCGACCTCGACCGGCGCGTCCAGCGGCAGCACCGCGACGCCGACCGCGCTGCGGGCGTGCACGCCGGCCTCGCCGAGCGCCTTGCCGAGCAGCTCGCTGGCACCGTTGATCACACCGGGCTGGCCGGTGAAGTCGGGGGCGGAGGCGACGAAGCCGACCACCTTCACGACCTGCTCGATCCGGTCCAGGTCACCGATCACCGACTTCACGGCGGCCAGCGCGTTCAGCGCACAGATCTGCGCGAGCTCCTTGGCCTCCTCGGCGGTGACCTCGGCGCCCACCTTGCCGGTGTGCTGGAGCTTGCCGGCCACCATCGGCAGCTGGCCGGAGGTGAAGACGAACTCGCCGGAGCGGATCGCCGGAACGTACGCGGCGACCGGGGCGGCCACCTCCGGAACGGTCAGGCCCAGCTCGGCCAGCCTGCTCTCGACCTTGCCCATCAGCCCTTCTCCCGCTTCAGGTAGGCCACCAGCTGCTCGGGGTTGTTCGGCCCGGGCACGACCTGGACCAGCTCCCAGCCGTCCTCGCCCCAGGTGTCCAGGATCTGCTTGGTCGCGTGCACGAGCAGCGGCACCGTTACGTATTCCCACTTGGTCATGGGGGTGACTCTAGACGGTCGGCGGGCGGCGGCGGCCGATGTGAGGTGGGACACAAAGCGGGCAAGAATGCCCACCGGCAGCCGGATGCTCCGGGCATCGGGAGCGGCCGCTGGTTACGCTCGCGAGGAGGGACCCTTGAGCGGAGGGAGACGGAGCGTGGCAAGCAGGCAGCAGCCGCCCGCAGGTACCGACGCGGATACCGGCGCCGACGCGGATGCCGACACAGGCGCGGAGGCCGGCGCCGACGCGGACGCGGACGCCGACACCGGTACGGACTGGGAAGGCGTCCGGCTGCACGTGGTGAGCGGCAAGGGCGGCACCGGCAAGACCACCCTGGCGGCCGCCCTCGCGCTGGCACTGGCCGCCGAGGGGCGCCGCACCCTGCTGATCGAGGTCGAGGGGCGGCAGGGCATCGCCGAGCTCTTCGGGCTCGCCGCGTTGCCGTACGAGGAGCGCAAGGTGGCCACCGTCTCGCCCGCCAAGCTCGGCCGGCCGGGCAGCGAGGTCGGCGAGGTCTTCGCGCTCGCCATCGACCCCGAGCAGGCGCTGCTCGAGTACCTGGACATGTTCTACAAGCTCGGCCGGGCCGGGAAGGCGCTGCAGAAGGTCGGCTTCGTCGACTTCGCCACCACCGTCGCGCCGGGCGTGCGCGATGTGCTGCTCACCGGCAAGGCCTGCGAGGCGGCCCGGCGCAAGGGCCCGGACGGGCGCCGCGCGTACGACGCGGTGGTGATGGACGCGCCGCCGACCGGGCGCCTCACCAGGTTCCTGAACGTCAACTCCGAGGTGGCCGGGCTGGCCAGGTTCGGCCCGATACACAGCCAGGCACAGGCGGTGATGGGGGTGCTGAAGTCGCCGGAGACGGCGGTCCACCTCGTCACACTGCTGGAGGAGATGCCGGTCCAGGAGACGATGGACGGCTTCGCCGAGCTGCGCGCGGCCGCGCTGCCGGCCGGCGGCGTGCTGGTCAACATGGTGCGTCCGCCGGTGCTGGACGCGGCCGCGGTCGCGGCGGCCGACGGCGACCACCGCGAGGAGGTCGCGCAGGCCCTGGTGGAGGCCGGGCTGGGCGGGCGCTCGCGGACCGCGGCGACCCGGCGGGCGGCGGTGGACCCGCTGCTGGACCCGCTGCTCGCGCAGGCCCGCGAGCACGCCGAGCGGGTCGCGCTGGAGCGTGAGCAGCGGGCCGAACTGGCCGCGCTGAAGCTCCCGACGTACGAGCTGCCGCTGCTCAGCGGGGGCGTGGACCTGGGCGGGCTGTACCGGCTGGCCGGAGAGCTGAAGACGCAGGGGGCGGCATGAGTACCGGCAGCGGCAACACCGGCGGCAGCCGCAAGGTCAGCGGCGCCGGGAACGGCACCGGCACTGGCACTGGCACCGCGCGAGTGCTCGACGTGGACCGGCTGATCGACGACCCGGGCACCCGGATCATCGTCTGCTGCGGCTCCGGCGGGGTCGGCAAGACCACCACCGCCGCGGCGATCGGTCTGCGGGCCGCCGAGCGCGGCCGGCGCACCGTCGTCCTGACCATCGACCCGGCCCGCCGGCTGGCCCAGTCGATGGGCCTGACCGAGCTGGACAACACCCCGCGCCCGGTCAAGGGCGCGGCCGGCCCCGACGGCCCCGGCGAACTGCACGCCATGATGCTCGACATGAAGCGGACCTTCGACGAGGTCGTGCTGGCCCACGCGGAGCCCGAGCGGGCCCGGGCGATCCTGGAGAACCCGTTCTACCAGTCGCTCTCGGCCGGTTTCGCGGGCACCCAGGAGTACATGGCGATGGAGAAGCTCGGCCAGCTGCGAGCCGCCGGCGAGTGGGACCTGATCGTGGTGGACACTCCGCCGTCCCGCTCCGCGCTGGACTTCCTCGACGCACCGGGCCGACTCGGCTCGTTCCTGGACGGCCGGATCATCCGGGTCCTGATGACGCCGGCCAAGGTCGGCGGGCGCAGCGCGATGAAGTTCCTCAACGTCGGCATGGGCCTGCTCACCGGCACGCTCGGCAAGATCTTCGGCGCCCAGCTGCTGACCGACCTGCAGACCTTCGTCGCCGCGATGGACTCGATGTTCGGCGGCTTCCGGGAGCGGGCCGACCGGACGTACCAGCTGCTCAAGGCCGAGGGCACCGCGTTCCTGGTGGTCGCCGCCCCGGAGCGGGACGCGCTGCGCGAGGCCGCGTACTTCGTGGACCGACTGGCCGCGGACCAGATGCCGCTGGCCGGACTGGTGCTCAACCGGGTGCACACGACCGGCGCGCCCCAGCTCAGCGCGGAGCGGGCCCAGGCGGCGGCGCAGGCGCTGGAGGAGAACGGCGCGGAGCGTGCGCCGCGGCAGGCAGCCGCCGAGTCACTGGCCGCCGGGCTGCTCCGGCTTCACGCCGAGCGGGTCGAGGTGATGGCCCGTGAGCAGCGCACCCGGGACAGGTTTGTCTCGGTCTATCCCGATGTGTCAATGGTGGAGGTCCCGGCGCTGGCCGGAGATGTGCACGACCTGGATGGTCTTCGTACGATCGGCCGCCAACTGGCCGGCGACGCCGGCTGAACGGCATTGATTGAACGGCATCGGCTGAACAGCACCGGCTGAACGACATCGACCGAGTGGCACCGATCCCCCGCTCGGTGACACTGCGTCAGCTTTCAGCAGTCGGGCGGCGCACCATCGCGGCGGTCGCCCCCGCCATCCGACGCGATGGTCAGCCCGCCTGCGCGTAGTCCACCAGGATCACTCCGTCGGCCAGCGACTCCTCGTACTCGGTACGAGCGGTCTCCAGCAGCCGGCGCCACGACATCACCGTCGGCCGGCGGCGCAGCAGCGCACGGCGCTCGCGCTCGGTCATCCCACCCCAGACCCCGAACTCCACCCTGTTGTCCAGCGCGTCCGCCAGGCACTCGGTGCGCACGGGACACCCGCTGCACACGGCCTTTGCCCGGTTCTGCGCCGCCCCCTGGACGAACAGTTCGTCCGGATCGCTCGTGCGGCAGGCGGCCTGCGCGCTCCAGTCATCTACCCAGCCCATCCCGGCGCCGTCCTCTCCCGAATAATCGAGGCTCCCCCACGGCGGCAACGGCATATTCACCGTTGCCAGTTGAGGACGTTACGGAAGAATCGCGGAGCGCAACAGCCCCTTGGGGTCCAATCTCGAATGACCCAATCGGACTATGGGTGCCGGTCAGATCACTCGTTGGAGTGATCGCAGGTCGAGGGCCTTGCGGGCACCCCGATCGCCCCTTTTCGTCACGCTCTGCCACGACGCCCGCGGTGAACCAGCGCGCAGGTCGGGCCGCACTACGACGCCAGCCGCCTCATACACCGTCAATTCGGACAACTCTCAACACTCACAAGAGTCTCGACGATGCACAGAGCGAAGCTGTCGCAAGCTTGTGACAAGCGTAGGCGAACACCTGCCCTCATGGGCCAGAATTGGCAACGTAGAGTTCGCCCTATGGCACCGAAGCGCTCCTCAGCAGCCCAGCGCACCCGCCGACGGCGCACCTCTCCCCTGGAGTTGGCCGGACACGGGGTGAAGTTCCTGGGCGTCAGCATCCTCTCCGGCTTCCTGCTGGCGGGCCTAGCGCTGCCGGCAGTCGGCGCGATCGGCCTTGGCGCCAAGAACGGCGTCGAGAGCTTCGACAGCATCCCGGATGACTTCAAGGCACCGCCGCTCTCCCAGGCGTCGTTCATCTACGACGACAAGGGCAACCAGATCGCCAAGATCTACGCCCGGGACCGTACGGTGCTGACCCAGGATCAGATGTCTCCGCTCACCCGCGAGGCCCAGGTCGACATCGAGGACGCCCGCTTCTACCAGCACGGCGCGATCGACCCCAAGGGCATCGCCCGCGCGATCGGCAAGAACGCCTCCTCCGGCGACGCCTCGCAGGGTGCCTCGACACTGACCCAGCAGTACGTGAAGAACGTCTTCATCGAGGAGGCCGGCGACGACCAGGCGGCCTTCCAGGCGGCCACCCAGAAGAGCCTGGGCCGCAAGATCAAGGAACTGAAGTACGCGATCAAGCTGGAGGAGGAGCTGCCCAAGTCGCAGATCCTCACCAACTACCTGAACATCACGTTCTTCGGCCACCAGGCGTACGGCGTCGAGGCCGCCTCGCAGCGCTACTTCGGCAAGAGCAACAAGGACCTCACCGTCGCGCAGGCCGCGATGCTGGCCGGTCTGGTGCAGAACCCGACCGCGTACGACCCGATACTGCACCCGAAGGCCGCGCAGAACCGCCGGGACACCGTCATCAACAAGATGCTGGAGTTCAAGCACATCACGCCGCAGCAGGCGAAGGACGCGCTGGCCAGCCCGCTCGGCCTGAACTACCAGGAGCCGCAGAACGGCTGCATCACGGCCCAGAACGGCATGGGCTTCTTCTGCGACTACGTCCGCCGGGTGGTCGAGGACGACCCGACCTTCGGTGCGTCCAGCGCCGAGCGCAACAAGCTCTGGACCCAGGGCGGCCTGCAGATCCACACCACCATCGACCCGGACAAGCAGGCTGCGGCGAACGCGGCGGTCACCCAGAAGGTCAAGGTGACCGACTCGGTCTCGGCCGCCATGACCATGGAACAGCCCGGCACCGGGCAGATCCTGGCGATGGCCCAGACCCGCCCGTACGGCCTGGACGACTCCCAGCACCAGACGGTCGTCAACCTGAACGTCGACGCCTCGATGGGCGGTGGCAACGGCTTCCAGCCCGGCTCGACGTTCAAGGCGATCGTGGCGGCCGCGGCGATCGAGGGCGGCAAGGACATCGGCCAGGTCTACCCGGCACCGCCCAAGATCGCGTACCCGGACATGTCCACCTGCGCCGGCACCTGGAAGAACACGGCCCACTCCACCGTCGGCAACGACAGCCCCAGCGAGTCCGGTCCGTACCAGATGACCACGGCGATGGCGATGTCCATCAACACCTACTTCATCCAGATGGCGCAGGACATCGGCCTCTGCCCGATCAAGCAGATGGCCAACAAGCTCGGCATCAAGACCAAGGCGAGCGGCCAGCCGCTCGACGAGGTCCCGGCCATCGCGCTCGGTGGCGAGGAGATGAGCCCGCTCGACATGGCCGGCGTCTACGCCACCTTCGCCTCGCGCGGCATCCACTGCGACCCGATCGTGATCACCGGCATCACCGGCATGGACGGCAAGAAGCTCGCCGTTCCGCAGGGCAACTGCAACCAGGTGATACTGCAGAGCACCGCCGACTCGGTCAACACGCTGCTCGCCGGCGTGACCGAGACCGGTGGCACCGGCGCCGACCTGGGCCTGCCGGACGGCCGTCCGATCGCCGGTAAGACCGGTACCACCGACGAGCGCCGGGCCGCCTGGTTCGACGGCTACACCCCCGACCTGGTCGGCGTGGTCTGGCTCGGCGGCCCGAGCGGCGGCGTCAAGATGGACCAGAACATCGTGATCGGCGGCCACTCCTTCTACCCGGACGGCGTCTACGGCGCCACCGGCCCCGGCCCGATCTGGAAGCAGGCGATGGGCCAGGCGCTCAGCAGCACGCCGCAGAGCCAGTTCACGCTCGTCCCGCTGCCCGCCCCGCTGCCGGCGCCGAGCTCGTCGCCGTCGCCCGGCGACCCGAACAACCCGAGCGCACCGGCCACGCAGCCCGGCCAGACGGCCACCAACGCGGGCCTGCTCACCCCGGTCACCCCGGCGCCGGCCCCGATCCTGCCGCCCGGCGGGACCATTGGCGGCGGCTTCACGCTGCCGCCCGGCTCGATCGGCGGCGCGGGCGGTGGCGGCGGACAGCCGCCGGCCCCCAGGAAGCCCGGCCACCACTGAGCCGAGCTGAGCTGAGCTGAACAAGGCGAGGGCCCCACGACCTGTCCATCAGGTCGTGGGGCCCTCGCCGTTCCCAGCTCTTACTTCCCGGCTCTTACTTCCCGCTTCCCGGCTCTTACTTCCCGGTCAGCGCGGCCTTGACCACGGCGGCCACCCGGCCGCCGTCGGCCACACCCTCGGTCTGCGGCTTGACGATCTTCATCACGGCGCCCATGCCCTGCGGCCCGCTCGCCCCGCTCTGCTCGACCGCGGCCGCGACGATGGCCGTCAGCTCCTCGTCGGTCAGCTGCTTCGGCAGGTACTCCGCGAGCACCGCGCCCTCCGCCTGCTCCCGCTCCGCCGACTCCGTCCGGCCGGCATCGGCGAAGGCCGTCGCGGCCTCCCGGCGCTTCTTCGTCTCGCGCTGCAGCACCTGCAGCACCTCGTCGTCGGAGAGCTCGCGCTTCTCCTTGCCGGCCACCTCTGCGCTGGTGACGGCGGAGAGGGTCAGTCGGAGCGTGGAGGAGCGCAGTTCGTCCCGGGCCTTGATCGCGGCCGTCAGGTCTTCCCGCAGCCGCTCCTTGAGCGTAGTCATGTCGTATTCATATGCGCCCGCAGCCGATAACGGCAACCGGATTGCTCCCTCCCCACCCCCTCCTCATCCCCTCTTCCCATCCCTCTCCCTACCTCCACCCCCATCTCTGTACCTGACTCTGTACCCGACGAGGTGTCAGCGGCATCGCAGACCCGGTTCACCCGGGCGGGGCAGGTCTGCGACCATGGACCGATGCGAAAGCTGTACTCCGTCCCGCTCGCCATCGCCGCCACCGGCGCCGCCGGCCTCGCCTACTCCGCGGGGTACGAGGTCCGCTCGTTCCGCCTGCGCCGGGTCGAGGTCCCCGTGCTGCCGCACGGCGCCCGACCCATGCGGGTGCTCCAGGTCTCGGACATCCACATGGTCACCGGGCAGCGGAAGAAGCAGCGCTGGCTGCAGAGCCTCGCCGGGCTGCGCCCCGACCTGGTGGTCAACACCGGCGACAACCTCTCCGACCCGCTCGGCGTGCCCGCCACGCTGGACGCGCTCGGCCCGCTGATGGAGTTCCCCGGCGCCTACGTCTTCGGCTCCAACGACTATTACGGCCCGGCCCGCAAGAGCCCGACCCGCTACCTGAAGGCACTGAGCAGCGGCAACCACGGCCTCAACAACGCCGACGGCACCGGCCGGGCCGGCATCACCGGCGCGGTCCACAACCCGTGGGAGAAGCTGCGCGACGGCTTCGACGCGGCCGGCTGGCTCGACCTCACCAACGCCCGCGGCCGCCTCGCCCTCGGCGGACTCGACCTCGAGTTCACCGGCCTGGACGACCCGCACATCCGCCGCGACCGCTACACCCAGGTCTCCGGCGGCCCCTCCGCCGACGCCGACCTCTCGATCGCCGTCGTCCACGCCCCCTACCTACGCAGCCTCGACGCCTTCACCGCCGACGGCTACCCCCTGGTCCTGGCCGGCCACACCCACGGCGGCCAGCTCTGCGTCCCCTTCTACGGCGCCCTGGTCACCAACTGCGACCTGGACGCCAAGCGGGTCAAGGGCCTCTCCACCCACCGCGCCGGCGGCCGCCAGTCCTACCTCCACGTCTCCGCCGGCTGCGGCACCAACCGCTACACCCCCGTCCGCTTCGCCTGCCCTCCCGAGGCCACCCTGATGACCCTGGTGCCACGCCCCCGGTAACCGGATTTCGTCTCCCGACCTGCATGGGATAGAGTTCTACTCGTCGCCAGGGAGACCGCAAGGAAGCCCAAAGCGACAAGAGAAAGACCGGGGTGTGGCGCAGCTTGGTAGCGCGCTTCGTTCGGGACGAAGAGGCCGTGGGTTCAAATCCCGCCACCCCGACCCAGTAGTACGAGTCAGGGCCCTATCGGAGAGATCCGGTAGGGCCCTGATTCGTTGTGCGTGACTGCCGAGTGACTGTCCCTCAGTGCCGGGCCGAACAGTTCGTCCATCTGTCGAGCCCGCATACGACGGCGCAGTTGACCGTGGTTCAGCGATCGCCGCTCTTGGGCTCCAGGTCGCCGATCACTCCGAGTCGGATGCCGAACCACGGATAGGTGAGGTTGAAGAACACGTTGTCCTGAGGCTGGAGTCCGACCGCGGAGGGCCACATCTGAAACGCGCCGGCGTTGGACACCCCGCCGTGCGCGCGGCGCCAGATCCGTGCGGAGTCGCCTCCGGTCGGGGGCGGCGTGATCGTGTCGGTCCACTCGACGGCGTTGCCGCCCTGGTCGAGGGTGCCCCACGGTGAGGTGGTCCTCGCCTGGCCGACCGTACTGAGGCTGCCCTGGTAAAGGCTGGCATAGCTGACAGGATCGAGCCCGAACGGGTTGACGGTGGCGCAGACATCGGGCTGCACCTCGCCCGGGCACCAGTTCGGCGCCGGCTGGCCGGTGGCGTGGTACGAGGCGAGGGGCTGGGTCGCCGCGTTGACGACATCGCCGGTGGTGGGGTTGAGGACCGTGGGGGCGGGGGCGGTCGCGTCGCCATCGCCGAAGACTCCCGGATTGGTCGGGTACTTCCAGTAGGAGTAGGTGCCGCCGCCGTTCGGGTCGTAGTAGGCCGCCTTGATCCACTCGTCCTGGCTCGGTACGACGAAGCCGGCGTCATGAGCTCGGGTCGCGTCCGGCCGGGCGAGGTCGTACATCCCGCGCTCGGTCTGTGGCGACAGTTCGACCTGGTACGTGACGTAGTTGAAGCCGTTGCCGCTGCTGTCCTGCTTGGAGATCAGTCGGCCGTTGTAGAGCGAGTTGACGAAGCGTGCGGCCTTCAGGAAGTTCGCGAAGCCGTACGGCTTGTCCGCCCATTCCGGATACGCCACGGAGTAGTGGCAGCCGTCGCCGGCGTCGGCGGAGAAGTTGACCGAGCCGTACTTCGGCCACGCCGACGAGCTCTCGGTCCTGTCGTAGAGGCCGTGGGGGTCACGGCCCGCAGGGTCAACCGTGTTCAGGAAGGCCACCCACTCGCCGACCGTGACCTCCAACTGCCCGATCTCGTAAGGATCGCGGACGGCGCCGACCATCAGACAGTCGCTCGATGCGGGCGGGGCGTCGGCGCACGTGCGGTAGACGGCATCCGTGAACGGGACGACGCCCACCGCGGGGTTGCCGGGCGCACCGACCTTGGCGGTCGTCACGGTGATGACCGCGCCCCCACCGTGGGGGGCATGGTCGGCTGAACGCGATCCGGCGACAGCGGCACTCGAACCGAGCATCGCGTGCGAGGTGAGCAGCACCGACACTCCGCAGGCAGCCAGGATGGCCCTGCTGAGACGAGTGCGGCTGAAGACGACGTGCATGGGCAACCCTTTCGGCCCTTGCGGCTCGCCCGTGGCCGCAAGCGGCGCGGAGCGGCCCGACGATCACGACAGCGGGTAACCACAAGCTACCCCTTCTGTTACTCTCCGCACTTGCGACATGGCGGAACCTGGGCTTCAAGCCACGTCAGCCATTCGCCGGTACAGCAGCGAAGTACCGCAACCGGGGCGTCCAGCAGTGGCCCTCGATACACCTGGAACCACCGATGAACTGCGCAAATGACCTCATCGACCGCCCCGCCCGTGATTCGGGACGAAGAGGCCGTGGGTTCAAATCCCGCCACCCCGACCCAGTCCAGAGGGCCAGTCAGAGAAATCTGACTGGCCCTCTGGCGTTTCTGCCGGCAGGCACGACAGCCGAGGCAACCGCTACCGGCCTGTCAGCTCGGCTTCCGGTCAGGGGGTGGGCCGGTCAGGGGTGGGCGGGGTCCAGTCGGTGGGGAGGCCGGACTGGGTGAGGACGGCGGTGAGGCTGTAGTAGTCCTGGTCGCAGGTGATCCGTCCGCGGTGGTCGAGGTCGAGGAGGGTGGCCATCGGCACGGCGAAGGGCTGGGGTGCGCCCTTGAGGTGGCCTGCGTAGACGGCCTCGACGGTGATGCGGTCGCGGTCGCGGTGGACGGCGCGCACGGTGACGTGGACGTTGTCGATGAGGCTGTCGGCGCGGGCCTTCCAGTCGGCGATCTGCTGGTGGCCGTGGAAGGTGACGCCCACGGCTTGGTCGATGTAGGTGCCGTCGGCGGCGAACAGGGCGCCGAGTGCCTGGGGGTCGGTGCCGTTCCAGGCGGCGGCCCAGTCGGTGACGATCGGCGCGGTCGTGGCATGGGGCGAGCTGGACTTCATGGTGACGTTCCTTCGGGTGGTGGTGCGTTGAGGGGATCTGCGGGGAGTCAGGGAGTCAGGGAGTCAGGACGACCTTGCCGGTGACGGTGCCGGACTCGGCCAGGCGCAGGGCCTCGGCGGCTCGGGCGAGCGGCAGGGCGGCGGCGATGCGGGCGGTGACGTCGCCGCGGCTCAGGGCGGCGAAGACCTCGGTGAGGTCGGCCCGGAGCCGGGCCCGGAAGCGGGCCTTGCTCAGTGCCCGGCCGGCCCAGATGTTGTAGAAGTGGGCGCTGCGCCCGTTGGGCAGGGTGTTCCACAGCATGGTGCGGGCGAGGATCTTCAGGACGGGCCACTGCTTGGAGCCGGTGTCGTCGCGGGTGGAGGCGCTGCCGTAGGCGATGAGGGCGCCGCCGGGGGCGAGCAGGTGCCAGGAGTCGATGACGCTCCGGCCGCCGAGGTGGTCGAAGACGGCGTCCACTCCACCGGGTGCCAGCTCGCGGACCCTGGCGGGCACGTCGTCGGCGCGGTAGTCGAGCGGGATGACGCCCAGCTCGCGCAGGGCGTCGTGGTGGCGGGCGGAGGCCGTGCCGATCACCTGCGCACCGGCCGCGCGGGCGAGTTGGACCAGGACGGAGCCCACGCCACCGCTGGCGCCGTGCACCAGGACGGTCTGCCCCGCACGGACCCGGGCCCTGCGGTGGAGCATCTGCCAGGCGGTGATGCCGTTGACCACGACGGTCTCGGCCTCGGCCGCCGTGAGGCCATCCGGCACCGGCACGGCGTCGGCGGCGTCGAGCGCCACGTGGCTGGCCCACCCACCGACCTTCACCAGCGCGGCCACCCGCCGGCCGGTCAGGCCCGGATCGACGCCCTCGCCGGTGGCCAGCACCCGGCCCACCAGGTCGTAGCCGGGCACGAACGGGTACGCAGGCTGGTCGTAGTACCGCCCGCGGCGCATCTGCTGCTCGGCGAACGAGACGCCGGTCGCCTCCATGGCGACCACGATCTGACCCGGACCGGCGTCCGGTACGGCCGTCTCGCGGATCTGCAGGCCCTCCGGGGCCACGATGCCCGGCAGCACGACCTCGGTGCGACGCTCGCTGACCATGACCTTCTCCTCTCGGTAGATGCTCTCGCGTTGGTTAGACGTTATAACGGCATGAGAGTGAGAGTCAAGAACGCCAGTGATAGCCTCTAACCAGATGGTTGCTTCAGCCCCGAGAGCAGGAGACAGGCCGTGACGGAGCCGGACACGAGGACCCCGAGAGAGCGGTACCGCACCCAGGTGCGGGAGGAGATCAAGCAGCACGCCCGGCAGCAGATCGCCACCGCCGGTGCCTCCGCCCTGTCCCTCAACGCCATCGCCAAGCAGATGGGCATGAGCGGACCGGCCCTCTACCGGTACTTCGCCAACCGCGACGAGCTGATCACCGAGCTCGTGAAGGACGCCTACCGCAGCCTGGCCGACAGCTTCCAGGCCCGCGCCGAGGGCGGTGCCGACCTCGCCGGGCTGGCCGACGCCCTGCGCCGGTGGGCTCTGGAGGACCCGCAGCGGTACTTCCTCGTCTACGGCACCCCCGTGCCCGGATACCAGGCGCCCGAGGACACCACGCGCATCGCCTCCGAGATCATGGCCCACCTCCTCGACGCCTGCACCGCCGAGCAGTCGCCTGTCGAGCAGGCGACCCCGCTCGAGACCCACGTCGCCGAGCACCTCGCCGAGCACCGTGCCTGGGCCGGCGAGCACCCGGCGCCACCGTCAGCGCTCCGCCGCGCCCTCGCCTTCTGGACCCGCCTGCACGGCGTGCTCTCCCTCGAACTCGCCGGCCACTTCACCGGTATGGGGTTCGATCCCGCCCAGCTCTACACCGACGAAGCGCAGACCCTCACGGACCGCTGACGACACACCGGGCCCTGCCGGTGCCGTTCACAGGTCGCGGCGGCGCAGGACGACCGCGGCGAGGGTCACCGTGACGAGTGGCCAGGCCGCGAGGACGGTCCACGCCCCGGCGACCGTCGCCGGGTAGTGGATGCCCGGGGGGAAGCCGAGTTCGTCGAGGCGGAAGAGGCGCTGCCACGCGTTGTAGGGCATCGCGTGCTCGACGGCGGCGGTCCAGCGGTTCCGCTCGTTGAAGAACGTCGGCAGCAGGAGGAGCAGCGCAGCGACTGTGATCATGGTGGTCGCGGTGTGCCGGATCAGGCTGCCGAGTCCCATGCCGATGAGCGCGCAGACCGGTGCGAGCAGCGGGGATGCCACGAGGCCGCGCAGCGCGCCGGGATGGCCGATCGACAGATGGACGTGCCGGCCGGACAGGACGGCCTGGGCCGCGGCGAACGAGGACACGGCGATGACCAGGCCGTAGGCGAAGGTGGCGGCCGCGACGACGGCGGTCTTGGCTGCCAGCACCGCGCCACGGTCGGGGACGGCCGCGAACGTCGTGCGCGCCAGTCCGCTGGAGTACTCGCTGACCACCGTGACGGCTCCGATGCTGCCGGAGAGCAGCATCAGGACCATGGCGGCGGTGGGATGGAAGGCGTCCAGGTATCCGTCCGCCGGATAGGCGGCACGCAGCTTCGGGGAGTAGCCCGGCCAGTTGTCGTAGTCGGCGACGGCGCCGTTCAGGTTGAAGAGGATGACGGCCAGCGCGCTGAGCCCGATCGTCCAGCGGATCGAGCGCAGCGACCAGAGCTTGATCCACTCGGCGGCGAGGAGGTCGCTGAAGCGGGCACGGGGTGAAGGCGAAGGTGTGAGGGCGGGGGCGGTCATCGGTGGTCTCCACTGAGGTGGTCGGGGCTGAGGTGGTCGGGGCTGAGGTGGTCGGCGCTGAGGTAGTCGGCGCGTTCGGTGGTGAGTGCCATGAACGCCTCCTCGAGGGAGGCGCTGCGGGTGGCCAACTCGCTGAGCGGGATGCGGTGCCGGAAGGCGATCTCGCCGATGCGGGCCGCGTCGAGCCCGGTCACGGTGAGCGTCTCGTGGCCGTCCGGCCGCGCCGTCGCGCCCGCGCCGGTCAGCAGCGCCGCCAGCGCAGCGGCCTCGGGCGTGCGGACGCTGACGCTCAGGCAGGTGCTGCGGGCCGCGAATTCGGCCAGGGTCTCGTCGGCGATCAGCTCGCCGCGCCCGATGACCACGAGGCGGTCGGCGGTGTGCTCCATCTCGCTCATCAGATGGCTGGAGACGAAGACGGTGCGCCCTTCGGCGGCCAGCCGCCGGAAGAGGCCGCGCACCCACCGGACGCCCTCCGGGTCAAGGCCGTTGAGCGGCTCGTCGAAGATCAGCACCGGCGGATCACCGAGCAGCGCGGTCGCGATGCCGAGCCGCTGCTTCATGCCGAGCGAGAACCCGCCGATGCGGCGCTGGGCCACCTCGGCCAGCCCCACCTCCCGCAGGACCTCGCCCACCCGGCCGCGCGGAACACCGTTGCTGCGGGCCAGGGCGGACAGGTGCGCCACCGCGCTGCGCCCGCCGTGCACGTCGCCCGCGTCGAGCAGCGCGCCGACGTGGCGCAGCCCACGCGGAAGGTCCCGGAACCGGCGTCCGCCGACGGTGACGGTTCCGCTGGTCGGGTCGTTCAGCCCGAGGATCATCCGCAGCGTGGTGCTCTTGCCGGCCCCGTTCGGGCCGAGGAACCCGGTGACGTGCCCGGGGCGCACGGTGAACGTCAGGCCGTTCACGGCAACGGTCCTGCCGTACCGCTTCGTCAGTTCGTTGAGTTCGATCACCCGGCCAACGGTGCCGCGACCCGCCCCCGCGCGTCGTCAGACCAGCACCGGTAAGCACCGGGGCGGCCGTACGACCGTGGTCTGACGCGGCGTCGGCGAGCACGTGGCTACGATCGGCCCATGTACGCCACGCCGAGCCTTCCCCTGCTGAAGCGCGTGCCGGCCGGCGCCTGGACGGCCCTGACCTGGTGCTCGGTCGTGGTGTACCTGTACGTCAGGTACACCAGGCTGCCCGGTGCGGCGCGGCCGATCGCCGTGCCCAGGCCCGGTGCGAGCGGCTCGGACGTGGACTGGGCGGTCATGGCGGCGGCCACCGCCATGACCCTGGCCGGCTGCGGTCTGGTGCGCCGCAGGTGGCTGCCGGCCTTCGGCCTGCTGCTCGCGGGTTCGGTCACCGCCTCGATGGCGCTGGGCATGGCGCAGATACCGCCGCCACTGTTCGCGGCCGTCGATGTCGCCCTGTGCGTCATCGCGGCCGGGCAGCCGCGCCGGACCTCGATCGCCGCCGCCGTCATGGCGCTCGGTACGCCGGTCGGCTACCTGAGCGCACGGCTGCTGTCCGGTCACACCCCCGGCCACACCCTCGGCCACTCCCTCGGCGCCTCCCTCGGCGCCTCGTCGGCGCCGGCCGCCGCCCTCACGGTCGTCGTCGCCTGGCTGATCGGCCATTCGACGCGTCAGGCCCGTGACTACGCCGCTGACCTGGGCACCCGGGCCGCGGCCCAGGCGGTCACCAGTGAACGGCTCCGGATCTCGCGCGAGCTCCACGACATGGTCGCGCACAGCGTCGGCGTCATGGCCCTCCAGGCGGGCGCCGCACGCATGGTCATCGACGTCGAACCGGCGGCGGCCCGGGACGCGCTGGGCGCCATAGAGAGCACCGGGCGGGAGACACTGTCCGGACTGCGCCGGGTGCTCGGGGCGCTCCGCCAGACCGAGCCCGGCCGGTCGGCGGACCCGACGCCGACGCCACTGGCACCGACGCCGGGTCTGGCGGACGTCGAGCGGTTGGCCGCGACGACGACGGCCGCCGGCGTCCGGGTCGATGTGCGGTGGCGGGGCGAGCGGCGTCCGCTGCCGCCGGAGATCGACCTGTCGGCCTTCCGCATCATCCAGGAGTCGGTCAGTAACGTGGTCCGGCACGCAGGTGCCGGCTCCTGCCAGGTGTTCATCGACTGCCGGGCGGAGGAGCTGGCCATCGAGGTCATCGACAGTGGCCCAGGGCCCGGCCTCGGCGCTGGTCCTGGCCACGGCCCCGGCCAGGGGACCACCACGGGCGGCGGCTACGGCCTGGTCGGGATGCGCGAGCGGGCGGCCCTGCTGCACGGGCAGTTCTCCGCCGCGCCGCGCCCCGAGGGCGGGTTCTGCGTCACGGCCCGCCTCCCGCTGCCGACCCGCCTCCCGACAGCGGCAGCACTCCGATGACGGTGCGCATCGTCCTCGCCGACGACCAGCAGCTGATTCGCGCCGCGCTGCGGATGGCCGCCCTCGCCAGCCCCGACATCGAGGTGGTCGGCGAGGCCGAAACCGGCACGCAGGCCGTGCGGCTGACCGAGGAGCTGCTCCCCGACGTCGTCCTGATGGACATCCGGATGCCCGGCATGGACGGCATCGAGGCCACCCGGCTGATCACCGCCGGCTGCAGCAGCGCACGCGTCCTGGTGCTGACCACCTTCGACGACGACGACCACGTCTACGCCGCGCTGCGCTCCGGCGCCAGCGGGTTCCTCGTCAAGGACATGGCGCTGGAGGAGATCCTCGCGGCCGTCCGCGTGGTGGCCGCCGGTGACGCGCTGATCGCGCCCGGCGTCACCCGCCGCCTGATCCGGGAGTTCGCCGGCCGGCCCGAACCCACCCCGCCGCCGAGGCCGGTCGAGGGCATCACCGGACGGGAACGCGAGATCCTCACCCTGGTCGGGCGGGGCCTGTCCAACACCGAGATCGCCACCGACCTGTTCATCAGCGTGGCGACCGTCAAGACCCACGTGACGCGGCTGCTCGCCAAACTGGACGCCCGCGACCGGGTCCAGCTCGTCATCATCGCCTACGAGACGGGCCTGGTGTCGGTGCCGCGATGAGCACCGGCTGACTCGCCCTCAGCCGGCGACGGCGCATCAACGGAATTTGGGGGTGCCGCCGTCACACGATGTGCCCGGCAGGGTGGCTCCTACCTGTTTGGCCGTATGTCGTGCGGGTGGCAGTGGGGCGGGACGACCTAGCGTCGATCAGACCCATTGTCAGCTTGTCAGCACAACAGGAGGGCACATGCCGACCCCCGGTGGCCTGGAGCGGCTCGGCAGTTGGTGCGCACGACGGTGGGTGGTGGTGCTGGTCGGCTGGCTGCTCGCGCTCGGTGCGCTGCACGGGCTGCAGAACGCCTTCGGCGGCACGTACTCGGACGACTTCTCACTGCCCGGCGTCCAGTCGCACACCGGGCAGGAGGTGCTCGCGGCGCATGCGCCGAGCTCGGGGGGCACCGGCGCGCAGATCGTGCTGAAGGATCCGGCGGGGCCGCTGAGCGGGGTCTCCGGGCAGGTGGGGCAGGCCACCAGCGCGTTGCAGCAGTTGCCGCACGTGCTGTCGGTGCAGAACCCGCTACCCCCGCCCGGGGCGCCGCCGACCGGCGCGATCTCGGCGGACGGCACGATCGGGTACCTGACGATCAAGTTCGAGAACAACCCGACGACGTACGGCACCGACTATCTGAACGGCGTGGACGCCGCGGTCGCGCCGCTGCGGGCCGCGGGCGTCGAGGTGGAGTACGGCGGGCCGCTCGGCGAGCTGGCGCGGCCGCACGCCAAGGACCTCACCAGCGAGGCGATCGGCTTCGCGGTCGCCGTGGTGGTGCTGCTGGTCGGTTTCGGCAGCGTGGTCGCCGCGGGACTTCCGCTGGTCACCGCGCTGATCGGGGTGATCGTCGGACTGAGCTGCCTGAGCCTGCTGGCGATCGCCTTCACGTTCGCCACCGTGTCGCCGACGCTGGCGACCATGATCGGGCTCGGCGTCGGCATCGACTACGCGCTCTTCCTGATCACCCGGCACCGCCAGCTGCTGATGGACGGGGTGGACCCGGCCACGGCGGCCGGGCGCTCGGTCGCCACCAGCGGGCGGGCGGTGATCGTCTCGGGCTGCACGGTGGCGATCGCTCTGCTCGGGCTGACCGTGTCGCGGGTGAGCTTCATCGGCAAGCTCGGGGTCGCCGCGACGGTGACCGTGGCGACGGCGGTAATCGGTGCGATCACGCTGGTCCCGGCGCTGCTCGGCCTGATCGGCCGCCGGATCGACCGGTGGCACCTGCGCACGCCGGTGGCCGAGGGCACCGCGCAGGTGGCGGCCGACGGGTCGCCGACGGGCTTCTGGCACCGCTACGCGCAGCGGGTCGAGCGCCGCCCGTGGTGGTTCCTGGCGGGCGGCCTGGCAGTGATCGCGGTGCTGGCGATCCCGCTCTTCTCGATCCGGCTCGGCCACATCGACGACGGCGCCGACCCGACGAGCTTCACCGACCGGCGCGCCTTCGACCTGATCACCGAGGGCTTCGGCCCGGGCGCCAACGGCCCGCTGACCATCGTGGTGGACCAGAGCGCCGTGCCGTCGGCCGACCGTGCCACGCTCGCCACCAACCTGCAGCACGCGCTCACCGGCGTCCCCGGTGCGGCCAGCATCAGCCCGTTGCAGCCCACCCAGGACGGCCAGGTGCTGATCGCCACCGCGATCTCCACCGGCCGGCCGCAGGACGCCGTCACCACGAACCTCTTCAACCACCTGCGGGAGACCACGCTGCCCGCCGGGACCGCCGGCACCGCTGCGAAGAGCTACCTGACCGGGACCACCGCCGCGCAGCTGGACTTCCTGGAGCTGGTCGGCAAGCGGCTGCCGCTGATCATCGCGGTGGTGGTCGGCCTGGCCTTCCTGATCATCCTGGTGGTCTTCCGCGGCCTGCTGGTGGCCGTGAAGGCGGCGGTGCTCAACCTGCTGTCGATCAGCGCCTCGTACGGCGTGGTGGTGGCCGTCTTCCAGTGGGGCTGGGGCGGGCCGGCGCTCGGCGTGTCGGGCAAGGTGCCGATCGAGAGCTACGTGCCGATGATGATGTTCGCGATCGTCTTCGGACTGAGCATGGACTACGAGGTCTTCCTGCTCTCCCGGGTGCACGAGACGTGGCTGCGCACCGGGGACAGCCGCGGCAGCGTCGCGCACGGGCTGGAGATCACCGCGCGGGTGATCGGGTGCGCCGCGTTGATCATGGTGAGCGTCTTCGCCGCGTTCATCCTCAACGACAACATCGTGATCAAGATGCTCGGCCTGGGCCTGGCCGTCAGCGTGCTGGTGGACGCGACAGTGGTGCGACTGCTGCTGGTCCCGGCGGTGCTCACGCTGCTCGGCGCGCGCGCCTGGTGGGTGCCGCGCTGGCTGGACCGGGTGCTGCCGAGACTCAACGTCGAGGGTGACTGACTTTGCGGTGAATGACACTGCAGTGAATGACGCTGTGTCAGTCAACTTAAACCACAGGGCACTTACTCGTTCAGATGAAACGCGTGCACTCCTGGGGCGTGCGGGGAACGGCACGCCTGCGGGTACGACCGCGCGCCATTGAACGTCGATCCGCCGTCGGCTTTGATCGGTGACGGAGTACGGAGTGTGATCCGGCTGTTGCCTGCGGAACGCGCTCTGACGGCTGATCGGCAATGCGAAAGGCAGCACGATGACCATCGAAGCGACCCCCGAGCAGACGGACCGGCAGGGACAGCTCAGCCTGAGCACCGCGGCGGCGCGGAACCTGGCCACGACCACCAAGTCGGCACCGCAGATGCAGGGGATCAGCTCGCGCTGGGTGCAGCGGCTGCTGCCCTGGGTGCAGGTCTCCGGTGGCACGTACCGGGTCAACCGCCGACTGAGTTACGCCGTCGGCCGCGGCCGGGTCGGCTTCGTCCGCACCGGCTCCGACGTCCGGGTGCTGGCACCGACGCTGCGCGAGGTGCCGCTGCTGCGCGGGCTGGCGGAGGATGCGCTGCTGGAGCAGCTGGCCGAGCGCTTCACCCAGCGCGACTTCAGCGCCGGCGAGGTGCTGGCCGAGGCCGGGCAGCCGATGGACCAGGTGCTGCTGGTCGCGCACGGCAAGGTCAACAAGATCGGCACCGGCAAGTACGGCGAGAGCGCCGTGGTCGGCGTACTGGCCGACGGCGACCACCTCGGCGACGAGGCGCTCACCGAGGCCGAGGCCGCCTGGCCGTACGCCGTGAAGGCCGCCACCGCCGGCACGCTGCTCGCGCTGCCCTGGCCCGCGTTCCAGGAGCTGGCCGACCGCTCGGAGGCACTGCGCGCGCAGATCATGCAGTTCATCTCCGACTCGCAGCAGTCGCAGAACCCGCACGGCGAGGCCGAGATCGAGCTGGCCGCCGGGCACGAGGGCGAGTTCGAGCTGCCGGGCACCTTCGTGGACTACGAACTCGCGCCGCGTGAGTACGAGTTGAGCGTCGCGCAGACCGTGCTCCAGGTGCACAGCCGGGTCGCCGACCTCTACAACCAGCCGATGAACCAGATCGAGCAGCAGCTGCGGCTGACCATCGAGGCGCTGCGCGAGCGCCAGGAGCACGAGCTGGTCAACAACCGCGACTTCGGGCTGCTGCACAACGCCGACTACGACCAGCGGATCCAGACCCACTCCGGCCCGCCCACCCCGGACGACCTGGACGAGCTGCTCAGCATGCGGCGCGACACCGACCTGATCTTCGCCCACCCGAAGGCGATCGCCGCCTTCGGCCGGGAGTGCAGCGCGCGCGGCGTCTACCTCGACAGCACCGAACTGCCCGGCGGCCACCGGGCGCTGAACTGGCGCGGGGTGCCGATCTTCTCCTGCGGCAAGATCCCGGTGCTGGACGGCCACACCAGCTCGATCATCGCGATGCGCACCGGCGAGGACAACGAGGGCGTGGTCGGCCTGCACCAGACCGGGATCCCCGACGAGTACCAGCCCGGCCTGAACGTGCGGTTCATGGGCATCAACGAGAAGGCCGTGATCTCCTACCTGGTGAGCGCGTACTACTCGGCCGCGGTGCTGGTGCCGGACGCGCTGGGGATCCTGGAGAACGTGGAGGTCGCCCGGCCGCGCGACTGAGCAGTGCCGCGTCAGGCGGGCGACGGTCCGGTCGGCTGATGCGTGGTCAGCCGACCGGGCCGGATCAGCCGATCAGCTGGGCGAGTTCGCCGCGGGCGGCGATGCCCAGCTTCGGATAGGCCTTGTAGAGGTGGTGGCCGACCGTGCGGGGGCTGAGGAAGAGCTGCGCGGCTATCTCGCGGTTGGACAGCCCACGGGCCGCGAGCCGGGCGATCTGCTCCTCCTGCGGGGTCAGCCCGGCCAGCGGGCCGGCCGGGGCGGCGCTGGGCGCGGCCGCGCCCGCCGCGGCGAGCTCGGTGCGGGCCCGGTCGGCCCACGGGACGGCGCCGAGGCGCTCGAAGATCTCCAACGCGCCGCGCAGCCGGGCCCGGGCCTCGTTCTTGCGCTTGCCGCGGCGCAGCCACTCGCCGAACAGCAGGGTGGTGCGGGCCAGTTCGAACGGCCGGTCGATGCCCTCCTGCAGGGCGATCGCGGCCAGATAGCCGGACTCGGCCAACTCGGCCGGCCCGAGCAACGCCTGGCAGCGCAGCAGCAGCGCGCGGACCCAGTCCGGCGAACCGATCCGGACGGACCAGGTGCCGAACCGCTCGACCGCTGCCTCGGCGCGGTCGGGGCGGCCGATCCGGACTGCCGCCTCCACCAGGTCGGGCACCGTCCGGATCGAGGAGACGTGGTGCCGGTAGCGCCCGGCGGTGTGCGCCTCCAGCCGGTCCACCACCTCAGCCGCCCGCCCCTGCCCGAGATCGTGCATCGCCAGCGCCCACTGGGTCCACGAGGTGCCGGCGGCCGCGGATCCCCAGGCCGAGGCGCAGTCGGCCAGCGCCTGCTCGGCCCGCAGCTCGACCATCGCGGAATCCCCCCTGAGCGCTGCCAAGTAGGCGTCGAGCGCACTCAGTTGGCTGACCCACTGGGGCTGTCCACTGTCCCTGGCCAGCGCCAGGCCCTCGGCGGTGGAGAGCTCGGCGTCCCGGTGCCGGCCGTGGAACAGCTCGGTCTCGGCGAGGAAGAAGAGCAGCGTCGGCAGCGGGCCCACCGCACCGACCGACCGGGCCTCGGCGATCAGCGAACCGGCGAGCCGGTGCGTCTCGGCGTCCCGGCCCGGAACCAGCCCGGCGCCGCAGAGCTGGACCAGGTCGCGCGGGCTGTCCGCGCCCGCCCGGCGGGCCTGCTCGGCGCTCTCCAGCAGCGGCTGCGGCTCGCCCGTCCACGGGCGGCCGAAGGCCGGTCCGGCCGAGGCGAGCAGCTGCGCGACCAGCGGGGCGGTCGGGTCCGCGGGCGGCAATGCGAGCTCCGCCAGCCGGTCCAGCACCTCGCCGACCTGCTGTTCGCCCAGGTACCAGGCGGTGTGAAAGGCCTGGAGCAGCAGCCGGGCGACGGACGGCGGGTCGATCGCGCCACCGGCGGCCGACAGCAGCAGATCGTGCGCCTGCGGGTAGTCGCCCTGCCAGAACTTCGCGGTGGCGCGCACCCAGTCCAGCACGGCGCGCAGCTGGGGGTCCCGCGGGCCGGAGGCCGGGAGACGCTCACCGGACAACTCCCCGGCCCGCTCGGCGGCCCGCAGCGCGAGTGCCTGGGCCCGGTCCGCCTCGGCCGCGTCCAGCGCCGCTTCGGCGGCCAGCGTCAGCCGGCGGGTGGCGGCCTCGGCATCGGGGCTCAGCCGGGCAGCGCGCTCGTACGCCGCGGCCGCGCCCGCGTGGCCGCCGCGTGCCCCGGCGCGCTGCGCGGCACGCTCCAGCGCCGTGGCGAGCTCGGCATCCGGGCCACTGGCCGCCAGCGCGAGATGCCAACTGCCGCGATCCGCCTCGCCCTGCGCGTTGAGCACCCGGCCGAGCGCCTGGTGAACCGCCGCCAGCCGCTCGGGGAGCGCCTGTTGCAGCAGCGCGGCGCGCAGCAGCGGGTGGCGCAGCACGCAGCGGCCGTCCGGCGTGCGCCGCAGCAGGCCGGACGCCTCGGTCGGCGCCAACTGCTCTGATCCTGCGCCGAGTTGCTCGGCCGCACGGAGCACCGTCGCCGGGTCGCCGCTCTCCTCGGCGGCGGCCACCAGCAGCAGCGTCTGAGCGGCGTCGGGCAGTCGGCCCACCTGACCACGGAAGGCCAGCAGCAACCGGTTCGACAGCGCCACCTCGCCGACGGCTCCGGCCGGCTCGGCTGTCAGCTCGGAGCTCAGCTCGGTCAGCGCGAGCGGGTTCCCCTGCGCCTCGGCGAGCAGCCGGTAGCGCTGCCCGGCATCGACCGGGCCGTCCGCCCGGGCGGCGAGCAACTCGGCCGCGGCGGACGGCTCCAGCCCGCTCAACGGCAGCTCGGGCAGGCCGGAGGCGGCGAACGAGCCCTCGCCGTCGCGGGCGGCGAACAGCAGCACGACGCCCTCACGGTCCAGCCGCCGGGCGGCGAGCAGCAGCGCGTCGGCCGAGGAGCGGTCGAGCCACTGCGCGTCGTCCACCAGGCAGAGCAGCGGCCGCTCGGTGGCGAGTTCGGCCAGCAGCCCGAGCGTGGCCAGGCCGGTCAGCAAGCGATCCGGGCGTCCGCCGTCCGCCCTGCTCACCTGCGCGAGGCCGAACGCCCCCTCCAGCGCGAGCCGTTGCGGCCCGGGCAGGGCGGACAGCCGGTCCAGGGCCGGCGCCAGCAGCAGGTTGAGCCCGGCGAACGGCAGATCGGCCTCCGTCTCGACGCCGGTCGCCCGCAGCACCCGGGCGCTCGCGCCGGCCCGTTCGGCGGCGTACTCCAGCAGCGAGCTCTTCCCGATCCCCGGCTCGCCGCGCAGCACCAGCACACCGCTGCGGCCGTCGCGGCGAGCGCGGCCGGCACTCCCCCCGCGCCCCTGTGCGTCTTTGCCCCGCTCGTCTTGGCCCCGCGCTTCTTTGCCCCGCGCTTCTTTCCCCCGTGCGCCCTCCCCCTGTGCGCCTTCCCCCGGCGCGTCGTCCGGCAGCGCTCCGTCCAGCAGCGCGTCGATGATCCTCTGCTCCTGTGCCCTCCCGTACAGCATGGGTTGACCCTACCTATGCGTGACCGATTCGCCCCGGCCGGGCGGCGCCTAGCTTTGTGACCTGCAAGGACCGGAACGAAAGAGCAAATCACCAGAGGGAGAAAGAACATGACGAACATTCAGAACCTGGTCGAGCAGTACCTGGCGATCTGGAACGAGACCGACGCCGACGCGCGCCGCAAGCTGATCGACCAGGTCTGGGCCGAGGACGCGCCGTACACCGACCCGCTGGTCGAGGTCGTCGGCCGGGACGCCTTCGACGCGACCGTGGCCGCCGTCCAGGGCCAGTTCCCCGGCCTGGCCTTCACGCTCGGCGCGGGCGGCATCGACGCCCACCACAACCTGGCCCGCTTCACCTGGGACCTCGGCCCGGCCGGCGCGGCGGCGCTGGTGGTCGGCTTCGACGTCCTGGTGGCGGACGCGGAGGGCCGGATCGCCGCCGTCCACGGCTTCCTCGACCGGGTGCCGAGCGGGCTCTGAGCGGGCTCTGAGCGGACGCCCCGACCCCCGCACCGGCCGTGCCGGCGCAGCGCCGTCCGGCGATGAGGTCTCCCTGGTGAGACCCCATTGCCGGACCAGGGGGTATCCGTGCCAGAGTGACTTGGATGAGTAGCGAGAAGAACGACGTGCCCGCCTGGGAGCAGCGGTTCCGGGCGGCGCGGGTGTCCCTTCCTGACTGGGCGGACGACGCCCCCGACCGGTCGCTGTACATCTCCAACACGACCGGGAAGTACGAGATCTACGCCTGGGACCGGTCCGCTGACACGCACCGGCAGGTCACCGACCGCCAGAACGGCACCACCGACGCGGCGCTCTCCCCCGACGGCGCCTGGGTCTGGTGGTTCGACGACACCGACGGCGACGAGTTCGGCGTCTGGCGCCGGCAGCCGTTCGCCGGCGGTCCGGACGAGCCGGCCGTGCCCGGCCTGGAGCCGTCCTACGAAGCAGGCCTGGCGCTCGGCCGGGACGGCACCGTGGTGGTCGGCCGCTCCACCGACGAGGACGGCACCACACTGCACGTGCTGCGTCCCGGCGCCACCGCGCCGGTCGAGCTCTACCGGCACGAGGAGTACGGCGGCGTCGGCGACCTGTCGCACGACTGCGCGCTGCTGGCGATCGACCACACCGAGCACGGCGACGCGATGCACACCGCGATCCGGGTGGTCCGCACCAGCGACGGCTCCACGGTCGCCGAGCTGGACGAGGTGACCGGCCGGGAACAGCCGCGCGGGCTGGCCTGCCTGGGCTTCGCCCCGGTCCCCGGGGACAGCCGGCTGCTGGTCGCCCACCAGCGCCGCAACCGCTGGGAGCCGATGCTCTGGGACCCGCTGACCGGTCGGGAGACCGAGCTGGTGCTGCGCACCGAGGACGGCCGCTCGCTGCCCGGCGACGTCTCCGCACAGTGGCGTCCGGGCGCCGAGGCCCTGCTGGTCGAGCACGAGTTCGAGGCCCGTAGCGAGCTGTACTGCTACGAGCTGGCCACCGGCCGGCTGACCCGGCTGGACACGCCGCGCGGCACCGTCGCCGGTGCGACGGCCCGGCCGGACGGCACGGTGGAGTTCCTCTGGTCGTCCGCCGCCGAGCCCTCGGCCGTGCGCTCCACGGCCGGCGGCGTGGTGCTGCGGGCACCGGGCGCGGTGCCGCCGGGCTCGGTGCCGGTCGAGGACGTCTGGGTGGACGGACCGGGCGGGCGGGTGCACGCGCTGGTGCAGCGCCCCGCCGGGCAGGGCCCGTTCCCGACCGTCTTCGAGCTGCACGGCGGGCCGACCCACCACGACAGCGACTCGTTCGCGGCGGGCCCGGCGGCCTGGCTGGACCACGGCTTCGCGGTGGTGCGGGTCAACTACCGCGGCTCCACCGGCTACGGCCAGGCCTGGACGGACGCGCTGACCGAGCGGATCGGCCTGATCGAGCTGGAGGACATCGGCGCGGTGCGCGGCTGGGCGGTCGACTCCGGGCTGGCCGACCCCGAGCGGCTGGTGCTGGCCGGCGGCTCCTGGGGTGGCTACCTGACGCTGCTCGGCCTCGGCACCCAGCCGGACGCCTGGTCACTCGGCGTGGCCGCCGTGCCGGTCGCCGACTACCTGACCGCGTACGGCGACGAGATGGAGGCGCTCAAGTCGCTGGACCGCACGCTCTTCGGCGGCACACCGGAGGAGGTGCCGGAGCGCTGGCGGGCCTCCTCGCCGCTGACCTACGTCGAGCAGGTGAAGGTGCCGGTCTACCTCAGCGCCGGGCTGAACGACCCGCGCTGCCCGATCCGGCAGATCGAGAACTACGTGGCACGGCTCGCGGAGCTCGGCACGCCGCACGAGGTGTACCGGTACGACGCGGGGCACGGCTCGCTGGTGGTGGAGGAGCGAATCAAGCAGCTGCGGCTGGAGATCGACTTCGTCCGGCGGCACCTGAAGATGTGAGAGCGCCGGCACCGCCCGGGTGACCTCGTGTCGTGCCGGGCGGTGCCGCCTCGGGCAGTGCTACTCCAGGACCGGGTCCAGGCCGAGGGCCCGGTCCTGCGCGGCCTCGGCCTCGCGGCGGGCCAGCCGGAACCACATGAAACCGACGAAGCCCGCGAAGACGAACCACTCCAGCGTGTAGCCGAGGTTCTGGAACGCGCGGGCGGTCAGACCGTCGCCGCCGGACGGCTGCGCGGTCGGCACGGCCGTCAGCCCGGCGGAGACGTCATCGGCGGCCACCCAGCCGTCATACGTGGGGTACGGCAGCAGGTTGACCAGGGTGGCCGGGCTGATCATGCCGAGCTGCCCGGCCGGCAGGCCGCCGGCCACCGCGCCGGAGGTGTCGGCGCTCTCCGGCGCCTGCAACCGGCCCGCCACCGCGACCTGGCCGGCCGGCGGCGCGGGTACCTGCGCGCCGGCCTGGCTGCTCGCGGGATTGCCGGCGATCCAGCCGCGGACCACGGCGACGGCCCGGCCGCTCGCGGTGCGCAGCGGGGTGAGCACGTAGTAGCCCTGCTTGCCGTCCAGCTGCCGGTTCGGCACCAGCAGCTGGTGCGCGACGTCGTAGCTGCCGGTGGCGGTCACCGGGTGGCCCACGGTGCCCGTGGTGACGACGGCTGCCGGGCCCGGCAGCACGGTGTCCAGCGCGTCGGCCGTACCGACGGTGGCCGGCGCGGACTGCTTCGGGTGCGCGGCCGCGTTGTGCTGTCCGCCCACCCGGTCCTCGAAGCGCCCCAGCTGCCAGGAGCCCAGCCAGAAGCACAGCAGGATGGCGGCCACCGCGAGCACGGTCCCGCCGAGCCAGCGCGGGGTGAGGAGGAATCGGTACACACTGCCACGGTAACCAGCCTCCCCTCAGCCCCCGCACCGGGGGTGACGCCCGGCTCCACCGGGGCGCGGAGCACCGGCGAAGGGGGCTGAGTCACCCGGTTACTGCGCGGCCTGCGGGTTGGAGCGGTAGAGGATGCCGCCGCCGCAGACGCCCGGGATCACCGCGGTTGCCGCGTCCGGCTCGATGCCGAGCGGCCGGTGGGCGACGGTCAGCGCACCCGGCGGGGCCGGGGCGGACGGGGTCGCGGAGGCACTCGGCGAGGCGGGCGGCGTGCTGCTGCTACCGCTGCCGCCGCTGCTGCTACCGCTCGGCGTGCCGGTGCCGTCTCCGGCGCCGGCCTGCCCGCCGCTCCGGGTACCGGTCGAGCCGGTCGAACCCGTCGTCCCGGTCGAGCCGGTCGAACCGCTGCTCGGCCCCGCGCTCGGGCTCGGGCTCTGGCTCCCGTTGGAGTCGTCGCTGCCCGCGCCGGGCGTGGCCGCCGAGCCGTTGGCGAGCATCGGGCCACCGGGGACCAGCCGGCCCGAGCCGTCGGCTTTCGTGCTCGGCTCGTCCGCCGGGGTGGCCGCGCCGCTTCCGGCCGGGCTCACGGTGTTCGCGGGGCTCAGCGTTCGGCCGGCCGGCCCGCCGCTGCCGCTCGCACCGGCGCTGCCCGCAGCCGCCGCGTTCCCCGTGCTCGCCGTGGTTCCGGTGCTCCCTGTGGTTCCGGTGCTGCCGGTGCCCGCGCTCCCCGCGTTCGTCGAGCAGACCGCGTCCGGCACCCAGGCGAACGGGAGCCGGTAGCTCGCGTTCGGTCCGAGCAGCAGGTGGGAGCTCAGCGTGGCCGGGTCGGGCAGCCCACCGACGGGGTCGCCGACCGCGTACGGGACCACCCGGACCTGCCCGGCCGTCCCGCCCAGCGTGCCGGTGACCGTCCCCGGATCGGCCAGCACGCACGGGTGCCCGGAGATGTTGGCCACCGTGAACGCCCCGTAGCGGCGGCCGCTGCCGTCCGGCGAGCCGACCGTGGCGCCGCCACGGGCCAGGTCGCCGCGCAGGCAGTCCGGCGCGCTGCTCGCGGCGGCAGGCGCGCCGAGGTCCGTGGGGCCGGCCGGCGGGACGCTGCCGAGCGTGCTCGCCACAGCGGAGGCCGCGCCGGCCGAGGCGGCGGGCGGGCCGGCTGCGGCGGAGCCGGTGCTGCTCGGCGCGGCGCCGCTCGGCCCGGCGCTCGCGGTCCAGGTGGCGGTGCCGGTGGGCCACGGCAGCGGGAGGACCGGTGCGGTGCCGTGGTGGGACGGCGTCCCGGACGGCGCGGCCGCCTCGGTGGGCGTCCGGGTGCCGCCGGAGCCGGGCGCCGAACCGTCCGAGAGCTGGAGGCCGCCGAGGCCGTTCAGGGTCGGCACGGCGGCCGCGCTGACCACTGCGATCAGCACCGCACCGGTCCAGGCCTGCCGGTAGCGGGCCCGCCGGGCCGGCACCGCGCGGCGGATCCGGCGCAGCGCGTCCGGCGCCGGCTGCACGCCGTCCACCGCGCGGTGCAGCAGCGCGCGCAGTGCCTGCTCGTCACCCCAGCTGGGCTCCGGTTCGACCGGTCCGGCAGCCCCGGCAGCCCCGGCAGCCCCGGAGGCCGTTCTCACCCCCTTGGCCAGCCAGCCGCCACGCCGCACGCCGCGCTGCTCCCCCGACATCCCCGTTCCCCCCGACCCTGCCTGCACCCGAACCTGCGACCCTGCTTGCGCCCGTGCCTGTGCCCGCGCTTGCGCCCCAACGCGCGCCCTCGTCTGCTTCCAGGGGCCCGAACGGCGCGACTGCCCCCACCAGCGCCCCCGCCACCGCGCGGCCGCGACGGCCTCCCTCGCCGTGCGGCCGCACTGACCCTCAGTCAAGACCGTTCCCCATCAGCGCACGCAGCGCCGCCAGCCCGCGCGAGCCGTACGCCTTCACCGCACCCACCGAGACGCCCAGCACCTCGGCGACCTGAGCCTCCGTCATGTCGGCGTAGTAGCGCAGCACCAGAACCTCCCGCTGTCGCCGCTGCAACGCCTTTAAAGCCGTCTTCAGCTGATCGCGCTCGAGAGCATCGTAGGCGCCCTCTTCTGCACTGGCCATGTCAGGCATCGGCTTCGGCAGCAGTCGCAGCCCCAGGATCCGCCGGCGCAGCGTGCTTCGGGAGAGGTTGACCACGGTCTGCCGCAGGTACGCCAGGATCTTCTCCGGCTCGCGGACCCGGCGGCGGGCCGAGTGCACCCGGATGAACGCCTCCTGGACCACGTCCTCACAGGAGGACTGGTCGTCCAGCAGCAGCGCCGCAAGCCGCAGCAGGGAGCGGTAGTGCGCCTGGTAGGTCTCGGTGAGCAGGTCGACACTGGCACCCGCCGTGTCGGTGGCGGCCGTGGTCATCTCCGGCTCAGCCGGTTCCGGCAGCACAACCGGCGCCCTGCCTGCCCGGCCCTGCTGCTCCCACCCCTGCCGGGCCGGACTCTGCGGCCGGTACACCGCCCCCACCACTACCAGGTCTGTCACGCCCGTTGGACACTCGATCCCCCCTCAGGGTTGCCCCGCCTGGCGGACATTCTTCCGCACGGACCGGAATCGGCTCCACCGGAATGGGTGCATGGCCCCCGGCGGGATCGGGACAGACCGAAGCCCCTATTGCTGACAATTTGTCAGCAACAGGGGCTTCGGGAGAGCCGGCTCGTCAGCTCGTCAGCTCGTCAGTTCCGCCGCGACCAGCTCGCCGATCTGAGCGGTGTTCAGGGCGGCCCCCTTGCGCAGGTTGTCGCCGCAGAGGAAGAGATCGAGCGCGGTCGGGTCGTCGATCGAGCGGCGCACCCGGCCGACCCAGGTGGGGTCGGTGCCGACCACGTCGTTCGGCGTCGGGAACTCGCCCGCCGCCGGATCGTCGTAGAGCACCACGCCGGGCGCCTCGGCCAGTATCAGCTGCGCCCGCTCCTGGGTGACCTCGCGCTCGAAGACCGCGTGCACGGCCAGCGAGTGCGTGGTGACCACCGGGATCCGCACGCAGGTCGCGGAGACCTTGAGGTGCGCCAGCCCGAGGATCTTGCGGCTCTCGTCGCGGACCTTGAGCTCCTCGGAGGACCAGCCGTCCTCCCCGAGCGATCCGGCCCACGGCACCGCGTTCAGCACCAGCGGCACCGGGAACGGGCCGGTGTCGCCGATCAGCGCGCGCAGGTCGCCGGGCTGCTCGCCGACGGCCGTGCCGGCCACCTTCGCCGTCTGCTCGCGCAGCGCGTCGATTCCGGCCCGCCCGGCGCCGGACGCCGCCTGGTAGGAGGCGACCACGAGCTCCTGGAGCCCGAACTCCGAGTGCAGCGCGCCGAGCGCGACGATCATCGACAGCACCGTGCAGTTCGGATTGGCGACGATCCCGCGCGGGCGGATCCGCACCGCCGCCGCGTTGACCTCGGGGACGACCAGCGGCACGTCCTCGTCCATCCGGAACGCGCCCGAGTTGTCGATCACGACCGTGCCCTTGGCCGCCGCGATCGGCGCCCACTGCGCGGCGACCTCGTCCGGGACGTCGAACATCGCGACGTCGATCCCGTCGAAGGCCTCCTCGCTCAGCGCGACGACCGGCACCTCGCGCCCGCGCACGCTCAGCCGGCGGCCGGCCGAGCGTGCGGAGGCGATCAGCCGGATCTCGCCCCAGACGTCCTGGCGCGAGGAGAGGATGCCGAGCAGCACCGCGCCGACCGCACCGGTGGCACCGACCACCGCGAGGTTCGGCCGGCGGGTCTGCTCGGCCGCGCTCATCGTCCGGTCCCGCCGTAGACGACCGCCTCGTCGGTGTCGCTGTCGAGGCCGAACGCGGTGTGCACGGCGCGCACCGCCTCCGGGACGTCCTCGGCGCGGGTCACGACCGAGATCCGGATCTCCGAGGTGGAGATCAGCTCGATGTTGACGCCGGCCTCGGAGAGCGCCTCGAAGAACGTCGCGGTGACGCCCGGGTTGGACCGCATGCCCGCGCCGACCAGGGAGATCTTGCCGATGGCGTCGTCGTAGCGCAGCGACTCGTAGCCGATGCCCTCTTTCACCCGGCCGAGCGCGTCGATGGCCTTCTGGCCCTCGGTCTTCGGCAGCGTGAAGGAGATGTCGGTCAGACCGGTGGAGGCGGCGGAGACGTTCTGCACCACCATGTCGATGTTGACCTCGGCGTCGGCGATCGCGCGGAAGATCCGGGCCGCCTCGCCGGGCTTGTCGGGGACGCCGACGACCGTGACCTTGGCCTCGGACGTGTCGTGGGCGACTCCGGAGATGATGGCCTGCTCCATCTCGCCCCCTTCGGGCTTGGTCGGGTTGCTGTTGCTGACGATGGTCCCCGGCAGTCCGGAGAAGGACGATCGTACGTGGATCGGGATGTTGTAGCGCCGCGCATACTCCACACAGCGGTCCAGCAGCACCTTGGAACCGGAGGACGCGAGCTCCAGCATGTCCTCGTAGGCGATCCAGTCGATCTTGCGGGCCTTCTTCACCACCCGCGGGTCGGCGGTGAAGACGCCGTCCACGTCGGTGTAGATCTCGCAGACCTCGGCCTTCAGCGCGGCCGCCAGCGCCACCGCGGTGGTGTCGGAGCCGCCGCGACCGAGCGTGGTGATGTCCTTGGACACCTGCGAGACGCCCTGGAAGCCGGCCACGATCGCGATGTTGCCCTGGTCGAGCGCGGAGCGGATCCGGCCCGGCGTGACATCGATGATCCGGGCCTTGTTGTGGACCTGGTCGGTGATCACACCGGCCTGGCTGCCGGTGAAGGACTGGGCCTCGTGGCCCAGCGATTTGATCGCCATCGCCAGCAGGGCCATGGAGATCCGCTCTCCAGCGGTCAGCAGCATGTCGAACTCGCGGCCGGCCGGAATCGGGGATACCTGCTCGGCGAGTTCGATCAGCTCGTCCGTCGTGTCGCCCATCGCGGACACCACGACGACGACCTCATGGCCGGCCTTCTTGGTGTCAACGATTCGACGGGCCACGCGCTTGATGCCCTCGGCATCCGCAACGGATGAGCCGCCGTACTTCTGCACGACAAGGCCCACGTGCGCTCCTCGACTAAGTCGTTCTCGGGGGTTGTGGGCCGGCGCGGGGTGGCGCGGTCCGGTCCCCCAGATGTTTTTTGACGGGGTACTGCGATCGCCGGCCAGTCTACCGAGCGGGGGCCTGACGACAGCCATAATCCATATGATGAGACTCGCGTTTCATTGGGTGAGCAGCTTGGAAGGGGCTCGACCGGCGACTCTTCGGGGGGCCTGGGTGGGGGTCGAAAGAATTTCGCGGGGGCGGGTGGGTGAACTGCGGATTTGCCGGGGAAGATTTTTTGGAGATTTTTCGCGCGGAACGGCGAACAGCCGCCGCAGCGGCTCGGTGAGCTGCTGCGGCGGCTGTTCGCCGCGGGCGGTGATTCGGTTCAGATCCCGAGCTCGGCGGCCATCAGGTCGCCGGCCTGCTGCTCCAACTGCTCGTCCGTCAGCCCGTCGTCGTCGGTGTCGGTGTCCGGCACCGCGCCGAGCGGGCTGTCCAGGCGCACGTGCGCGATCAGCGACTGCAGCGCGCGCAGTACCGCCGTGCAGGTCGATCCCCAGGACGAGAGGTAGGAGAACTGGAACCACCAGAGCGCCTCGCTGATCCGGCCCTCGTCGTAGTGGGTCAGTCCGTGCCGCAGTTCGCTCACGACACCGGCCAGGTCGTCCGAGATCCGGAACGCGTTCGGCATCGCCGGCGGACCGTACGGGTCGAAGACCTCGTGGTAGACGTCGATCGGCGCGAGCAGCTCGGCGAGCCGCTCGCGCAGATCCACGCCGTCCGGCTCCGGCCCGGTGTCCGGCTCGAACCGGTCCTCCGGCAGCACGTCCTCGATCGCACCGAGCCGGCCGCCGGCCAGCAGGAGCTGGGAGACCTCCAGCAGGAGCAGTGAGACGGCGCTGCCCGGCTCGTCCCCCTTGGCGATCTCGGTCACCGCGAGCACGAAGCTCTTCACCGAGTCCGCGATCTGCACCGCGAAATCGTCAGGTTCTGAGGTGTGGTGGTCAGACATCGAGCAGTCGTCTCCCTTCGAAGGCCCGGCCGAGGGTGACCTCGTCGGCGTACTCCAAGTCCCCGCCGACGGGCAGTCCGCTCGCCAGTCGAGTCACCTTCAGGCCCATCGGCTTGCAGAGCCGGGCCAGGTAGGTCGCGGTCGCCTCCCCCTCCAGATTGGGGTCTGTGGCAAGGATCAGCTCGCCGACAGTGCCGTCGGCCAGCCGCCCCAGCAGCTCGCGGATCCGCAGGTCGTCCGGGCCGACCCCCTCGATCGGGCTGATCGCGCCGCCGAGCACGTGGTAGCGGCCGCGGAACTCGCGGGTCCGCTCGATCGCCACCACGTCCTTGGGCTCCTCGACCACGCAGATCACCGTCAGGTCGCGCCGCGGGTCCAGGCAGACCCGGCACCGCTCCGACTCGGCCACGTTGCCGCAGACGGCGCAGAAGCGGACCTTCTCCTTGACCTCCAGCAGCGCGTGCGCCAGCCGGCGGACGTCCACCGGGTCGGACTGCAGGATGTGGAAGGCGATCCGCTGCGCGCTCTTGGGCCCGACGCCGGGCAGCCTGCCCAGCTCGTCGATCAGGTCCTGGACTACGCCCTCGTACAACGCTCTGCCTTCTTTCCGGAGGTACCGCCGGTGCCATCATCCAACGATTCGGGCGCCGGACACACCGTCCGGCGCCCAATCTGGCTCATATGTCAGATCTTCGACATATCCCAGGATGTCCTGGGGACTTCCTCAGGACGTTCTCAGAAGGACGTTCTCAGAACGGCAGGCCCGGGATGCCGCCGCCGCCCATGCCGCCGAGGCCCTGCGTCAGCGGGCCCATCCGCTCGGCCTGGAGCTTCTGCGCGGCGGCGTTGGCGTCGCGGACGGCTGCCAGCACCAGGTCGGCCAGCGTCTCGGTGTCCTCCGGGTCCACGGCCGCCGGGGAGATGGTCAGCGCGGTGAGTTCGCCACTGCCGGTCACCGTCGCCTCGACCAGGCCGCCGCCCGCCGTACCGGTCACCCGGGCGGCAGCCAGCTCCTCCTGAGCCTGGGCGAGGTCCTGCTGCATCTTCTGCGCCTGCTTGAGCAGCTGCTGCATGTTGGGCTGGCCACCACCAGGGAACACGGTTCACTCCTGCCTGAGTACGTCGGCACGTCATGGTGCGTGATTCACATCACGCTGCGTCGTCGGTCGTCGTCGGTCAGGGACCTTCGACTACGTCGAGCCGAGCCTACGTCTTCCGGCGGCCGGTGGGCGCGCCTGCCTGCTGCCGGCCTGTTCTGCTTCTGCTTCTGCTTCTGCTTCCCGCTCCCGGTCGGCGGCGTGGGTCGCGTCAGCGGCCGTGCTGGATCTCCTCCAGTACGGTCGCGCCGAGCTCGCGCATGATCAGCTCCTCGCCGGAGAAGGCCGGCACGGCGGGTGCGCCGATCCCCGGGTCCTCGTCGGGCGAGAACTCGGGCGGGAAATCGTCCGGGTACTCGTCCTGCGACGACGACGACGGCGCCGCCGGCCTGGCCCCGGCGCCCGCCTGCCCGGCGGGCGCGGACGCGGGCGCGGAGGTCTGTGCGGGCGCGGGCGCCGGTGTCGTCACCGGTGCGGCTGCCGGCTGGGCCGGGGGCGCGCTCTGCACCGGGGGCACCGCCTGAGCCATGGGGGCCGCCTGGGCCGCCGGCGCCTGCGGAGCCGCGTTGCCGCCACCGAACCCGCCGACCGCCGTGGCCGTTGCCGCCGGTGCCGCAGGCCCCGCTGCCGGGCGCGGGGCCTGCGGCCCGTTGCTCCAGCCACCTCCGCCGCCCCCGCCCGCCTGCGGCGGCTGCGTGCCGCCGGACGGATCGACGATGCACTCGACCCGCCAGTCCACGTTCAGCGCGTCAGTGAGCGCCTGGCGCAGCACGTCGTCGCTGTTGCTGCTGACGAAGCTGTCGCGGGCGCCGGCGTTGATGAACGAGACCTGCAGGGTGCTGCCGTCGAACCCGGCGACCTGCCCGTTCTGGCTGAGCAGGATCCAGGTGAAGCGGCGGCGGTTCTTCACCGCCTCCAGAATCTGCGGCCACAGCTGGCGGACCTGCGCCGCCCCCTGCTGCGCCGCCGCCGACGGCTGCCCGGCCGCCGGTCGGGCGGCGGGCTGCTGCACGGGCGCGGCAACCGGTGCGGCAGCCGCCGGCTGAACGGGCTGGGCAG
This sequence comes from Kitasatospora sp. NEAU-69, assembly GCF_057158765.1. Taxonomy (NCBI): domain Bacteria; kingdom Bacillati; phylum Actinomycetota; class Actinomycetes; order Kitasatosporales; family Streptomycetaceae; genus Kitasatospora; species Kitasatospora sp. NEAU-69. The sequence goes on from NZ_JBWXUE010000014.1 coordinate 225,120, forward strand.
GCTGAACGGGCTGCGCTGCGGGCACCGGCGCGGGCGCCTCCCCCTGAGGCGAGAAGCTCCGGGCGATCGGCCAGGCCCCAGGCGCAGGCGCACCGGGCGCGGGAGCCGGAGCCACCGGGGCGGGAGCCGCCGGAGCCTGCTCCTGAACCGGCGGCATCGCCTGCTGGACCTGCTGCACCTGGACCTGCTGCACCTGCTGAGCCGTCAGCTGAGCGCCCGACACCTGCCCGGCCGCCGAGCCGCCTACCGCTCCTCCCAGCGCCCCTCCTGCCCCTCCTGCCCCTCCTGCCCCTGCCACCATTCCGCCGGCCGCCGCCTGGCGCTCCAGCTTCTCCATCCGCGCCATCAGCGACAGCTCGTCCGAATAAGCGCCGGGCAGCATCACCCGGGCGCAGATCAGCTCCAGCTGGAGGCGCGGCGCCGCGTTCCCGCGCATCTCGGTCAGCCCGGTGTTCGCGATGTCGGCGGCCCGGCTGAGCTCACCCGGCCCGAACCGGTCGGCCTGCGCCTGCATGATGGCGATCCGGTCGGCCGGCGCGTCGATCAGGCCCTTCTCCCCGGCCTCCGGCACGGTCCCCAGGATCACCAGGTCGCGCAGCCGCTCCAGCAGGTCCGTCACGAACCGCCGCGGATCGTGCCCGCCCTCGACCACCCGGTCGACCACCTGGAAGACCGTCGCCCCGTCGCGCACCGCGAACGCGTCCACCACCTCGTCCAGCAGCGCCGAGTCCGTGTACCCGAGCAGCGCGGTGGCCATCTGGTACGTCACACCGCCCTCGGCGGCACCGGCCAGCAGCTGGTCCATCACCGACATCGAGTCACGCACCGACCCGGCGCCGGCCCGGACCACCAGCGGGAAGACCGAGTCCTCGACCTGGATCCCCTCGCGCCCGCACACCTCGGCGAGGTAGTCCCGCAGCGTCCCCGGCGGCACCAGCCGGAACGGGTAGTGGTGGGTCCGGGACCGGATCGTCCCGATCACCTTCTCCGGCTCGGTGGTCGCGAAGATGAACTTGAGATGCTCCGGCGGCTCCTCCACCACCTTGAGCAGCGCGTTGAAGCCGGCCGAGGTCACCATGTGCGCCTCGTCCAGAATGAAGATCTTGTACCGGCTGTGCACCGGCGCGAAGAACGCCCGCTCGCGCAGCTCTCGCGCGTCGTCCACACCACCGTGCGAAGCGGCGTCGATCTCGATCACGTCGATCGACCCCGGCCCGCCGGTCGCCAGGTCCCGGCAGGACTGGCACTCCCCGCACGGCGTCGGCGTCGGCCCCTGCTCACAGTTGAGACAACGGGCCAGGATCCGCGCGCTCGTCGTCTTCCCGCAGCCACGCGGGCCACTGAACAGGTACGCATGGTTGACCCTGTTGTTGCGCAGGGCCTGCTGGAGCGGAGCGGTCACGTGCTCCTGCCCGATGACCTCGGCGAAAGTCTCGGGGCGATAGCGGCGGTACAGGGCTAGGGACACGCCACCGACGATATCGGGACAGACCGACAAACGCGTCGCCCTGCCCGGATCCGGCCCCCCGCCGCCCCAGAAAACGCAAGGACCCCTCGTGCACCCGCCAGAGCCCTCCTACCCTTGCTGCCTTCCGGCCCTGGGGGGATTCAGAGAGATAACGCCACACGAGGGGCTGGCACCAGAGTAGCGGATCCCGGCCCCACCTCCGAACCCCGCCCCCGATCACACCCCCACCCCGCCCCCTCTTCCGATCCGCAGGCCACCCGCCACCCCCACCTGCGACATAGCGGTTCGCGAGCACCCCTGAACATGGGCTAAGCTCTCCCACGGAGGATTCGCCTAGAGGCCTAGGGCGCACGCTTGGAAAGCGTGTTGGGGGCAACCCCTCACGAGTTCGAATCTCGTATCCTCCGCACCTGCCCGCCAGGGCAAACGAAGGCCCCGACCGCACTGCGGTCGGGGCCTTCGTCGTTCCGTGGTTGCAGTTTTGGTTGCAGTTGCCACGATGACCGCCGGAGCGACGCTGCCATAGGGTCGATCGCCCCACTCGCCACCAACCACTGCCGGTCGATCCTCGGACGCAACGTCTGGGTCAGTCGTCGGACCTGGTCCAGCCGAGACCGGGTCGCTCCGCCGCTCCGAGACGCACACCCGGACCGGGATCCAGCGAATCCCTGAGCGAACATTCCCCCGCCCTTGTAGATCCACCTTCAGGCACGAGGCGGTTTGTCCCTCAGGCCCACCGATGACCTGTGTGGCAAGTAACATAATCGGGCCGACGTGACGGGCCCTCAGCCGGCCCGCGGCGAGAAGGTGGGGGAACATGGCAGGCGAGCCAACGTCCACGAAGCCGATCAGTCCGGCCGCATACGGTGCGCTCGAGTCCGCCCTCAAACACATCTTCTGGTACAAGAATGATCTTGAGAGCTTCATCCGCCGATGGTCAAAGGGGCATCCGGCACTACTCTCTGGACTCGACTTCTCTGGCTACAAGTGGCAGACCGCCGAGGAGTTCGTAGACCGGCTGCACGCCGACGAGCGACTGTACGGCCAGTTGGCGATCAACCTAATGGTCGAGGTCGCGGAGATGACGAGCTTCCCTAAGCTGAAGCGACATGAGGATGCCGACACGCTGATCGCGGAAGCCAGGGAGGCAGTAGCAGCACTGAAGAGCTGCGTCGACCGGCACCGGGGGCTCATCGCGGGTGAGGCCCGCTTCACGAACGACTTGGCTACCCACCGCGCAGCTACCGAGCTCCGCCGTAGCTTTGCTCAGCGCCTAGCCGAGTTGAAGGACGAGTTTCTGCGTCTGGAGGCAGAGCCCAATCGCCAGAAGGCCGGGCGGGAGTTCGAGCCGTTCCTCAACCAGCTCTTCCGCCTGTTCGATCTGGATCCACGGCTGTCCTACAGCCTGCCGTACGAGCAGATCGACGGGTCCATCACCTACGACTCCGACGTCTACATCGTGGAGGCGAAGTGGCTGAAGGAGCCGGTTGAGGTCCACTACCTCGGCAGCTTCGTTGAAAAGGTACGGCACAAGACAACGAACACGCTCGGCTTGTACATCAGCGTCCATGGGTGTCAACGGCCATTGAGATGCCCAGGTGGGTGGCCGTTGGGTGTCCAGGCTGGTGGCCATCAGATGCCCAGGTGGGTGGCCAGTGGTGTTCCTGGGGTGGGGGTCAGTTCAAGGGGACCACTCCCTTCCCGGCGAGGGCCTCGGCGAGGCGGTGTGAGTCGCCAGTGGTGGTCACGAGGTGAGCGTGGTGCATGAGGCGGTCGGTGCTGGCGCCGGCGAGAGTCTTGGGCATGATCGTGTCGAAGCCTGAGGGGTGAATGTTGCTGGTCACCGCGATGGACCGGCGTTCGTAGGCAGCGTCGATGATCCGGTAGAACGCCTCGGCGGCGTCCTCGCCGACCGGCAGCAGGCCGATGTCGTCGATGACGATGAGGTCCGCGCGGCAGATCCGGGCGACGGTCCGGGCGGTGGACCCGTCGACCTTCGACTTCCCGATCGCGGCGCTCAGCGTCTCCAGGGTGAACCAGGACACCCGCAGGTCCTTCTCGATCGCGGCCTGGGCCAGGCCCTCGGTGAAGTGGCTCTTGCCCGTCCCCGACGGGCCGGCGATCACCAAATTCTCGGCGCGGCCGATCCACTCCAGGGTGATCAGGGAGTTCTGGGTGGGTTCGGGGATGGTGGAGTCCTCGGCCCGCCAGGAGCCCAGGGTTTTGCCGGTGGGGAAGTTCGCCGAGTGGCGGCGAAGGCGCCGGGTGGCCGCGTCGCGGCCGGTGACCTCCTCGGCTATCAGCAGCCGCAGGACCTCGGCGGGGTCCCAACGCTGGGCTCGGGCGGTGGCCAGGACGTCCGGGGCCGCTTTGCGCATGTAGGGCAGGCGCATGCGGCGCATGAGTTTGTCGAGTTCCTCGGGGATGGCGGGCGGGCTGGGAAAGCTCATGGGGGTGCCGTTCTCTTGGGTGACGTGCAGTCAGAATGCTGTGGTGGGCGGCGTGTTGGCTCAGCGGCCCAGGGCCTGCCAGCCGATGGTTCCGTTCTGGACGGAGTGGGCCTCGTCCGCGCGCACGACCTCGCCGGCGGGCTTGCTGTCCGCGATGTGTCCCAGGATCGAGAGCAGGTCGTCGTCGGCGAAGCGCCCGGCCGTGGCCGCCAGACCGAGGGCCTGGTCGACTTTGTCGTTGCCCAGGACAGTGGCCAGCTCGACCGCGCGGGCCATCTTGGCGCGGATGCGGATCGCGCCGGCGGGTCCGGCCTCCTTGAGCCAGCGCCCGGCCCCGGGCCCGATGCCCACGAACGCGATCTCCGCCTCCGAGCGCGGCCGCAGCCGCGGCTGGTGAACGCTGCGGCCGTCCGGGTGGTCGGGATAGTGCGCGTCGATGATCTGCGGAACACCCGGGGTGGACAGCTGGTGGCGCCAGATCTCCGACAGGTCCCCGGATTCGGTGCGGGCGGTGATGGAGAGTTCCTCGCCGACGACCCGGCACCACACCCTCGCGCCGGTATAGCCCGGCGGGGTCGAGTAGCGCACCGAGTTGAAGCTGATCGTGCGGTCCGAGCCGACCAGCCTCTCCTCGCCCAGCGCGAGCGCGAGCGGCTCGATGGGCAGGACGTGCAGGGTGGTGCGCTCCACGTCCAGGCGGCTCGCGGGTATCTGCCCGGTCGCCCGGTGACGACGGGAGTTCACCTGCTCGCACCAGGTGCGGCAGGCATCGGTGAGCTCGGCGAAGGAGTCGTAGGCGGGCAACAGGTTCGCATCCGTGGGCACCAGGTCGGCCTTCGCGATACGGACCGTGGCCTCCGCGCCGCCCTTCGACTCGGGGTCGTAGGGCACGCAACTGACCACCTGGCAGCCGTAATGCCGACCCGCGGCGACCATCTGTGGATGACGTACCGGGATCCCGGCGATGTGCTCGACGGTGACCGTCTTCGCGTTGTCCGTCAGTACATACGTCGGCGCCCCGCCAATCCGCCGCAACGCGGTGTCCAGGCAGGCCACCAGCGTGCCCAACGTGCAGTCCCAGACCGGGATCACGACCCGGAACCGCGACCAGGACAGCCACGCGCAGAACAGCCAGGTCCGCCGGCCGCCGATCCGCGGCCCCTCGCCCCAGTCGAACTGCAGCCACCGGCCCGGCTCGGGAATCCAGGGTCGGTACGTCCGGCGCTTGCCCGTCTTCCACGCGGTCTTCGCCGCGTTCACCGCCCGCCTCGTCGAGCGCGCACTTCCCCGGTAGCCCATCTTCACGAGCTTCTCGTGGACCACATCGGCGCGGATCGTCGCCTTCGACTGCTCGACCCACTCCTCGACCTTCTCCAGGAACGCGTCGATCATCTTCGGCCGCGGCTCTCGCTCATAAGGATTGCGCCCGCCGTCGCGGGCCTCGACATACCGCTTGACCGTCTTCGGGTCGTGCCCCGCCAAGCTCGCCGCCGACCAGACCGTCCCGGTCAGGTCGTACGCCTCAAGGATTTCCATGATCTCTCTGTCAGACTTCGTCACAGGACCTCTCCGACCGGTTCGCTGATGCTTCGCAAACACCAGCAAACCGGACGGAGGGGTCTCCTTCGATAAGGAAGCGATCAGGAACACCACAGGTCAGACGGCCATCCACCTGGAATTCCGG
>NZ_JBWXUE010000015.1:0-92122 GCF_057158765.1 Kitasatospora sp. NEAU-69
GCCGAGGGCTTGTCCTCAGTTGCTCGCGTCCACTGTGTTGTTCTGAAACAACGACCCCACACCGTCTTTATCTGGGTGTGGTGCGGTTGACAGTTTCATAGTGTTTCGGTGGTCATAGCGTGAGGGAAACGCCCGGTTACATTCCGAACCCGGAAGCTAAGCCTTACAGCGCCGATGGTACTGCAGGGGGGACCCTGTGGGAGAGTAGGACGCCGCCGAACAATCATTCAGGGAAAGCCCCTGGCCAGCAATGGCCAGGGGCTTTTTCGCGTTTCCGTTCCGGAACAGCCGGGTCAGCCGGAACAGCCGCCGCGACGACCGGTCCGGTTCCCCGTCAGCCCTGCGGTGCGATGCGGCCGATGGCCGGCCGCTCCCGGTACAGCGCGAGAGCGATGTCCACGAGTGAGACCCGCGGCAGCTTCTCGACCTCGGCGAGCGGGATCCAGGCGGCCAGATCGGTCGAGCCGTCCGACTCGTTCCGCAGCTCGCCGCCGGTGATCCGGCCCTGGTAGATGATCCGCAGCCCGTGGAAGTCGCGCGGCGACGGACCGTTCCCCGGGCCGGGCGGATAGATCACGTGGTGCGAGTCGACGCCGAGCAGCCGCTCCAGCTCGACCACGTATCCGGTCTCCTCCTCGACCTCGCGGATGGCCGCGTCGTACGGGTCCTCACCGTGGTCGAGCCCGCCGCCGGGCATGGTCCACAGCTTCTCCCCCTCCTGGGAAACCCAACGGGCGAGCAGGATCCGCTCGTCCTCGACGCAGACCGCGTAGGCGGCAGGACGGACTCTTCGTATGGCATCTGACGACATATGAGGCAGCGTAAGGTCCCACGTATGGAGATCGCCACGAACATCACCCGCGCCGACGCCCTGAGCCTCGGAGAACTCCAGGCCGCGCAGGACGTGCTGCGCGCCGCCGCCGCGCAGGACGGGCGGGAGGCCGTCTCGGAAGCCGGCCGGCTCCGGCTGCGCGTGGACAGCCCGCGGCCCGGGATCCGGCACGTCGTCCAGACCCGTGCCGATGCGCCGGCCGGCTACGCGCAGCTCGAAGTCCCCCAATCGCCGTCCGAGCCGTCCCAGCCGGCCGCGCCGTCCGAGCCGCCGCAGGCGCCCGCGGTCGCCGAGCTCGCCGTCCACCCGGCGGTGCGCGGCCACGGGCTGGGCCGGGCGCTGGTCGATGCGGTGCTGACCGAGGCCGGCCCGGGCCGGGCGGTCGACTTCTGGGCCCACGGTGGCCACCCCGCCGCGCACCGCCTCGCCGAGCGGTACGGCGCCGAGCTGGTCCGCGAGCTGCGCCAGATGCGTCGCAGCGGCCCGTTCGGCACCCCGGTCGAGGCGACGCCGCTGCCGGACGGGGTCGTCCTGCGCAGCTTCCGCCCCGGGGTGGACGACGAGGCCTGGCTGCGGCTCAACGCGCTGGCCTTCGCGCACCACCCGGAACAGGGCTCGTGGACCGCGGGCGATCTGGCCGACCGGTTCGCCGAGCCGTGGTTCGACCCGGCGGGGTTCTTCCTGGCGACCCGCGGTGACCGGGTGGTCGGTTTCCACTGGACGAAGGTCCACCCGGCCACCGAGTCGGGCCCGGCGCTCGGCGAGGTGTACGTGGTCGGCGTGGACCCGGCGGAGCAGGGCAACGGCCTGGGCCGGGCGCTGACCGCCGCAGGTCTGCGCCACCTGACGGGCGAGCGCGGGCTGGAGACCGTGCTGCTCTATGTGGACGCCGACAATCCGGCCGCTGTGCGGGTATATGAACGACTGGGGTTCGCCATCCACGAGGTGGACCTGGTCTACCGGGTCCCCGGTTCGGCGCAGTCCGTGGCAGCTGCCGCAGAAGCCTGATCCGGGGCCGTCCCGAACCGGGCGGACACTGGAGAGGAGCGGCCGAGAGGCCGGGAGAGAGGCGGGAGACAGCGGCGCCGGCCGTCCCGCCCGGCGTGCGGTCATTGCTGTTCGCCGGAGGGCTGCGGGGCCGACTGCGTCAGCTTTCCTCCTGGCCATGCGGTGTTTACCGTGGATTCAATTAGCGCCGCGAAGATCACAGGATGACGTCCGTAGTGTCTCGCTCCCGCAGCTCTGGCCACACGGCCGGGCCCGGTCCGATATCGGTCCCGGAGTCCGCCGGGCCGGCGCGGCCGGCGAGCAGCCCGGACGCCCGCCGCTGGAGGAGCTGGACCTCATGAGCATGCCCCGCCCGGTCCCGGCCGGAGCGCCCGACGCATCTGGAGCCAACGGAATGCCCGAGTCCGCGGCCGTCCCCACACCGTCCCGGTTCAACGCCGTGCTCGGCGTCGCGCTCGACCAGTTCCCCGACTCGCAGGGCGAGGACGCGCTGCCGCAGGGCCGGTTCCTGGACCGCGAGCGCAGCTGGCTGGCCTTCAACGAGCGGGTGCTGGAGCTGGCCGAGGATCCGCAGGTTCCGCTGCTGGAGCGGGCCAAGTTCCTGGCGATCTTCGCGAGCAACCTCGACGAGTTCTTCATGGTCCGGGTGGCCGGACTGAAGCGCCGGATCGCCACCGGTGTCGCGCAGCGCAGCGCCTCGGGCCTGCAGCCGCGCGAGGTGCTGGACCAGATCTGGACCCGCTCGCGCGAGCTGATGGCCCGGCACGCGGCGACCTTCCAGCAGGACGTGCTGCCCGACCTCGCGGAGGAGGGCATCGAGCTGGTCCGCTGGTCGGAGCTGACCGACAAGGAGCAGGCCCGGCTGCACAACCTGTTCCGGCAGCAGATCTTCCCGGTGCTGACCCCGCTGGCGGTGGACCCGGCGCACCCGTTCCCGTACATATCGGGGCTGAGCCTCAACCTGGCCGTGGTGGTCCGCAACCCGGTCTCCGGCCACAAGCACTTCGCCCGGGTCAAGGTCCCGCAGTCCCTCTCGCGTTTTCTGGAGGCGTCCCCGCAGCGGTACGTGCCGCTGGAGGACGTGATGGGCGCGCACCTGGAGGAGCTCTTCCCGGGGATGGAGGTGCTCGCCCACCACGCCTTCCGGGTCACCCGCAACGAGGACCTGGAGGTGGAGGAGGACGACACCGAGAACATCCTCAAGGCGCTGGAGAAGGAGCTGATGCGCCGCCGCTTCGGCCCGCCGGTCCGGCTGGAGGTGGAGGAGTCGATCGACCCCTACATCCTCGACCTGCTGGTGCGCGAGCTGAACATCACCGAGGCCGAGGTCTTCCCGCTGCCCGGGCCGCTCGACCTGACCGGCCTCTTCGGCCTGGCCGACCTGGACCGCCCGGAGCTGAAGTACGCCAAGTTCGTGGCCGGCACCGCGCGCGGTCTGACCGACGTCGAGTCCGCCTCGCAGCCGGACATCTTCGCGGCGATGCGCGAGCGCGACGTGCTGCTGCACCACCCGTACGACAGCTTCTCCACCTCGGTCCAGGCCTTCCTGGAGCAGGCGGCCGCCGACCCGCACGTGCTGGCGATCAAGCAGACGCTGTACCGCACCTCGGGCGACTCGCCGATCGTGGACGCGCTGATCGACGCGGCCGAGTCCGGCAAGCAGGTGCTGGTGCTGGTCGAGATCAAGGCGCGCTTCGACGAGCAGGCCAACATCAAGTGGGCCCGCAAGCTGGAGGAGTCCGGCTGTCACGTGGTCTACGGGCTGGTCGGCCTGAAGACGCACTGCAAGCTCTCCCTGGTGGTCCGCCAGGAGGGCGAGACGCTGCGCCGCTACGCGCACGTCGGCACCGGCAACTACCACCCGAAGACGGCCCGGCTCTACGAGGACCTCGGGCTGCTCACCGCCGACCCGCAGGTCGGCGCGGACCTGTCCGACCTGTTCAACCGGCTCTCCGGCTATTCGCGCCGCGAGTCGTACCGGCGGCTGCTGACCGCGCCGCGCGGGCTGCGGGACGGTCTGCTGGCCCGGATCCAGAACGAGGTCGCGCACCACCGGGCGGGCCGGCCCGCCTCGGTGAAGATCAAGGTCAACTCGATCGTCGACGAGGCCGTGATCGACGCGCTGTACCGGGCCTCGCAGGCCGGTGTGCCGGTGGACGTCTGGGTGCGCGGGATCTGCGCGATCCGGCCCGGCGTGGCCGGGCTGAGTGAGAACATCAGGGTGCGCAGCATCCTGGGCCGGTTCCTGGAGCACTCCCGGATCTTCGTCTTCGGCAACGGCGGCGACCCCGAAGTCTGGTTCGGCAGCGCCGACATGATGCACCGCAATCTGGACCGGCGGATCGAGGCGCTGGTCCGGGTCGCCGATCCGGCGCACCGCGCCGAGCTGTCCCGGCTGTTCGACCTCGGCATGGCCGACGACACCGCCTCCTGGCACCTGGGACCGGACGGCGCGTGGACCCGGCACAGCCAGGACGCCGAAGGCCACCGGCTGCGCGACATCCAGGAGACCCTGGTCGACTCGCGCCTGCGGCGGCGGAGTTCCTCCACCTCGCTCTGACCATCTGTCGCCTGCCCTGGGGGAACGGGGAGTACCGAAGACATGACTGACGCGCCCATGACGGCCCCGGCGTCCACCGCGACCGCCGCGGAGGTCCTCTCCGGCTATCTGACCGGCCAGGCGGGCAGTTTCCTGCGTGCCCTGCCCCAAGCGGTGGGCGAGGCCGGGGCCCGGCCCGGCAGCCTGCCCTCGCTCAACTCGCCCGGTGGCACCGCCGGGACCGGCGACCTGCTGCGGGCGGTCCGCCGGATCGGCGGCGCGCTGCACACCTTCGCCGCGTTCTTCGACCCGGACTGGGCGCAGGAGTCGCGCACCGAGCTGCGCTGGCTGCTCAACCTGCTCGCCCAGGAGCCCGCGTACCTGCGGCGCTCGGTGCGGCTGCTGGCGGCGCTGGACTCGCTCAGCGCCACCGGGCCGTCCGGCGGGCCAGGCATGCTGGCCGGGCACCAGGGCGCGCCGAAGGCCCGGGCACTGCTCGACCGGCAGCTGACGCTGGCCCGGACCCGGGCGCACAGCAATGTGCTGCAGGAGCTGCGCTCGGCCCGGCTGCACGCGCTGGCCGACCGGATGACGCTGCTGGTCGGCGACGCACCACTGCTCGGCCCGGCGGCCGGGCGGGCCGGTGAGCTGCTGCCGCCGCAGGCCGCGGGGGCCTTCGGCGAGCTGGTCGCCACCGCCCAGGGGCTGCCGCTGCGCCGGGCGGCGAGCGCGTACCAGGGCGATCCGCGGCACCGGCTGGTCGCCGGACCGGCCGGTCCGGTGCCGGCCCAGGGCAGGACGGCACAGGGCAGGACGGCCCAGGGCGGGTCGGCACAGGGCAGGACGGCGCCGGCGGCGGACGCGGACACCGCGCTGGCGACCGACGACGCGCCGTGGCACCGCACCCGGATCCTGGTCAAGCGGGCCCGCTACGCGATCGAGGTGTGCGGCGGCCAGCCCACCGAGCTGGACGCGCTGGACCAGGTGCTGGACCGTCAGCAGGAGGCGGCGGACGCCGCCGCCACGGCCGCCACGGCGGCCCGCACGCCGCGGATCACCCCGGCCACCGCCTACGTGCTCGGAGTGGTGCATGCTGATCAGCGACTGGAGGTCGAGGCGGCCAGGTACGCCTTCGGCACCCAGTGGCCGAATCTCCCGCATCACGGATGGCATGAATGGGCGAGCGCCTGACCTCGGAGCAGCGCCGGCAGCAGCCGGGACCCCGGATGGCGGCGGCCGGCGCGCCGAGCGCCTCGGCGGCCCGGCACGCCGAACGGCTCGAACGGGCGCTGGGGGCGCAGCGGGCCGCGGGCAGGGGGCGCGGCAAAGGCTCGCCCGCCGGGCCGGCGGGGCTGCGGACGGCCGGTTCGGACCGCCGTCCGGCCGCTGCGCCGTACGGTGACAGCGGGCCGTGCCGCGACAACGGGCCGTACGGCGACGGAACGCAGCACGGCGGCGGACCGGACGAAGCCGTGCGGCTCGGCGGCGGCGCGGCTGCGCAGCACGGCGGCGCACGCAAGAGTGGTGCGCACGCCGGCACGATCCTGGCGGCCGGTGCGGTGCTCTGGCTGCCCGGTGAGCGGCGCAAGGACGGCTCGCTGCGGCAGCCGCGGATCGCGCTGATCCACCGGCCGAAGTACGACGACTGGAGCCTGCCGAAGGGCAAGCTCCACCCGGGGGAGAGCGCCTGGCAGGCCGCGCTGCGCGAGGTGGCGGAGGAGACCGGGCTGAGCTGCCGGCTGCTCGCGCCGCTGCCGTCCCAGTACTACCTGGCACAGGGCCGGCCGAAGGAGGTCCGGTACTGGTCCGCGGTTCCGGTGGCCGGCGAGTTCCGGCCGAACCGGGAGGTCGACCGTTTGAAGTGGCTGAAGCCGCAGAAGGCCCGGGCCAAGCTGACCCACGACCGGGACCGACTGCTGGTGGACGCCCTGCTCGCTCATTTGGCGGAGCGTGTCTTGGTCGATTCCTTGCCGTGATGCAACCGTGACTACCGGCCAGTGTTTCCTGGCATCCTTTCGAGGTTCACTCTCCGTTCACTTGCGACCGGCTGATGTGTCACCTGCCCGGCCTAACTTCGGTCCTACCGGAGGGCCGGAGAGGCCCCGGACCACAGCAAGGTCCGCCCCGCCCGACCAAGACGCGGTCGGGCACGCGCGGACCGTGCCAAAGAAAGGGACACCTGTGAAGCTCCAGCGGAACGGCCGCACCAAGGCCCTCGCAATCGGTGCCGTGGCGCTCGTCAGCACGCTGTCGCTCGCGGCCTGCGGCTCCGACAACAACAGCGCCAAGACCACCACCTCCGCCTCCGGTGGCGCGTCCACCGCCGCGGCGATCACCTGCGCCTCGAAGCAGGCTCCGCTGCAGGGTGCCGGCTCGACCGCGCAGGGCAACGCCATCGACGTCTGGAAGGCCGCCTACGGCACCGCCTGCTCCGGCACCCAGGTCAGCTACAACGGTGTCGGCTCCGGCGCCGGTGTCGCGCAGTTCAACCAGGGCAAGGTCGCGTTCGCCGGCTCGGACTTCGCGCTGAAGGCCGCCGACGTCACCGCCTCCAAGGCCGTCTGCCAGAACGGTGGCCAGGCCATCGACCTGCCGATGGTGGCCGGTCTGGTCACGCTGGTCTACAACGTGGACGGTGTGAACAACCTGGTCCTGGACGGCCCGACCTCCGCCAAGATCTTCGACGGTCAGATCACCCACTGGAACGACCAGGCGATCGCCGCCCTCAACCCGGGCGTCACCCTGCCGGCCGACGCGATCCAGACCTTCCACCGCTCGGACGACTCGGGCACCAGCTACAACCTGACCTCGTACTTCGCCAAGACCTCGGGCGGTGCCTGGTCCTACCCGGCCAGCAAGACCTGGGCGGGCAAGGGTGGCCAGTCGGCCAGCGGCAGCGCCGGTGTCGCGGCCCAGATCAAGCAGGTCAAGGACTCGATCGGCTACGTCGAGCTGTCCTACGCGCAGAACAACAGCCTGAAGACCGCGCAGATCTCCACCGGCGCCAGCAAGCCGGTCGACGCGACCGCCGCCAACGCCGCCATCACCCTGGGCAACTCCACCGTGGTCGGCACCGGCAACGACCTGGCGCTGCAGCTCGACTACGGCACCAAGGCCGAGAGCGCCTACCCGATCGTCCTGGTGACCTACGAGATCGCCTGCGACAAGGGCAACAACGCCGCCACGCTCGACAGCCTGAAGTCCTTCTTCACCTACATCTCGAGCAGCACCGGCCAGCAGGCCATCGCCGACAAGGGCTACGTCCCGATGCCGACCCCGGTCGCCAGCAAGGTCCAGGCCGCCATCGGCACCCTGAGCTGACCCGAGCACCACGCTTGACGGCCGGCGGTCCCCGATCGGGGGGTACGGGACCGCCGGCCGACGTTCCACCCGCACACCGACTCGTCCGGGGCACCGCCGCCATGGTGCCGCCCGCCCGCCGGGCAGCACCGCCAGACCGGAGTTAAGAACCTCATGACTTCCTCCCCGCCGCCCGGCTTCAGTGAGAAGCCCGGGCCGCCCGCGTCCACCGCGGCGCGCACATCCGCTTCCGTCGACCGGCCCGGGCAGAGCTCCCTCAAGGGCAGCAGCCGCCGGGGCGACGGCTTCTTCTTCGGCCTCTCGGCCGGTTCCGGGATCCTGCTGCTGGTCCTGATGGCCGCGATCGCGGGCTTCCTGATGTACCGCAGCGGGATCGCGATCAGCAAGGACAAGAGCAACTTCCTGACCACCTTCGGGTGGGACCCGGACAACATCCTGAAGCCCAGCTTCGGCATCGCCGTGCTGGCCTTCGGCACGATCGTCAGCGCGGCCATCGCGATGGTCATCGCGGTCCCGGTCGCCATCGGCATCGCGCTGTTCATCTCGCACTACGCGCCGCGCAAGATCGCCCAGCCGTTCGCCTACCTGGTGGACCTGCTGGCCGCGGTGCCCAGCATCATCTACGGCCTGTGGGGCGCGCTCTTCCTGGTGCCGCACCTGAACGGCCTGATGAGCTGGCTGAACGAGTACCTCGGCTGGACCTACATCTTCAAGACCAGCGACCCGGGTGCCCCCGCGCGCAGCCTGTTCACCGTGGGCATCCTGCTGGCGATCATGGTCCTGCCGATCATCACCGCGGTCAGCCGCGAGGTGTTCCGCCAGGTCCCGCGGATGCACGAGGAGGCCGCGCTGGCCCTCGGTGCGACCCGCTGGGAGGTGATCCGCACCGCCGTCCTGCCGTTCGGTCGTCCCGGCATCATCTCGGCCTCGATGCTGGGCCTGGGCCGTGCGCTCGGCGAGACGATCGCGGTCGCGGTCGTGCTCTCCTCCAGCAGCCAGCTGTCGCTGCACATCCTGGACGCGGGCGGCGGAACCTTCGCGCAGAACATCGCGCTGAAGTTCGGTGAGGCCGGCTCGCTCGGCAAGGACGCGCTGATGGCCGCCGGCCTGGTGCTGTTCGTGATCACTCTGCTGGTGAACGGTGCGGCCCGGCTGATCATCGCTCGCCGCAAGGAGTACTCGGGGGCCAACGCATGACGACCGCGTCTTCTGTGGCGGACCGCAAGCTGGTCCCGCAGCTCAACCACTCGCTCACCGCGGCCCGGCTGCCGCGCTGGGCCCCGGCCGGGGTGGCCGTGCTCTCGATCGCGCTCGGTTGCGGGATCGGTGCCGGTGCCGGCCTGATCAGCCACCTGCAGTGGGGCCTGATCGCGGCACTGCTCTTCGTGGCGATCACCTTCGGCCTGTCGACCAAGGTCGAGGGCGTGCGCCAGGCCAAGGACCGGATCGCCACCTCGCTGATCTGGGTCGCCTTCATCCTGGCGGTCATCCCGCTGATCTCGCTGATGGTCTACACCATCCAGCAGGGCGCCTCGACCGTGAACGGCGACTTCCTGACCCACTCGATGCGCGGCGTGGTGGCCTCCTCCGGCCCCGGCGGCGGCATCTACCACGCACTGCTCGGCACCCTGCAGCAGATCGGCCTCGCCACCGTGATGGCCGCCCCGATCGGCCTGCTCACCGCCGTCTACCTGGTCGAGTACGGGCGCGGCCCGCTCGCCAAGGCCGTCACCTTCTTCGTCGACGTGATGACGGGCATCCCGTCCATCGTCGCCGGTCTGTTCGTCCTCTCCGTCTGGAACATCGCGCTCGGCTTCCAGTACTCCGGCTTCTCGGGCAGCCTCGCGCTGGCGATCCTGATGATGCCGGTGGTCGTCCGGTCCACCGAGGAGATGCTCAAGCTCGTTCCCAACGAGCTGCGCGAGGCCTCGTACGCGCTCGGCGTGCCCAAGTGGAAGACCATCCTGCGGATCGTCCTCCCCACCGCGATCGGTGGCATCACCACCGGCGTGATGCTGGCCATCGCCCGCATCGCGGGTGAGACCGCTCCGGTGATGATGCTGGTGGGCGTCTGGGACTCGATCAACGCCAACCCGTTCGTCGGGCCGCAGGAGTCACTGCCGGTCTTCATCTGGCAGCAGTACTCCCAGGTCAACAACCAGTACGGCTACGCCCGCGCCTGGGGTGCCGCACTCGTGCTGATCGCACTGGTGATGGCGCTCAACCTCATCGCGCGCGGCATCGCCCGCTGGCGTTCGCCGAAGACCGGCCACTGACCGACCGACTGACGTACGAACAGACGAGAGAAGACGAAAGATCATGGCAAAGCGCATCGACGTCAGCGGACTGTCGGCCTTCTACGGTGGGACCAAGGCCATCGAGGACATCTCGATGACCGTCGAGCCCCGCTCGGTGACTGCTTTCATCGGCCCCTCCGGCTGCGGCAAGTCCACCTTCCTGCGCACCCTCAACCGGATGCACGAGGTGATCCCGGGCGCCCGGGTCGAGGGCAAGGTGATGCTGGACGACGAGAACCTCTACGGAGCCGGCATCGACCCGGTCGCCGTGCGGCGCACCGTCGGTATGGTCTTCCAGCGCCCGAACCCGTTCCCGACCATGTCCATCTACGAGAACGTCGTGGCCGGACTGAAGCTCGCGGGCGTGCGCAAGAAGGCCGTGCTGGACAACGTGGTGGAGCACTCGCTCAAGGGTGCCAACCTCTGGAACGAGGTCAAGGACCGGCTGAACAAGCCGGGCGCCGGCCTCTCCGGCGGCCAGCAGCAGCGTCTGTGCATCGCCCGCGCGATCGCGGTCGAGCCCGAGGTGCTGCTGATGGACGAGCCCTGCTCGGCCCTGGACCCGATCTCCACGCTGGCGATCGAGGACCTGATCGGCGAGCTGAAGGAGCGGTTCACGATCGTCATCGTGACCCACAACATGCAGCAGGCGGCCCGTGTCTCGGACCGCACCGCCTTCTTCAACCTGGCCGGCGTCGGCCAGCCGGGCAAGCTGATCGAGCTGGACGACACCCAGCGGATCTTCTCCAACCCGTCGGTGCAGGCGACCGAGGACTACATCTCGGGCCGCTTCGGCTAAACCGTCAGCGCCGGGCCACAGGGCCCGGCGGCGAGTGACGAGAACAAGCTGCTCCACGGTGCTGCATGGCGGTGCCGCCGCGGAGCGATGAGGAAAGGGCCCGCCCCCGGGACGCGGGGGCGGGCCCTTTCTGTTCTCCGGCCGGCGGGTGCCGGCGGGTGCCGGTCTGGCTCAGCCGACGGCCATGTCGGTGAGCCAGTAGACCAGCGCGGCGGTCAGCGCCGCGGCCGGCATGGTGATGAACCAGCCGAGGACGATGTTCTTGGCCACTCCCCAGCGGACCGCCCGGACCCGCTTGGTGGCGCCCACACCCATGATCGCCGAGGTGATCACGTGGGTGGTGGAGATCGGCGCCTTGAAGACGTACGACGTGATGTACATGATGGTCGCCGCGGTGGACTCGGCCGCGAAGCCCTGCGGCGGGTCCAGCTCGATGATCTTGCGGCCGAGCGTGCGCATGATCCGCCAGCCGCCCGCGTAGGTGCCCAGCGAGAGCATGGTGGCGCAGGAGACCTTCACCCAGATCGGGATCCCGTTGCCGCTCTGGTGGCCGGAGATGGTCAGCGCCATCACCACGATGCCCATGGTCTTCTGGGCGTCCTGCAGGCCGTGGGCCAGTGCCATGGCGGCGGCCGAGGCGGTCTGCGCGACCCGGAAGTTGCGCTTCGCCCGGTGCGGGTTGGCCCGCCGGAAGATCCACAGGATGGCCAGCATCACCAGGTAGCCGAAGATCAGGCCGACGATCGGCGAGACCACCATCGGGATGATGATCTTGTCCACCACGCCGGACCAGATCACCTTGGTGCCACCGGCCAGCGCCGCGCCGACCAGACCGCCGAAGAGCGCGTGCGAGGAGGAGGACGGCAGGCCGTAGTACCAGGTCAGCAGGTTCCAGGCGATCGCGCCGATCAGCGCGCCGAAGAGGATGGTCATCCCCTGCGAGCCCTGCGGGGTCTCGATCAGCCCCTTGGAGACGGTCTGCGCCACACCGCTGCCCAGGAAG
The DNA here is from genome assembly GCF_057158765.1 of Kitasatospora sp. NEAU-69. Classification (NCBI taxonomy): domain Bacteria; kingdom Bacillati; phylum Actinomycetota; class Actinomycetes; order Kitasatosporales; family Streptomycetaceae; genus Kitasatospora; species Kitasatospora sp. NEAU-69. The sequence goes on from NZ_JBWXUE010000015.1 coordinate 11,800, forward strand.
GCGCCGGCCAGGTTCATCACCGCGGCCATCGCGAGCGCGGCCCTCGGGGTCAGCGCCCGGGTGGAGACCGAGGTGGCGATCGCGTTCGCCGAGTCGTGGAAGCCGTTGGTGTAGGTGAAGAAGAACGCCACGCCGATGACGCAGATGAGTGCTGCCATGTTCACGCTGGTCAGGACTCCTTGACGGCGATGGTCTCCACCGTGTTGGCGACGTGCTCGAAGGCGTCGGCGGCCTCCTCCAGCACGTCCACGACCTGCTTCAGCTTGAGCACCTCGATCGCCTCGTACTGGCCGCTGAACAGGTGCGCGAGCAGCTTGCGGTGGATCTGGTCGGCCTGGTTCTCCAACCGGTTGATCTCGATCCAGTACTCGTTCAGGTTCGACATGCTGCGCAGGCCGGGCATCGCGCTGGCGGTCAGCTCGGCGGCCCGGGCGAGCACCTCGATCTGCTCCTCGACGCCCTTGGGCAGCGACTGGATGTCGTAGAGCACGACCAGGTCGACCGCCTCCTCCATGAAGTCCATGATGTCGTCGAGCGAGGAGGCCAGGCTGTAGATGTCCTCGCGGTCGAAGGGCGTGATGAACGAGGAGTTGAGCTGGTGGAAGATCGCATGGGTGGTGTCATCGCCCGCGTGCTCGGCGGCGCGCATGCGCTCGACGATCTCCGCTCGGGCCGACACGTCTGAACCCAGTAGTTCCAGCAGGAGCTTCGATCCGACGACGAGGTTCTCCGCGGCGGCGGCGAACATGTCGTAGAAGCTCGTCTCCTTCGGGGTCAGGCTAAAACGCACGGAATTCTCCGATGGGCGGGGGCGGGACTGAACGATGCTAGGTGCTCTGCGACGGGATTGTGCAAACGGGGTGTGCAGCCTGGAACCGGATGCTCCTCTTCCAGTCGTCGTCCGGCCGGGGCCTTGGCCGGAACCGAGCGGCACCCGCACCTCGCTGTGCGGACGTGCGGTCCCAGTCTGACGGAACCGGGCACGGAATGCGCTCGTGCTGCGCTTGGTGATCCATATCCGCCGCTCGGACGGGGTAACCCCGAAGCATCGTCAGGTGCGGGACACTGGTGGGGCACCGGCGGGGACCGGCCGGACAAGGACGAGAGCGGGGCAGGGCCGATGACCACCGAGAGCACGGGCACCGAAGACGCGGACACCGCGGGCGCGGGCGGGCCCGCGGCGACGGGCGGCCACGGCCCGCACGGCTACAGCTCGCACAAGCCGGACCACCTCAAGCGGCTGCGCCGGATCGAGGGCCAGGCCCGCGGTCTGCAGCGGATGGTCGAGGAGGACGTCTACTGCATCGACATCCTCACCCAGGTCTCGGCGACCACCAAGGCCCTGCAGTCCTTCGCGCTCTCGCTGCTCGACGAGCACATCAAGCACTGCGTGGCGGCGGCCGTCGAGGAGGGCGGCGCGGCGATGGACGAGAAGGTCGCCGAGGCGATGACCGCGATCGGCCGGCTGCTGCGCAGCTGAGGAGCGGCAGACCGGTTGACCGGCTGACCCGGCTGATCGGGTGGCTGAGCGGCCGGCCTGAGCCGGGATCAGTCCTGCGCCGGCTCGGACTGCGGGCCGCCGGGCGGCTGTTGCAGCAGCACCTCGTCGATCCGGGCGGTCGGCAGCCGGTCGGCGGTGCTGTCGGTGGCGGCGATCATCAGCTCGCCGGCCAGCTCGATCTCGTCGAGCGCCGCGCTCTCGTGGCCGACCGCTCGATCCGCGGAGGACGACACCCCGCACCACCCCTTCAGCGTCCGCACCCCGGGGCAGAAGCCACCCGTCTCCAGCCTAGACAGTGCGGGGCCCGCACCCCATGGCACGGACGGGCCATCTCTGCCGCCGAAACGGGTGGCCGCAGCCGCTGAGGACCGGTCAGCGGCCGCCGGGGGCCGACGGAGTGTCACTTCGGTGTGCCGTTGTCCTTCATCTCCACCACGTCGGCGGCGGCCGGCTCGGCCACCTGGACCGGACCGCCGAAGCCGTTCAGCGTCAGCGACGAGGTCACCGTCACCTGGTCCTTGGGGTCCTTGGAGCCGGCCACTCCGGCGAACGTGAAGACCTCGGTCACCTTGTTCAGCCGGCCCTGGGAGTCGAGCCAGGCGTCGAACGGGACGTCCTTCACGGTGAACGCGGCGGCCGCCATCCGCAGGCCGTACGCGCCCTCGCCGCCGGTGGCGTCCGCGGCCTTGGCCAGGTCCAGGGTGCCCTTGAGGTGCTTGAGCGGGATCCCGTTCACGGTCTCGTCGCCGACCACGCTCGCCTGCTGGACGCCGCGCAGCGCCCCGGCCGCGCTGGCCGGGTCGGTGGCGCCGTTGCTGATCAGATTGCCGTCGGCCAGCTGGCGGACGTCCAGCTTGACCCACTTGCCCTGCGGCACCTTGGCGCCGCTGTTCTGCAGGAAGACGACGCCGGGCTCGACCACCTCGACCACCTTGCCGGTGGTCGCCGCGCCCGGCGGCACGGAGACCTCCAGGCGCCCGATCCGCTTGACGTAGTCGTAGTCGCCGGTGCCGGTGAACGAGGCCTTCTTGTCCGCCGACTCGGTGGTCAGCTGGGTGGCCGCCTGGGCGGAACCGGCCCGTCCGGTGATGTCGGCGGCGTCGCGCACCGCGGTCACCGGGTCGTCGGAGAGCTTGTCGGCGGGCGCACTGTGGGTGGCCGCGTCACCGCCGGTGCCCGGCGAGGCGTCGGTCGAGCCGGAACCCGATCCGGCGCCGGAGCAGGCGGCCAGCGAAGCGGCGAGCAGTGCGGCGGCGGCCGCTGAACCGAGGAACCGCGCACTCTGGCGCGGCGACTTCGTCATGGTGATCTCAGCCCCCATGGTGTTTTCAACCCCCTCGGGCCGGTGCCCGGCAGGCCGCCGCCCCTGGGTGGACGGCGCCGTCACTGCGAGAACGAGCGCTGCCGCATCCGGTTACGAGCCAACCGGCGCGTGTTGCGCGGCGCGCGCCGGTGTTGGAGCGCCATGCGCCGGGCGTCGTGCTTGGGGGGATGAGCTTCGTGCTCCGGGAGCTGCCCGGGTTACCGTGAACGACGTGCATCCCGAGCTGTCGGCGTCGTCCGACCGTCATGCCATAGCCGATCCCGACCCGCCGCCGGCCGCGCCGGCCGCCGGTCACCAGGTGACAGTGGCCGAACGGGGCTCCTTCGCCCTCGCGAGCTGTAGCTGTGGCTGGTTCGCACCGGCCCGCCGCTCGCGGGACAGGGCCAGACGGGACGCCGCGGACCACCTCGCCGAGAACGGCGTCGGCAGTGCCGTTCTCGGCGAGACCGGCTGAGAGCCGACCGCCCGGCGGATCAGGCCGCCAGGTCGGACTCGGTCGCCCGCTCCGAGGCGGGGTCGGCGGGCTGCCCCGCCACCGAGCCGTCCGCCCGGCGACGCCGCCGGCCACCGCGCGGGCTGCCGGCCGGACCGGCGGTGATCAGCGGTGCGGCGGCGGTTCTGGCCACCGCGTGGCAGAGCGGCACCAGCACGGCCATCGCGATCGGCGCGAGCAGCAGCACCACGGCCGTGGCCAGCGCGTAGCCGCCGAGCACGTCGGTCGGGTAGTGCACGCCCATGAACATCCGGCAGAAGCCCTGGAGCAGTGCCAGGACCCCGGCGATCGCGCCCAGGCGGCGGTTCACCAGGAAGAGCGCCACCGCGACGCTCATCGACATCGTCGCGTGGTCGCTGACGAACGAGTGCGTACCGGCCTTGCCGGCCACCAGCACGTCCAGCCCTGGATGGTCCACGAACGGGCGGGGCCGGTCCACGATCGCGGCGATCGGCAGGTTGATCAGCTCGGCGATCGCGACCGAGAGCGGCGCCCAGAGCAGCCCGGCCACCGCCACCGGGGCGTCCGGCCGGCGGCGGGCGGCCAGCCAGCCGACCGCGCAGAGCGTGAAGAGGCCGAGCAGGATGCCGTACTCGCCGATCCAGGAGACCAGCGAGTCCAGCCAGCCCGGGGACTCCTTGGCCCAGCCGTTGACGGTGTAGAGCAGGCCGAGGTCCGGGTTGCCGGTGTCGGCCAGCAGCGTGGACACGCCGTACCTCCTGGGTTCTGCCGGCTGGTCGGCACGATGGTCGGTTCCATGATCAGGTCGTTCTGCCTCTGGACAGAACGACCTGGGCGGGCCACAGCGTTCCACGAGAACGGACTGTTATGGAAACTTGACGCAACGTGCAAGATCTGGCAGTCCGTCAACCCCTCGGCACGGCAGCCCGTCAGTCGGCCCGTCAGTGCGTCGTCCCCGCCTCAGGCGTGTGCGGTGGGCTGGGGTGGCGCCGCCGCCGACTGGCTCGCCTGGGGTGCGGCCGGCGGTGTCGTCGTGGGGGTGGTGCTCGCGCTGCCCGGGGTGGTGGCGGGCTGCTGGCCGGGGCCGCCGTTGCGGGTGATCGTGCCGTCGGAGCCGCGGACCGGCAGTGCGGCCGCGCCGTCCTGGGTCACCCGGGTGGCGCCGATGTAGTCCGCCTGGTCGATCGTGTCGTAGCGGATCACCGCGCCGGTGTGCGGGGCGTTGATCATGTAGCCGCCGCCGACGTAGATCCCGACGTGGTGGATGCTGCGCGGGTCGTTCAGGTCGGTGGCGAAGAAGACCAGGTCGCCCGGCCGCAGTTGGTCGCGCGAGGGGTGCGGGCCGGCGTACCACTGGTCGTTGGCGACGCGCGGCAGCGTGATGCCGACCGAGGCGAACGCGGCCTGGGTCAGGCCCGAGCAGTCGAACCGGCCGGCCTGCGAGGGCAGGCCCTCGCCGCCCCACAGGTACGGTGTGCCGAGCTTGGTCTGGGCGAAGTAGATCGCGCCCGAGGCCTGCGCGGAGACGGCGATGCTGTTGTTGACCGGGGCGGCGAAGCTCTGCTGGAGCGCCTCGATGGAGCGGACGTAGCCCTGGGTCTCGGTGAACGGGGGGATGCCGTTGTACTGCAGCACGCGGTTGTAGCCGGCGTTGTAGGCGGCGAGCATGTTGCCTTCGTGGTCACCCGGGACGCCAGCGGTCTTCTTCGCCATGTCGCAGTCCATGTTCGCCATCGAGGGGATCGCGTCGGCCGGGTCCAGCGGGTCGGCTTTGCCGTCGTGGTTCGGGTCGATCCCGTACTCGCCCCAGGTGTCCGGCATGAACTGGGCGATACCAATGGCTCCGACGCCACTGCGTGCTGACGGGTCGAAACCACTCTCCTGGTAAAGCTGAGCCGCCAGTTGCGGCGGGCTGATCTGCGGGCAGTAGTTGCCCCACTGCTGCACAAGTCCCTGATAGGCGGCCGGAACCGTGCCGGGGGCGAGCCCCTGGCCACTTCCGTACTGCGATACGCCGCTGGCCGCGTACGTGCCGAGGACGAGCAGGCCGAGGAGGCCGAACAGAACAGTGCCCGCGATCGCCGCCGGGGCGCCTTTCCGGAGTACCATCAGCACCATCCCGATGCAGTGTCAGAGCGCTTGTGCCCCTTGGGCGGAGCCTCCGGCGCGGCAGCGGAACGCATATGCCCCCCGCACGCGCCAGGTCGATCGGCCGACACCCCCGTAAGTCTGCTGCAAGGCGTTGCTCAGCGCAATCATCGGAGATACAAAGAGTGAGCGCTATCCTTCCTACAGTGGACATCCTGGCCTACGTGTCCCGTGGCTCGCGACCAATCCTCCAGAAGTAGCCAAGTCGACATCAGATCTGGCCAAGAATAGGTCCCGGCCCTTCGCTCCTCTCCGGTGTTGGGCCTTGAATTGCCTGATCGGGCGGTGAGACAGGAAATGCACGTGAGTGAGGCAGTGAGCAGTGTGGGTAACACGGTGAGTGGATACGCAAGTGGCCTGCTGGCTGCGGACCCGCCGCCGGCCAAGGGCAACATCAACACGATCATCGGTGGCATCGCGCCGGACTGGGGGCCGTTCTCCACGCTCGGCTCGGAGGCGCGGATCATGGTCGAGGTGGTGATGGCGGTCGCCATCCTCGCCTGCCTGGCCATCGCGGTCTGGGGCGCGGCCAAGCAGCGCATCGGCGCGACCGCGATGCGTGACACCTTCAGCGCCGAACAGGGCAAGGGGCTGATCATCGCCGGGCTGACCGGCGTGTTCATCATCGGATCTCTGGGCACGCTGTTCACCATTGTGTACGGCATGGCCATCTGACGATCACACAGTCGTCTCAGCAGACCAGCAGACCCACTCGCCAGTTCACGCTGGAGCCCTACCACCGGCTCCCCGTCCCAGGAGGGCCGCCGTGCCGTTGCCCGACGACCAGCCGCACACCAGAACGCGGCTGCCGGTCGGCGAACAGTCCTCCGCGCCGCCGTCGGGCCGTCAGGCCAGGCCGCTGCGCACCCTGCTGACGGTCCTGGTCGTGGTCACGCTGCTGGTGCTGGCCATCTCGATCGCCAACAACGGCAAGTCCGCTCCGGCCGGCGAGAGCGGCGCCCAGCAGTCACTCGCACCGCTGCCACCGGCGTCCTCGTCGCCGGTGAGCTCGGCGCCCACCGCGCCGAGCGGTGACCAGCCCGTCAGCACCACGACGACCAACGGCATCGGCACCGGCTACCCGCACACCGAGCCGGGCGCGCAGTCCGCGGCGGCCAACTACGCCGTCGCGCTGGGCGGCCTGGACATGTTCCGGACCGACGGGCGGCACGCGATAGTCGCCGCGATCGCCGACCCCGGCTCCGCCACCGCCCTGCAGACCAGGCTCGACCAGGCGATGTCCCCTGCGGTGCTCGCCGGCCTCGGGCTGGACGCCCAGGCGCACGCGCCGGCCGGCCTCACCTTCGTCAGCCGCGCGGTACCGATCGGCACCCGCACCGACGGCTACACACCCGACGGCACCAAGGCGTACGTCTGGTGCGTCGGCCTGAGCGGTCTGGCAGGCGTGGGCTCCAGCAAGCCGGTGCGGGAGAGCTGGTACACCCTCACGCTCAGCCTGCACTGGACCGGTAGCGACTGGAAACTCACCGACTTCGGCCAGCAGGCCGGTCCCGCCCCGGCCCCGGGTGACCAGGAGGCGTCCAGTTCGGACGAGATCACTGGCGCCGTCCAGCAGTTCGGAGGCTTCCGCTATGCCCGCTGACGCCCGCGAACACTCCTTCGTCCGCCGCGCGGGCCGCCTCGGGACGGCGATGGCCGTGGCGCAGCTCGGCGCGATCCTGCTGGCCCAGCGCGCCTTCGCGGCGCCGGGCGCGACCGCCTCGCCGGGCGCGACCGCTTCTCCGTCGCCCGTGGCGCCGAGTCAGCAGCCCTGCAACTTCCCCCTTCCCGGGGCCGACACGGTGTGCGGTACCAATCCCGGTACCAACCTCCCCGGTTCCAGCACCGTGGGCAGCGTCACCGACCCGCTCGGTTCGCTCGCCAGGGCGTTCGCGCAGGCTGCCGCCTGGGTGGTGCGCAACGTGTCCGGGCAGATCAACGGCACCACTCAGGTGGACTTCACCAACGCCTCGTTCCTGCAGCAGTACGCCGTCGTCTTCGCCGGCTCCACCGTGATCACGCTCGTGCTGTGGCTGCTCGCGGTCACCAAGCGCGCGGTGCGCGGGGTGCCGCTGAGTCAGGCGTTCTCGGAGGCGATCGGCTTCCTCTGGCTGACCGTGGTGGCCTCCGCGTTCACGCCGCTGATCCTCTACACACTGGTCGGCGCGACCGACGGGCTGACCACGGCGATCATGTCCGGCACCAAGGCCGACACCAGCAGCTACCTCGGCAGCTTCGCCGACACGCTGGAGCACGGCACGATCGGCGGCGGGCCGCTGATCCTGATCCTGGTCTCGCTGGTCGCGGTGCTGGCCGCGGTGGTGCTCTGGCTCGAACTCTTCATCCGCGCCCTGATGCTGTACATCGGCGCGCTGCTCGGCACCGCGGTCTACGCCGGGCTGGTCGACAAGCAGCTGTGGAAGCACGTGCGCCGCTGGGCCGGCCTGATGACCGCGATCGACCTCGCCAAGCCGGTGATCGTGATCATCCTCGGGCTGGCCGGCGCGCTGGCCACCAGTGCCGGCGCCTCGGACGACTTCTCGCACGTGATCTCGGGGCTCGCGATCCTGCTGCTGTCGATCTTCGCCAGCACCGCGATCTACCGCTTCGTCCCCGGGTTCGGCGACGAGATGATGCACCTGCGCCAGGCCCGGGCCAGCGCGGTCTCGGCCGGATCGGCGATGATCAACGGGCCCGCCAACCTGGTCAAGCAGGGCATCTCCACGCACGGTTCGCGCGGTGGTGCGGAGGGCGGGGGGTCCGGCGGCAGTGCGGCCGCGGGCGGCGGCGGTGCCGCGGCGGGGATCGCCGCGCATGCCTCGCGCGCCTCGGCCCCGCCGGCGCCCAACGTCCGGCCGGCCGCCCCGCCGGCCCAGGCACAGAATCCAGGGAAGGGAGGGTGACGCACCATGAGCAGTGAACCGTTCGGCCAGTTCGGGGGGCAGTACGCCCAGCCGCACGTCCACCAGCGCCGTACCTACCTGATCGGCAAGTCCCGGCCGAACGCGCCGATCGGGCGCAACCGTGAGTCCGGCGAGATCATGCTGATCATCTTCGGCGCCTTCCTGGGCATGCTCTGGGGCCTGCTGATGCCGGTCCTGGCGCTGCGGATCGCCGGTCTGGTCGGCCTGCCGCTGCTCGCGATCGCCGCCGTCTACGTGCCCTACCGGCGGCGCACCTTCTACCGCTGGGTGGAGATCAACCGCACGTACCGGCGCACCCTGCGCAGCGGCCGGGCGATCTGGCAGTCCACCGCGATGGACGCCGGCACCCGGTTCGACGGCCGCGAGATCGAGGTCGGCCCGCCGCCGGGGGTCGGGCGGCTGCGCTGGCTGAGCGCGCCGTTCGGGCCGGACGAGGTCGGGGTGCTGATGCACCTGGAGCGCCGCACGGTGACCGCCGCGATCGAGATCGAGGGACCGGGCGTCGGCCTGCGCGACTCGGAGGACCAGGAGGCGCTGGTCGACCGGTTCGGCACGCTGCTCAAGCACGTCGCGAACGGCGACGGCTTCGTGACCCGGCTGCAGATCCTGGCCCGCACGCTGCCCGCCGACCCGGACGCGCACGCGAAGGACGTCGAGCGGCGCGGCGACCACGACGCCCCGCGCTGGCTGCAGGACTCCTACGACCAGCTGCAGTCGATGGTCTCCACCTCCTCCGAGCAGCACCGGGCGTACCTGGTGGCCTGCATGCACTACACCCGTGACCTGGCCGCCGAGGCGCACGCGATGGGCCGCACCGCCACCGGCGAGCGGGCCCGGGACGACGACGGCCTGGCGGCCGTGATGGCCCGCGAGCTGACCGACATCTGCGCCCGGCTGGCCGAGGCGGACATCCGGGTCCGGCAGCCGCTCGGGCAGGCCAGGCTCTCCTCGCTGCTGCACTCGATGTACGACCCGGACCACCCGATCGACCACATCCAGGCGATGAGCCGGCGCAACGCCTGGCCGGCCGAGCTGGACGCGACCGATCCGCAGTACCTCCAGGCCAAGACGCGTGAGTCGCAGACCCGCGAGCCGTGGTGTCACGCCACGGCCTGGATCAAGGAGTGGCCGCTCACCCCGGTGGGCGTCAACTTCCTGGCGCCGCTGCTGGTGCACACGCCGGACGTGATCCGCACGGTCGCCGTCACGATGGACCTGGAGCCGACCGACGTCGCGATCGAGCGGATGCTGACCGAGAAGACCAACGACGAGGCCGAGGCCAGCCGGGCCGCGAAGATGAACCGCACGGTGGACCCGCGCGACCTGGCGCACACCGGCCGGGTGGACCAGCGCGGTGACGACCTCGCCTCCGGCGCCGCCGGGGTGAACCTGGTCGGCTACATCACGGTCTCCTCGCGCAGCCCCGAGGCGCTGGCCCGGGACAAGCGGACGATCCGCGCGTCGGCCGGAAAGAGCTACCTCAAGCTGGAGTGGTGCGACCGCGAGCACCACCGGGCGTTCGTCAACACCCTGCCGTTCGCCACCGGCATCCGCCGCTGAGCCGATCCGGCCGAGCCCTGCCCGCCGAGGCCGTCCAGCCCGGCCCGTCCCGCTGAACCCGTCCCGCTGAGCCCATCCCGCCGACTCTGGGGGCCCACCCGATGCAATCGCCCATGTCCTCGCTCACCGACGCCTTCACCAGTCTGATGTTCGGCAAGGTGGAGACCACCCGGCTGCCCGTGCGCACCTCCACCGGCCAGGCCCAGGCGGTCTACCTGCCGACCGCCGCGCCGGGACTGGGCGACTCCGGGGTGATCATCGGACGTGAGGTGTACAGCGGCAAGGGGTACGTCTACGACCCGTTCCAGCTCTACGGTCAGCAGCTGCCGGCCCCGCACTGGCTGGTCCTCGGCGAGTCCGGCAACGGCAAGTCGGCGCTGGAGAAGACCTACGTGCTGCGCCAGCTGCGGTTCCGCGACCGCCAGGTCGTGGTGCTGGACGCGCAGGGCGAGGACGGCGTCGGCGAGTGGAACCTGATCGCCAACGCGCTGGGCATAAAGTCGATCCGGCTCGACCCGATGGCGGCCCGGGACGGCGGGGTCAAGCTCAACCCGCTCGATCCCGCGATCACCACGACCGGCCAGCTGTCACTGCTGCGCACCATCATCGAGGTGGCGATGGGGCGCGGCCTGGAGGAGCGGGCAGGCTTCGCGCTGAAGGCCGCGCACGCGCACGTCCGGGCCACCGTGACGGACCGCCAGCCGATCCTCGGCGACATCATCGACACGCTGCGCAAGCCCGACCTCTCCTCGGTCGAGTCGCTCGGCGTCGCGCCGGACGAGGTGCAGTCCTGGGGCCTGGACGTGGCGCTGGTGCTCGACCGGCTGGTCGACGGCGACCTGCGCGGCATGTTCGACGGGTCCACCACGACCGGGATCGACCTGGACGCCCCGCTGATCGTCTTCGACCTCTCGCACATCGACCGCAACTCGATCGCGATGCCGATCCTGATGGCGATCGTCGGCGTCTGGCTGGAGCACACCTGGATCCGGCCCGACCGCAGGAAGCGGATCTTCCTGGTCGAGGAGGCCTGGCACATCATCAACAGCCCCTTCGTCGCGCAGCTCTTCCAGCGCCTGCTGAAGTTCGGCCGCCGCCTCGGGCTGTCCTTCGTGGCGGTCGTCCACCACCTCTCGGACGTGGTGGACGGCGCGGCCGCGAAGGAGGCCTCGGCGATCCTCAAGATGGCCTCCACCCGGACGATCTACATGCAGAAGGCCGACGAGGCCCGCGCCACCGGACGGGTGCTCGGCCTGCCACGGTGGGCGGTGGAGATCATCCCGACGCTCTCCCCGGGCATCGCGGTCTGGGACGTCAACGGCAACGTCCAAGTCGTCAAGCACATCATCACCGAGGCCGAGCGCCCGCTCGTCTACACCGACCGCGCGATGACCGAGGACGCGGTCGCCGAACGGATCCGCGCCGAGCGCCAGCTGGAGGCCGAGCCGGGCGTCTGAGCCCGGCCGCCCGGCCGCCCGAACCGCGGACGGCCGGACGGCCAGGTGGGCCGCGCGGTCAGTCGCGCGGCAGCGTCGGCGGCACGGCGTCCGGCTTCTCGGCGGAGCCGGGCAGCCGGACCACCGCGAGGGCGCCGGACTCGCCGTCCTGCGCCGGACCGAGCGCGACCTGGCCGCCGGAGTCCTCGATGGTCTGCGCGACGATCGACAGCCCCAGCCCGGAGCCCGGGAGCTGACGGGACGACGGCGAGCGCCAGAACCGGTCGAACACGTACTGCAGCTCGTCCGGCGGGATGCCGGGCCCGTGGTCGCGCACGGTGAGCCGCCCCTGGTGCAGCGTGACCTCGATGGTGCCGCCCGGCGGGCTGTACTTGACGGCGTTGTCGAGCAGGTTCATCACGGCCCGCTCCAGCGCGGCGGCGTCGCCGCGCACGTACCAGGGGTCGAGCGTCACGTCGAAGGTCAGCCCGGGCCCGCGCAGCTTGCCCCGCTCGATCGCCCGCTGCGCGATGTCGTGCAGCGCCACCACGGCCACGTTCTGTCCGGGCTGCGGCGAGTCCGGGCGGGAGAGCTGCAGCAGGTCGCCGATCAGCAGGGTCAGCTCCTGCATCTGCGCCTTCATGTTGGCGAGCATCTTGGTCTTGGTGGCGGGCGGCAGCGCCCGGCCGGTGACATCGCTACGGATCAGCAGGTCGACGTTGGTGCGCAGCGAGGTGAGCGGCGTGCGCAGCTCGTGCCCGGCGTCCGCGATCAGCCGGGTCTGCCGCTCACGGGAGTTCGCCAGCGCGGTGCTCATCGAGTTGAACGAGCTGGAGAGCCGGGCGATCTCGTCGTTGCCGTGCACCGGGATCGTGGTGCCGACTTCTTCGGTACGGGCGATGTGCTCGACGACATCGGTGAGGTCGTGGACCGGCTTGAGCGCGGCCCGGGCGACTATACGACCGGTGATGCCGGCCCCGAGGGCACCGACGGCGACCACGGCGAGGAGGAGGAAGGCGAGCTGCTGAAGCGAGTCGTCCACCTTGTTGAGGGGCGAGGCGGTCACCAGGACGTAGCTGTTGTGCGCGCGATCCTGGTAGTGCGTGAGCCTGACCACGGCCGGGTCGCCGTTCAGATAAGTGCCATCACGGAACACGGCCTGCCCTCGGCCGAGGCTCAGCGCGTCCAGGTACGACTGCTGCACATTGACGGCAATCGGGCTGCTGCCGATAGCCAGACACACCTGAGAGCCGTCCGCGCTGATCAGCTCGCTGTCCCAGCGGTTCTGGTGTGCCGTGGGATTCGCCAGCTGGGGGTATGCGCGGTCGAGCGTCGCGTTCGCATTCTGCAGATCGGTCACCGCGGCCTGTGCGGTGGCAGCACAGACAGTGTTGAGTTCGATCGTGGGCAGCAGGGGGAGCGACAGTGGTGCCGCTGCCAGCTGCTCACGCTGCAGGTCGTACAGGTTCGTGCGGACGATGAACCAGAACGCCACCGAGCAGACGGCGATCGCCACCGCCACCGCCAGTGAAGCCAGGATCGCCAGCCGGCTGCGCAGCGATCTTCCGTGGTACCAGCGGGAAACCCGCCCCCGTGATGGTGTTGCCGTGCTGCTCATCGTCCTCAGGCCGTCGCCCCGCTGGGCGCGCGCAGGGCGTAGCCGACTCCGCGCACGGTCTGGATCAGGCGGGGCATGCCGCCCTGCTCGGTCTTGCGGCGCAGGTACATCACGTAGACGTCCAGCGAGTTGGAGGAGGGCTCGAAGTCGAAGCCCCAGACCGCCTTGAGGATCTGCTCCCGGGTGAGCACCTGGCGCGGGTGGGCCAGGAACATCTCCAGCAGCATGAACTCGGTGCGGGTCAGCTCGACCGGCCGGCCGTCCCGGGTCACCTCGCGGGTGGCGGTGTTCATCCGCAGGTCGGCGAAGGCGAGCACCTCGGAGTCGTCCTCGACCGCCGTCGCCCGGGCGGCCGCCTCGGCGGCCAGGGCGTTGCGGCGGAGCAGGGCGCGGACCCGGGCGAGCAGCTCGTCGAGCTCGAAGGGCTTGGCGAGGTAGTCGTCCGCGCCGACGTCGAGGCCGGTGACCCGGTCGCCGACGGCGTCGCGGGCGGTGAGCATCAGGACCGGTGCGGTGTCGCCGCGCGAGCGCATCCGGCGCACGGCGGTCAGGCCGTCCATCCGGGGCATCATGATGTCGAGCAGCACCAGGTCGGGCTGTTCGCGCTCGATGGCCTCCAGCGCCTCGTAGCCGTCGGTCGCGGTGACGACCTCGTAGCCCTCGAAGGCGAGGCTGCTCTCCAGGGCGTCCCGCAGCGCGGGCTCGTCGTCGACCACGAGCAGTCGGGCGGGGGCTGCCGGCTGCTCGGCAGGTGTGCGGTCGTCGGCGGGGGGAGTCATCGGCGGTCTGGCCCTCTCTGGGTCCGGAAGGGGTCTTGCCATTGTGCGGTGCGGGACCGCCCGTTCGGCGTCTTACAGGGTCTGTCCGGCCTGGAGCTTCGGCAGGACCTGCTTGACGGAGTCGATCGGGATCGCGAAGCCGAGGCCCACGCTGCCAGCCTGGCTGCTGCTCGCGCTGGTCCCGCTGCCGGAGTACATCGCGGAGTTGATGCCGATCACCTGGCCGGCCGCGTTGAGCAGCGGGCCGCCGGAGTTGCCGGGGTTGAGCGCGGCGTCGGTCTGCAGGGCCGAGTAGGTGGCCGTGCTGCCGGCGCTGCTCGACGGGGCGCGGCCGCCGAAGCCCGGGAAGTAGGGGTAGCCGAAGCCGCCGTTGCCGCGCGTGGTGCCCTCGTCCACCTGCACGGTGACCTGGCGGTTCTTGGCGCTGATGATGCCGGAGGTGACGGTGCCGGTCAGGCCGTCGGGGTTGCCGATGGCCACCACCGGGTCGCCGACGGCCACCGAGGTGGAGCTGCCGAGCACGGCGGTGGTCAGGCCGCTCGCGCCGCTCGCGGTGATCACCGCGACGTCCATCGACTTGTCGCTGCCGGTGACCGTGGCGCTGGTCTTCGAGCCGTTCTGGTACGTGACGGTGATGGTGCCGCCCGAGTCCACCGCACCGGAGATGACGTGGAAGTTGGTGAGGATCTGGCCGTCGGCGGTGAGGATCACGCCGGTGCCGGTCGCGGTGTCGGTGCTGGTCTGCACGGTGATCTGGACGACGCTGGGGGAGACCGCGGCGGCGATCGCGGCGACGTTCGCGCTGCCGTCGGACTTCGCGGCCACCGGGGCGACCAGCGTGGTCGCGCTCGCGGTGGTGTGCCGGCTGTCGGCGATCGCGCCGCCGGCCAGGCCGCCGAGTACGCCGGCGACGGCTGCGACCGCGGTGACCAGGGCGAGCCGGCCGCGCAGGAAGCCGGTGCGGGCCGCGCGCTTGGCGTGGCCGGGCGTCGCGGGGTCGGCCATCGCGGGATCGGGCAGTGCGTGCTCGGCCATCGCGGGCTCGGGCTGCGGCAGCGGCTCGGGGGCCGGCGCGTTGAAGTAGCTGTACTGAGCGGTGGGCGCCTCGGCCGACTGCGGCGGGAGGTGGTGCCCCGGCTCATCTCCGGTGATGCGGTGCTGGTCGCTCATGACCAATAACGTCCGCCCATCGGATGAAGATCCGATGAGAGCCGGGTCAGAACGGCAAGAGAAGCCCGTTGACTTCTCATAAAGACCCGTTACTCTGCGTCGCCCACACGCTCGGGCTCGACCGCGCCGTCGCCCGCGGCCTCGGTGCCGGCGTCCGCGAAGGTGCCGTCGCAGCCGCAGGAGCGCCGCACCACCAGCCGCGACGGGAACCGCCGGACCCGCTCGGTGTCCGAGCCCGGCACCATCAGCGAGTCGTCCAGCACCAGGTCCACCGCGGCCCGGGCCATCGCCTCCCGCTCGCTCGCCACGGTGGTCAGCGGCGGGTCGGCCAGGGCGGCCTCCGGGATGTCGTCGAAGCCCGCCACCGCGAGGTCCTCCGGCACCCGCAGGCCGACCTCGCGGGCCGCGCGCAGCACGCCGATCGCCTGGTCGTCGGTGGAGCAGAAGATCGCGGTGGGCCGGTTCGGCGAGCGCAGCAGCTCGACCGCGACCTCGTACGCGCCGTAGCGGTGGAACGGCGCGTCGATCAGGTGCTGTTCGGCGGGCAGTCCGTGCGAGTCCATCGCCCGCTGCCAGCCCTCGACGTGGTCGATCACCGGGTCGCCGGGCGCGGGGGTGTCCACCGGGCCGCCGAAGCAGGCGACGTACGGGTGTCCGTGCACCTCCAGCAGGTGACGGACCACGAGTTCGGCGCCGCCCACGTCGTCGGTGACCACCGAGACGTCGTCGATCGCGTCGGGGCGGCGGTGCAGCAGCACCACCTTCGCGCCCTCCATCGCCGCGAACTCCTTCGCGGCGCGCTGCGGGGCACCCTGGCTGACCAGGATCAGGCCGGAGACCCGCATCCCGAGGAAGGCCTGGATGTAGTGCATCTCGCGGTCGTCGGCGTAGTCCGAGTTGCCGATCAGCACGAGCTTGCCGCGGTCGGAGGCGGCCCGCTCGACCGCGTGTGCCATCTCGGCGAAGAACGGCTGCCGGGCGTCCGGCACGATCATGCCGATCAGGTTGGTCCGGCGGGAGGCCATCGCCTGCGCGACGCTGTTCGGCCGGTAGCCGAGCTGCTCGATCGCGGCGAGGACCTTCTCCTTGGTCGCGGGCGCCACCGGCCGCGGACCGTCGTTGATGACATAGCTGACGACCGCGGTCGAGGTCCCAGCCAGTCGGGCTACATCGTCGCGCGTCACCTTGGCCACGCACGGAGTCTACGCGTGTTTGTCCAGTCGACCAGCGGCCGGGCCCGGTACGTCGCCGGGCCCGCCGACAGGATGAAGCCGAGGTCAGCCCTCGAGGGCGCTGCCGACCGGTTGTTCGGTCGGGTGTTCGCTGCTCAGAGCGCCGGTCGGGGCGGCGCCGGCGCGCTCGCCCCGGTCACCGTGCGAGGGCACGACGAAGCGGTAGCCGACGTTGCGGACGGTACCGATCAGCTGCTCGTGCTCGACGCCGAGCTTGGCCCGCAGCCGCCGCACGTGCACATCGACGGTCCGGGTGCCGCCGAAGTAGTCGTAGCCCCAGACCTCCTGCAGCAGCTGGGCCCGGGTGAAGACCCGGCCCGGGTGCTGGGCGAGGTACTTGAGCAGCTCGAACTCCTTGAAGGTGAGGTCGAGCACCCGGCCCTTGATCCTGGCCGAGTAGGTCGCCTCGTCGACCGACAGGTCGCCGTTGCGGATCTCCATCGGGCTGTCGTCCACCGCGGCCTGCTGCTGGCGGCCGGTGGCGAGCCGCAGCCGCGCCTCCACCTCGGCCGGGCCGGCGGTGTCGAGCAGGACGTCGTCGATGCCCCACTCGGCGGTGACGGCGGCCAGGCCGCCCTCGGTGACCACCAGGATCAGCGGGGAACTCACACCGGTGGAGCGCAGCAGCTGGCAGAGGCTGCGGATCTGCGGCAGGTCGCGGCGGCCGTCGATCAGTATGACGTCGGCACTGGGGGTGTCGACCAGGGCGGAGCCCTCGGCCGGGGCGACCCGTACCTGGTGCAGCAGCAGGCCGAGGGCCGGCAGCACCTCTGCCGAGGGCTGCAGGGCGTTGGTGAGCAGGAGGAGTGAGCTCATACCTGGGTCGTCCCCTTTCCACTGGTACGGGTGCTACCACTCGCAAGGACGTCCGGATCGGTGTCCTGAAAGCACAAAAGGACCCGGGGGCGACTCTGCCCGGATCCCTTACGGCATGAGAATAGCCCAACGGACCGGGTCGGCGAAGGGGTCCGGGGGCGTGATCCAGCTCGCGTTCGCAGCCGTGCGCCGGGGGTGCGACCGGTCTGGCCTGCGAGATTCCCGGTCGCATGGGCGGCGGGGCCATCATGGAGCACGGCACCGACCGGCACGTTATGTGTACACCTTCGAGATTCGAGAAGGGGCCGCCATGACCGCGACCACCGAACCCTCCTCCGGCCTCCGGCCGGAGGGCGCCGCCACCGCGGCGACCGGGACGATCCGCTACTGGGCCGCGGCGAAGGCCGAGGCCGGTGTCGCCGAGGAGCAGTACCGCGCCGCCACGCTGGCCGAGGCGCTCGCGCAGGCCAAGGAGCGGCACGCGGACCGGCCGAAGTTCGTCCGAGTGCTGGACATCTGTTCCTTCCTGGTGGACAGCGAGCCGGTGGGCGGGCGTGACCGCACGACGGTGGCGCTGAGCGAGGGCGGCACGGTCGAGGTGCTGCCGCCGTTCGCCGGCGGCTGAGCAGTAGGCCGAGCAGACGGCCGAGCAGCAGTCGGCACTTCCGGCAGGGCCCGGAGGAATCATCGGACCGGAACCATGGTTCCGGTCCGATCGTCGTATCGCAGGTAGCCGGTAGGACGATCACGGACGGGGAGAGTCTCGATGCGGACCTGGATCAAGGCGGTCATCGCCGTGCTCGTGCTGGCCGGCCTGCTGGTCGGCGCCGACCGGATCGCGGTGTCGGTCGCCGAGAGCCAGGCCGCCACGCGGCTGGCCGACCAGCAGGGTCTGCGCGGCAAGCCCGCGGTCACCATCGACGACTTCCCGTTCCTGCCCGACCTGCTGAGCCACAAGGTGGGCAGCGTCCGGCTCTCGGCGCCCAGCGTGCAGCTGACCGGCGGCGGTCAGAGCTTCCAAGTGGCCGATTTCTCCGCCCAGCTGAAGGGGCTTCAGATCAGCGGCGACGAGAAGTCGGCGACCGTGGATTCGGGTACCGGTGGTGGGCGGCTCAGCTATCAGCAGGTCCACGACCTGCTCGGTCTGGACGCGAACACCACGCTCGGCTACGGCGGTCCGGGCCAGATCAAGGTCAGCGCCACCTTCTTCGGTCAGCGGCTCAGCACCACGGTGAAGCTGCGCAACGACGGCAACCGGATCATGGTCGCCAGTGTCGGCGACCTGCCCGGCGTGGGCGCGCTGCCCGGGGTCAGCGAGATGATCAGCTCGGCGATCGGCTCCCGCAGCTTCGACCTGCAGGGCATGCCGGTCGGCCTGGACCTGAGCGAGGTCGCCCCGCAGCCGGACGGGCTGGCGCTCGCCTTCCACGGCACCGGGCTGCACCTCAGCAACTGATTCCCGGCGCCGCCCTGGTGCCCGTTCGGCGGCCAGCCATGCGCGCCGCGCACCAAGGGCACGGCCAAGAAGGGGTCAAATCCCAGAGTGCGGATGTTTTTGTCTCGGTATTCGATACGTTGGTGACAGGGGCGCTCCCCGGTCCCTAGCATCGTCCCCATGAAGCGACAGGCAGACCTCACAAAGCGGCGGGCGGTAGACCTCTGCCGCGTGGCTGCCTGCCTGTGTCGAATGCGCTGACCGGCGGCCCGCTCCGGCAGAATTGGCTCGCCGCCACGCTCCGCTCACTGGCCTGAGCAGGCATTTTTCGCCTCCGGCCACCCCTGAGAGATCTTTCGCCCGACGGCACCCGCAGCTCCGCCCCGTCCCACTATCCGGACAGATATTCGGACAAGTGATCAGGAAGCCCGGAATCGGCCCCCGTCGGGGTACACACCTTCCGCCAACCGCCCCCGGATGGAGACACATCACATGAGCCGCAGCGACGTCCTGGTCGACGCCGACTGGGTCCAGGCCCACCTGGACGACCCGAAGGTCGTTCTCGTCGAGGTCGACGAGGACACGTCCGCGTACGACAAGAACCACATCCGCAACGCGGTCCGGATCGACTGGAAGAAGGACCTCCAGGACCCGGTCCGCCGCGACTTCGTGGACCAGGCCGGCTTCGAGGCGCTGCTGAGCGCCAAGGGCATCGCCAACGACGACACCGTGGTGCTCTACGGCGGCAACAACAACTGGTTCGCCTCCTACGCCTTCTGGTACTTCAAGCTGTACGGCCACGGCGACGTCCGCCTGCTGGACGGCGGCCGCAAGAAGTGGGAGCTGGACTCCCGTGACCTGGTCGACGGCGCCGAGGTGCCGGTCCGCCCGGCCACCGAGTACCGGGCCCAGTCCCAGGACACGTCGCTGCGTGCCTTCCGCGACGACGTGCTCGCCGCGATCGGTGAGAAGAACCTGGTCGACGTCCGCTCGCCCGACGAGTTCTCCGGCCGTCTGCTCGCCCCGGCCCACCTGCCGCAGGAGCAGTCGCAGCGCCCGGGTCACGTGCCGAGCGCCCGCAACATCCCGTGGTCGAAGAACGCCAACGACGACGGCACCTTCAAGTCGGACGACGAGCTGCGCGCCCTGTACGCGCAGGAGGGCGTCGACCTGGCCAAGGACACCATCGCCTACTGCCGGATCGGCGAGCGCTCCGCGCTCACCTGGTTCGTGCTGCACCAGCTGCTCGGCCAGCAGAACGTCAAGAACTACGACGGTTCGTGGACCGAGTACGGCAGCCTGGTGGGCGTGCCGATCGAGCTCGGCGCCTGAGCACCGCGGTACCAGTAGGCAAGGGAGATCCCAAGACATGTGTGGTGCGAAGGCCGGCGGGCCGGACCTGGCAGGAGTTGACGTGGCGAACGAGACGATCATTCAGGGTTCCGTGACCCGTGACGGTGAGCCGGTGACCGGCTACGTCCGGCTGCTGGACGAGGGCGGCGACTTCACCGCCGAGGTGCCGACCTCGGCGACCGGGCAGTTCCGCTTCTTCGCGGCCCCGGGCAAGTGGACCGTGCGCGCGCTCGTCCCGGGCGCGACGGTGGACCGCGTGGTGGTCGCCTCCCAGGGCGGTCAGACCGAGGTCGCGATCGCGGTCTGAGCCGCCGCGTACGGCCGTGAGCCGGCCGTGAACCGGCTGCGAACCCGGCCGTGAATCGGCTGCGAAGAGCCCCTGCCCAGGCAGGGGCTCTTCGCCGTACCGTGGTGGTGTGCAGCAGCGGCGCAGGCGCACCTACTACTTCGTGATGATGGCCGGGTGCCTCGGGCTCTTCGTCCTGGCCTGGGGAGTCGTGCGGTTCTTCTCGGTCGGCGCGGCGATCGGCATGTGCGTGGTGGCGATGGTGATCCCGCCGCTGGCCGCCGTCTTCGCGAACAAGCGCGACCCCGAGGACGACTGGTGGCAGGACCCGCGCTGGGACGACCCCCGCTGGGAGGACCCCGGCCACGACCGGGACAAGCCCGACCACGAGCAGCGGCCCTAGGTAGAGCAGCGGCTTCAGTAGACGAGCGCCTGCACGCCGTCGGCCATGATCTCGCTCAGGAAGACCTGGGCGCCCGCGATGCGGACACCGGGCACGGTGTCGGCCTGCTCGATGCCGCGCCGGACCGCGCACTGGGTGCAGAGCGTGACGGTGCCGGCGGCCAGCACCGACTCCAGCAGCTCGGGCAGCGGTGCGGCGTGCGGCAGCTCGAACTCGGCGGCCCGGCCGGGCAGTGCGAACCAGGAGGACTCACCGGTCAGCCAGAGCGAGACCTCGACCCCGCTGGCCACCGCGACGGCGGCCACGGTGAAGGCCTGCGAGCAGCGCTCGGGCGCGTCGGCTCCGGCGGTGACCTTGATGACCAGCTTCTTCGACACGGCGTCAGCATAGTCCCGACCGTGCCCCGGACAGGCCCCGGGCCCGACGGTGCGACCCGTGTGGCGGGCCTCACCGCGTCGCCCGGTGTAGTGGCCGATAGACTCACGCCCGTCAGTTTTCCGTCCGCCCGCACCGCATCGGGAGCCCCGCCGTGAGTGGTACCGAACTCTTCTTCGACTGCCTGCTCGGCATCATGTCCGTCGTGATCGCCTGGTTCGCGATCTTCTCCGTGATGAAGCTGTACCAGGGCCAGCGCTGAGCTCTCCCGTGCGGGTTTCCTCCCGTACGGTTGAGGTAGCCCCCTGAGGTGGCCCCCATCACCCACGACTGCGACCAGGAACATGATCGAGATCCCCTCTGACCTCCACAAGGACGTCGTCCCGCTGGCCTTCCTCCTCGGTACCTGGGAGGGCGCGGGCGTTTTCGACTTCCCCGGCGAGGAGAAGTGCAACTTCGGCCAGGAGGTCGTCTTCCGGCACGACGGCCGGCCGTTCCTGGAGTTCCGCTCCCGTACCTGGGTGCTGGACAACGACGGCGAGAAGGTCCGCCCGCTGGAGAACGAGCACGCGTTCTGGCGGATCACCAGCAACGCGCACGGCAGCAGTGGCGAGCGCGAGGTGGAGATCTCGATGCTCCGCGACAACGGCACGGTGGAGATCTGGTACGGCAAGCTGGCCGACGGCAAGCCGCAGATCGACGTCGCCACCGACGCGGTCGCCCGGGTCGAGGGCTCGGCGCCGTACAGCGGTGGCAAGCGGCTTTACGGCTTCGTCAACGACGAGCTGCTCTGGGTCGGCGAGAAGGCCGCCCCCGAGGTGCCGCTGCGCCCGTACATGTCCGCGCAGCTGAAGAAGGTGCTCAGCCCGGCGCAGCTGATCAAGGACATCAACGACCTGCCGGACGACGGGATCGCCTTCTTCCGCTGAGCGCGGGTTCGCAGTTCGCAGTGCGCAGTTCGCATCCTCCGCTACCAGGACTGGGACGGCATCGTGGTGGACAACGGTACGGCCGACTGGAAGACGGACCTGCGCGAGCGCGGCTACCGCCTCACCCCGCAGCGCCAGCTGGTGCTGGAGGCGGTGGACGTGCTCGACCACGCCACGCCGGACGAGATCCTCGCCCAGGTCCGGCTGACCGCCAGCGGCGTGAACATCTCCACGGTCTACCGGACCCTGGAGCTGCTGGAGGAGCTGGGCCTGGTCTCGCACGCCCACCTGGGCCACGGCGCGCCGACCTACCACCTGGCCGACCGCCACCACCACCTGCACCTGGTCTGCCGGGACTGCGGCAAGGTGACCGAGACCGACACCGCGATCGCCGCCCCGCTGATCGACGACCTGCGTGAGCAGCACGGTTTCGACACCGACCTCAAGCACTTCGCGATCTTCGGCCGCTGCGCCGACTGCACCGCCCGGCTCGCCGCAGCCGGGTCGTGACGGCGACGTAAGCTGGCGGGCATGAAGAGCCCGCTGCTGTCCCTGCCCGGAGCCGTCCCCGCCGAGGGGCCCGACGAGGGCGTCGCGGCCCACTACGGCGACCTCTTCCGTGAACAGCGCGAGCTGGCGGCCGGGCGGGCGTTCGTGGACCTCTCGCACCGCGGTGTGGTCACCGTGACCGGCCCGGACCGGCTCACCTGGCTGCACCTGCTGCTCACCCAGCACGTCAGCGAACTCCCGCCGCAGCAGGCGGTCGAGGCGCTGATCCTCTCCCCGAACGGGCACGTCGAGCACGCGCTGTACCTGGTCGACGACGGCACCACCACCTGGGCGCACGTCGAGCCCGGCACGGTGCCCGCGCTGCTCGAGTACCTGGAGCGGATGAAGTTCATGTACCGGGTCGAGGTCGCCGACGCCACCGGTGAGTTCGCGCTGGTGCACCTGCCGGCCGGGGCGACCGCGGCGACCGACCGCGCCGCCGCCGTGCGCGAACTCCCCTACGGGCGCGACCTGTTCCTGCCGCGTGCCGAACTGGCCGAGCTGGCGGCCGGATTCGGCACCCCGGCGGGCGTCTGGGCGTACGAGGCGCTGCGGATCGAGGGCTACCGCCCGCGGCTCGGCTTCGAGACCGACCACCGCACCATCCCGCACGAGGTGGCCTGGCTGGAGTCGGCCGTGCACCTGAACAAGGGCTGCTACCGCGGTCAGGAGACGGTGGCCCGGGTGCACAACCTCGGCAAGCCGCCGCGCCGGCTGGTCTTCCTGCACCTGGACGGCACCGAGGAGGTGCTGCCGCCGCACGGCGCCGAGGTCCGGGTCGCCGCCGACGGCCCGCAGGCCCGGCCGATCGGCTTCGTCACCTCCTCGGCCCGCCACCACGAGCTCGGCCCGATCGCGCTCGCGCTGGTCAAGCGGAACGTCCCGGTGGACGCCGTGCTGGCCGCCGGCACCGTGCCGGCGACCCAGGACGTCGTGGTCGCGCCGTAGTGCGGTATGGGGGGTCCTAGACCTCCAGCAGGACGGTGAACGGCCCGTCGTTCACCAGCGCGACCTTCATGTCCGCCCCGAACCGGCCGGTCTCCACCTTGGCGCCCAGCGCGCGCAGTTGCTCGACCACCGCGTCCACCAGCGGCTCGGCGACCGGCCCGGGGGCGGCGGCGTTCCAGGTCGGCCGGCGGCCCTTGCGGGCGTCCCCGTAGAGCGTGAACTGACTGATCACCAGCAGCGGCGCCCCGAGGTCCGAGCAGGACAGCTCGGTGTCACCGCCGTCGAAGAGCCGCAGGCTCCAGAGTTTGCGGGCCAGCTGGGCGGCCTGCTCCGGCGTGTCCTGGTGGGTGACGCCCACCAGGACGCAGAGCCCCGGCCCGCTGATCGCCCCGACCGTCTCCCCGGCCACCGTCACGGCGGCCTCGCTGACCCGCTGCACCACTGCTCGCATGCCGGCCATTCTGCCGCCTGCCGTCGGAGCGGCCGTAGCCGGTTCAGCCGTACCCGTTCGCCACGGGGCCGTTCGGGTGCATCCATGGCGTTGTGGCACCGGCGGGGTGGCACGATTCGGGACGGCCCCGTGGCGAACGGGCCGTGCGCGGCGGACCGGGCGGACTGGCGGACGGCTATTCGATCACTCGGGCAGCCGTGCCAGCGGTGCTAGTCCGAGTGGGTGGCAGCGGCCCGGCGGGGAACTCCTGAGGGGGCGTCGGACGTGCCATCGGGGGAGGGGCCGTAAGGGCGGGACCAGGACGACGGCAGGTGGTTGGTCGATGGACAGGAACGGGGCGCCCCGCGAGGGCGCCGGCCCGCGCGCGGACTTCACGGTGCTCGACCTCGACGAGCTGCGCGCGCTGCGCCGCGACGCCCTGGAGCAGGAGGCCGACCTCTCCTACCTGCGCCGGCTGCTGCAGGGCCGGGTGGACATCCTGCGCGCCGAGCTCGACCGCCGCACGCTGGACCGCCGGCTGCGCCCGGTCCACCCGCAGACGCTGCTGCACCAGCTCCCGCAGATCCTGGCCGACGCCCCGTCGAACGTCCGCCAGTCCGCCCGGCACGTCACGCTCGGCACCCCGCGCGGCGAGCAGTACCAGGAGCAGGCCGACGCACTGATGGGTGACGTCCAGCTGGCCGATCTCGCCGCGCACGCCTCCGCCGAGCTGCTCGCGGCGCTCGACCGGCTGATCGCGCACGAGCGCGAGGTCTCCGGGCGGCGGCAGGGACTGCAGCGGACGGCGGACGGATGCAGCGCCGAAATCACCCGGCGGTACCGTGAGGGGGAAGCGCGGGTCGACGACCTGCTCGCCGGCGGCCCGCTGCCCGACTGAGACCCAGCGGCGCGGCAGCCGGCCCGAAACCCTCGTGCGTGTCCGGAAGGCTGCCACCAAGATGCCCGACTCTCCCGCTGTGCTGCCCGTCCTCGCCGAGGTGGTGCGCTCCGGCTTCACCGAGGGCCACCACCGTGGCTCGCTGGTGGTGCTGGCCCCGGACGGCTCGATCGACTTCGCGCTCGGCGAGCCCGAGCGTCCGGTCTTCCCGCGGTCCTGCAACAAGCCGTTCCAGGCGATAGCCACGCTGCGCGCCGGCCTGCCGATCGAGGGCGAGCTGCTCGCGCTGGCCGCCGCCAGCCACTCCGGGGAAACGTTTCACCTCGACGGCGTGCGGACCATCCTGGCCGGCGCCGGCCTGACCGCCGACGCGCTGCAGACGCCGCCGGACCTGCCGCTCGACCCGGTCGAGGCGGAGCGGGTGCTGGCGGGGGGCGGCGAACGCACGCCGCTGTTGATGAACTGCTCGGGCAAGCACGCCGCGTGGCTGGCCGCCAGCGTCGCGAACGGCTGGCAGACCGCCGACTACCTGGACCCGTCCCACCCGATCCAGCGACTGGCCCAGGAGGCGCTGGAGGAGGCCGCCGGGGAGCCGGCCGCCGCCGCCGGTACGGACGGCTGCGGAGCGCCGCTGCTGGCCGTCTCGCTGGTCGGCCTGGCCCGCGGCTACCGCGCGCTGCTGCAGGCCCCCGAGGGCAGTGCCCAGCGCCGGGTGGCGGACGCGATGCGCGCGCACCCGCAGTACGTGGCCGGCACTCGCAGACCGGACACCTGGCTGATGCAGGCGGTGCCGGGCGCGCTCTCCAAGATGGGCGCCGAGGCCGTGCAGGCCGTCGCGCTGCCGGACGGCCGGGCGCTCGCGTTCAAGATCGATGACGGCGCGAGCCGGGCGCTCGGCCCGGTGCTGGCGGCCGTGCTGCGCCGGATCGGCGTCGAGGACGCGGTGCTGGACCGGATCGGTGCCGCCCCGCTGCACGGCGGGGCCGCCGTGGTCGGCGCCATCCGCGCCACCGTCTGAAGCCGGAACTTCAGCCGTGTGTCCCTCACCTGTGCCCTCGGTCGGTGCGACCGGGGCACAGGTGAGGCGGCACGGTCAGTGCGCGTCGCCGTGCTCGGCCAGGCGCTTGATCGAAGCGGTGATCTCGGCCTCGGCCTCGATGCGGCCCACCCAGGCGGCACCCTCGACCGACTTGCCGGGCTCCAGGTCCTTGTAGACCTCGAAGAAGTGCTGGATCTCCAGACGGTCGAACTCCGACACGTGGTGGATGTCCCGCAGGTGCTCCCAGCGCGGGTCGGTGGCCGGGACGCAGAGCAGCTTGTCGTCGCCGCCGGCCTCGTCGGTCATCTGGAACATGCCGATCGCGCGGCACTTGATCAGGCAGCCGGGGAAGGTCGGCTCGTCGAGGATGACCAGCGCGTCCAGCGGGTCGCCGTCCTCGCCGAGAGTGCCCTCGACGAAGCCGTAGTCGGCCGGGTAGCGGGTCGAGGTGAAGAGCATCCGGTCAAGACGAAGGCGACCGGTCTCGTGGTCGACCTCGTACTTGTTGCGCGAGCCCTTCGGGATCTCGATGGTGACGTCGAACTCCAACGGTTCCTCCAAGGTAGGGACTGACAGAATCCAAGTGTCTCCTACGGGAGTGAGTGCTGTGGAAAGGGGCCGGGCAGTGGCAGGGGCTGGGGTAGGCGGGGCAGGCGCGGTGACGCGCAGGGGGACGGCCGCCGTGCTGACGGTGGTGGCGCTGCTGGCGGGGGTGACCGCCGCGCATCCGGAGTCACCGGGGCCGGCGAGTGCGCCGCCGCCCGCTGCCGAGGTGCTGAAGCCCGCCGTGACCAGCGGGGCCGGCGGCGTCCCGAGCGCCGCGGGGCTGCAGGCCGCGCTCGCCAAGCTGACCCAGGACAAGGCGCTCGGCACGCTGACCTACGCGATCACCGACGGCGGCACCGGCAAGCTGCTGCTCGGCTCGGGCGAGACGGCGCCGGCCACGCCCGCCTCCACCACCAAGCTGGCCACCTCGGTCGCCGCGCTCAGCCTGCTGCCGCCGGAGACCCGGATCGCCACCCGGGTGGTCCAGGGCGCGACCCCGGGCGACATCACGCTGGTCGGCGGCGGCGACCCGACGCTGACCGGCCTGACCGTGGACAAGATCAGGATTGCCCGCCAGCCGGTGGACGCCGACTCGGCGCCCGCCTCGCTGCCCGACCTGGCCCAGCAGACCGCCGCGAAGCTCAAGGCGGCCGGCGTTACCGGCGTCCACCTGACGTACGACACCTCGCTCTACACCGGCGCCGCCGCGCACAAGTTCAACGACGGCACGAACATCGGCCCGATGGCCTCGCTGATGATCGACGAGGGCCGGGTCGACGCCACCCAGGACATCGACGCCCCGGTCCGGGTGGCCGATCCGGCGGCCCAGGCGGCCCAGAAGTTCGCCGACCTGCTCGGCGCCCAGGGCGTCCCGGTGGCCGGCAAGCCGGCGAACGTCCCCGCCCCGGCGGGCGCGACCGAGCTGGCCCGGGTGGTCTCGCCGACGCTGCCCCGGCTGGTCGAGCGGCTGCTGACCAACTCCGACAACACGCTCGCCGAGGCGGTCGCCCGCCAGGTGGCGATCGCCGCGCACCAGCCGGTCAGCTACGAGGGCGGCGCGGCCGCCGTCACCCAGACGCTGAGCGGCCTGGGCATCCCGATGGCCGGCGTCTCGCTGAACGACGGCAGCGGCCTGAACAAGAACAACACGATCCCGCCGCTGGTCCTCGCCGACCTGCTCGCGATGGCCGCGGCCCCCGACCACCCGCAGCTGCGCCCGGTGCTGACCGGCCTGCCGATCGCCGCGCTGACCGGCACGCTCGACCTGCGCTACACCGCTGCCCAGGGCTCGGCCGACGGCGCCGGCATCGTGCGGGCCAAGACCGGTTCGCTCAGCGGCGTCAACACGCTGGCCGGCACGGTGGTGGACGCGGACGGGCGCCTGCTGGTCTTCGCGCTGATGACCAAGACCGACGCCGACGCGACCCTGGCGCGCGCCGCGATGGACCGGATCGTCGCGAAGCTGGCCGGCTGCGGCTGCGCGTGACCGACCGGGCCAAGACCGACCGGGTCAAGACGGCCGGTCCAAGTTGTCGGACCGCTGCCGGTGGCGGACCGGAGCACGTACCGTGAGGGCATGACGAGCGCGAGCGGCGGTGCGGACATGGTCGACTGGAATCTCGCGGTCGCGACGGCGACCCGGCTGGCCAGACCGGGCCCGCAGGTCACCCGGGACGAGGCCCGCACGGTGGTGGCCGAGCTGCGCCGGCACGCGCTGGCCGCCGAGGGCGCGGTGCGCGAGTACACCGGCATGCGCGCGACCAACCTGACGGCGGACGGCGCCGCGCCGGTGCTGGTGGTGGACCGGCCCGGCTGGGTGCGGGCGAACGTCGCGGGCTTCCGCACGATCATCCAGCCGCTGACCCGCAAGCTGGCCGCCCGCCGGGCCGAGACGACCGGCGGCGCGGTGCTCTCCTCGGTCGGCGAGAAGGTCACCGGGGTCGAGGTCGGCGCGGTGCTGGCGCTGCTCTCCGGCAAGGTGCTGGGCCAGTACGAGACCTTCGCGGCCGCCGAGCCGCCCGCCCCGGTCCGCGGACAGGCGCCGGACAGTCCGGCCGGCCTCTTCGACCAGCCCCGGCTCGGCCCGGAGCAGACCAGCGGCCCGGGCCGGCTGCTGCTGGTCGCGCCCAACATCGTGCAGGTCGAGCGGGAGCTGGACGTCGATCCGCACGACTTCCGGCTCTGGGTCTGCCTGCACGAGGAGACCCACCGCACGCAGTTCAGCGCCGTCCCGTGGCTGCGCGACCACGTGCAGTCCGAGGTGCAGTCCTTCCTGGCCGAGACCGACGTCGAGCCGGTCGCGCTGCTGGAGCGGCTGCGCGAGGCGCTGACCCCGGGCGAGCGCCCGGCCGGGTCCGGCGCCGCGGGCGGCGGCGGCAGCCTGCTGGACCTGGTGCAGACGCCCAACCAGCGGGAGATCCTCAGCCGGCTGACCGCGGTGATGTCGCTGCTGGAGGGCCACGCGGACGTGGTGATGGACGGCGTCGGCCCGGCCGTCGTGCCGAGCGTCGGGGAGATCCGGGAGAAGTTCCAGCGCCGCCGGGACAAGGGCGCGAGCCGGATGGACCAGGTGCTGCGCCGGCTGCTCGGGATGGACGCCAAGCTGCGCCAGTACCAGGACGGCGCGGTCTTCGTGCGCGGCGTGCTGGACCGGATCGGCATGGAGGGCTTCAACCGGGTCTGGACCTCGCCGAACACGCTGCCGACGAAGGACGAGATCCACAACCCGGCCACCTGGGTGGCCCGGGTCGGACGCCAGTCCTAGCCGAAACCCCCGGACGGGTGAGGGGGAGCACCGCAGGAACGTTTCTCCATTCACCCGTCCGTGGGACGGTGGTCGTACCGGTGGCGCGGGTGGCCCGGGTGCGCTCGCGTTTCTGCGACGATCTGTGAGCATTCGGACACGGCGCGCCATCGGGTACCCGCCCGCCCGCGCGCCCGTCGCCCCCGCCTACCAGAGGAGCTCCACCGTGGGCCCACACCCTGCTGTCGCGGCGATACGCCTGGCCGTCCGCCGCGCCCTGATGGACCTCGTCACCGAGGCCGCCATCCCGGCGCCGGCCGTCACCACCCGCGCTCCGCGCAGCGCCGCGCCGGTCCCCGTCCCGGTCGGCGCCGTCACCGCCGTCGCCCCGCCCGCCACCGTGCTGATCGGCAACGCGCGCCGGCACCCGTCCGGCCTCCCGCGCACGCCCGCCGCACCCGGCTCGCCGCTCGTGCTGGTCGCCGTCAGCGGCGGCGCCGACTCGATGGCGCTCGCCACCGCCACCGCCTTCGAGGCCCCCAAGCTCGGCCTGCGGGTCGGCGCGGTCACCATCGACCACGGCCTGCAGGACGGCTCCGCCGACCGCGCCCGCCAGGTCGCCGAACGCCTGCGCGCCCTCGGCCTGGACCCGGCGGAGGCCGTCCCGGTGCGGGTCGGCCGGCACGGCGGCCCGGAGAACGCCGCCCGGGACGCCCGGTACGCCGCGCTGGACGAGGCCGCCGAACGCCACCAGGCGCTCGCCGTCTTCCTCGGCCACACCCGCGACGACCAGGCCGAGACCGTGCTGCTGGGCCTGGCCCGCGGCTCCGGCGCCCGCTCGCTGGCCGGCATGCCCGCGCAGAAGGGCCGCTACCGGCGCCCGCTGCTCGACCTGGACCGGGCCGCCACCCGGCAGGCCTGCGCCGCCCAGTCGATCCCGGTCTGGGACGACCCGCACAACATCGATCCCGCCTACACCCGGGCCCGGGTGCGCCACGAGGTGCTGCCGGTGCTGGAGAAGCACCTGGGGCACGGCGTGGTCGAGGCGCTGGCCCGCACCGCCCGGCTGTTCCGGGACGACGCGGACGCGCTCGACCAGTGGGCGGCCCGGGCCGAGCAGGAGCTGCACCGCCGCGATCCGCAGGACGGCGCGGGCTCGCTGGACGTCGCCGGCCTGGCCGAACTGCCCTCCGCGGTACGCCGCCGGGTGCTGCGCCGAACCGCGCTGCGGGCCGGCTCCCCGGCCGGTGATCTCTTCGCCCGGCACCTGGAAACGGTGGACTCGCTGGTCACCGGCTGGCGCGGTCAGGGGCCGCTCCACCTACCCGGGGGCGTCGAGGTCACCCGTAGGTGTGGCAACCTGGTGTTTCGGCGGCAGAACGACTGACCGCCGGCACAGGACCACGAACCTTTGAGGACGTACTCCCGGTGGACGACAAGGACATGGGCGCCGACCTGGCGAAGGTGCTCATCAGCAAGGACCAGATCGACGCCAAGCTGCTGGAGCTGGCGGAGCGGATCGACCGGGACTACGCCGGGAAGGACCTGCTGATCGTCGGCGTCCTCAAGGGCGCCGTCATGGTGATGGCCGACCTCGCCCGGGCGCTGCACTCCCAGGTGACGATGGACTGGATGGCGGTCTCCTCCTACGGGATGGGCACCAAGTCCTCCGGTGTGGTGCGGATCCTCAAGGACCTGGACACCGACATCGCGGGCCGCGACGTGCTGATCGTCGAGGACATCATCGACTCCGGCCTCACCCTCTCCTGGCTGCTCGGCAACCTCGGCTCGCGCGGCCCGGCCTCGCTGGAGGTCTGCACGCTGCTGCGCAAGCCGGACGCGGCCAAGGTGGAGATCGACGTGAAGTACGTCGGCTTCGACATCCCGAACGAGTTCGTCGTCGGCTACGGTCTGGACTACGCGGAGAAGCTCCGCAACCTGCCGTTCATCGGTACGCTCGCCCCACACGTCTACGGCGGCTGAGCCGACCCGAAGGCGTATGTCACGTGCGTCAGGGGAACAGTGCGCCGATTCCACCCGTTGGAGTCGGCGGACCCACAACTCAATAGGCCGTACCGTCGCGCTTCCGCAGAGCGGGGCACCTCTGCTGTACGGTCAAATTACCCGCTCTTCGTACCAGTGCCAGTCGGCTGGAGCCAACCGGAGCGGGGTGCATACGCACATACCGGATGCACCAGCGGTCAACCGACCGCGGGGTGCCGTTGAGTGGCAGGAGGGACGGGGCGGCAACGCCCCGCATGGATGGACGTCAAGCGATACTTCCGCGCGCCGATCGCATGGATCCTCCTGGCAGTCGTCGCCGTCATTGTGCTGATGAACGTCGTTTCGGACTCGAACGGCTACAAGACGGTTGACACCGGCCAGGTGGTGGCGGCGATCGACGCTGGCCAGGTCAAGCAGGCCCAGCTCACCACCGGTGACTCACAGACCATCAAGATCCAGCTGAAGGACGGCGCCGCACTGCCGGTCGGCACCAACGGCAAGGTGCCCTCCGGCACCAAGTTCCAGTCCTCCTACATCGGTGAGACCGCGCAGGGCAACGCGATCGCCACCGAGCTGCAGAAGCAGCAGGACGCGGGCAACCTGCCGCAGGGCTACACGGTCAGCCCGGAGAAGCAGTCGACCTTCGTGAGCCTGCTGCTCTCGATGCTGCCGATCGTCGTCATCGTGCTGGTCTTCCTCTTCCTGATGAACCAGATGCAGGGTGGCGGCTCGCGCGTCATGCAGTTCGGCAAGTCCAAGGCCAAGCTGCTCACCAAGGACACCCCGAAGACCACCTTCGCCGACGTCGCAGGCGCCGACGAGGCGGTCGAGGAGCTCCACGAGATCAAGGAGTTCCTGCAGGAGCCGGCCAAGTTCCAGGCGGTCGGCGCCAAGATCCCCAAGGGCGTGCTGCTGTACGGCCCGCCCGGTACCGGCAAGACGCTGCTGGCCCGCGCCGTCGCCGGCGAGGCCGGTGTGCCGTTCTACTCGATCTCCGGTTCGGACTTCGTCGAGATGTTCGTCGGTGTCGGTGCCTCCCGGGTGCGCGACCTGTTCGAGCAGGCCAAGGCGAACGCCCCGGCGATCGTCTTCGTCGATGAGATCGACGCCGTCGGCCGGCACCGCGGTGCCGGTCTCGGTGGTGGCCACGACGAGCGCGAGCAGACCCTCAACCAGCTGCTGGTCGAGATGGACGGCTTCGACGTCAAGGGCGGCGTGATCCTGATCGCCGCCACCAACCGCCCGGACATCCTGGACCCGGCGCTGCTGCGCCCGGGCCGCTTCGACCGGCAGATCGCGGTCGACCGCCCCGACCTGATGGGCCGCCTCGAGATCCTCAAGGTGCACCAGAAGGGCAAGCCGGTCGCCCCGGACGTGGACCTCAAGGCCGTCGCCAAGCGCACCCCCGGCTTCACCGGTGCCGACCTGGCGAACGTCCTCAACGAGGCCGCGCTGCTGACCGCCCGCTCCGACAAGAAGCTGGTCGACAACGGCATCCTGGACGAGGCGATCGACCGCGTGGTCGCGGGTCCGCAGAAGCGCACCCGGATCATGTCGGACAAGGAGAAGAAGATCACCGCGTACCACGAGGGCGGCCACGCCCTGGTCGCGGCGGCTTCCCCGAACGCCGACCCGGTGCACAAGATCACCATCCTGTCCCGCGGCCGGGCCCTCGGCTACACCATGGTGCTGCCGGAGGAGGACAAGTACTCCACCACCCGCAACGAGATGCTCGACCAGCTGGCCTACATGCTGGGCGGCCGCGCGGCGGAGGAGCTGGTCTTCCACGACCCGACCACCGGCGCCTCGAACGACATCGAGAAGGCCACCGCCACCGCCCGCGCGATGGTGACCCAGTACGGCATGACCGAGCGCCTCGGCGCGATCAAGTTCGGCAGCGACAACGCCGAGCCGTTCCTGGGCCGTGAGATGGGCCACCAGCGCGACTACTCGGAAGAGGTCGCCGGGCTGGTGGACGAAGAGGTCAAGAAGCTGATCGAGAACGCGCACAACGAGGCCTGGGAGATCCTGGTCGAGAACCGCGACGTGCTCGACAACCTGGTGCTGGAGCTCCTCGAGAAGGAGACCCTGAACAAGGAGCAGATCGCCGAGATCTTCGCCCCCGTGGTGAAGCGCCCGGCCCGGCCCGCCTGGACCGGCTCCTCGCGCCGCACGCCGTCCACCCGGCCGCCGGTGCAGTCCCCGAAGGAGCTGGCACTGACCAACGGCGTCGCCGCGGTCGATGCCACCCAGATGGACCTGCGCCCGCTGCCGCCGGTGACCGGAGAGTCACCGACCGACAACTGAGGCGGTACCCGTAGGGCGGGAGCCGTACGGAATGGATGCCGCGCCACCGGGGTTTGTACCCTGGAGGCGCGGCATTCGTGCTGCTCAGCCCGTTTCAGCCCCCATTCCTAGCGAGGCACGCATGATCGACCCGGTGACGCTCGACGGCGAGTCGACCGTAGGCACCTTCGACCAGAAGCGTGCCGAGAACGCCATCCGCGAGCTGTTGATCGCGGTGGGCGAGGACCCGGACCGCGAGGGGCTGCTGGAGACCCCGGCCCGGGTGGCGCGCGCCTACCAGGAGATCTTCGCCGGCCTCTGGCAGCAGCCGGAGGACGTGCTGACCACCACCTTCGACCTCGGTCACGACGAGATGGTGCTGGTGAAGGACATCGAGGTCTTCTCGACCTGCGAGCACCACCTGGTGCCGTTCCGCGGGGTGGCGCACGTCGGCTACATCCCGTCCACCAGCGGCAAGATCACCGGCCTGTCCAAGCTGGCCCGGCTGGTCGACGTCTACGCCCGCCGTCCGCAGGTGCAGGAGCGGCTGACCAGCCAGGTCGCCGACGCGCTGATGCGGATCCTGGAGCCACGCGGCGCGATCGTGGTGATCGAGTGCGAGCACATGTGCATGTCGATGCGCGGCATCCGCAAGCCGGGCGCCAAGACCATCACCTCGGCCGTCCGCGGCCAGCTGCGCGACGCCGCGACCCGGGCCGAGGCGATGAGCCTGATCATCGGCCGCTGAGGCCGCTGAGCGCCGTCCCGGGCGGCTGACGGCCGCCGCGGGCTCCCCACGGCCCCACAGCCCGCCCCCACGCCCACGCGCGGGGGCGGGCTGTCAGCTGCGCGGCTCGCGGTCCGGGACGGGGGCCAGGTGGTCGCTGATCCACTCCAGCGAGGCGGGCAGTTCGCGCCGCCAGGTGTCGAAGCTGTGGCCGCCGTCGGGCAGGAAGAGCGAGTCGAGCTTCAGCTCCGGGTGCGCGGCGGCGACCGGGTTCGCGGCGCCCAGGAACGCCTGGGTCGCGTTGTAGTTGTCCTCCGTTCGGGTGCTGACGACCAGCAGCGAGACCTTCGGCACCGGCAGGTTGTGCAGCCGCCAGGCGAGGTCGTACTGCTGGGCCAGCTCCGGGTGCCCGGAGAACAGGTCGCCGGTGCTCCAGTCGTTGGCGACCTGGTAGTCCGCGTGCAGCGCGGCCGCCGAGCCGTACGCCTCGGGGAAGCGCAGCGCGAGCCGCAGCGCGCAGCTGCCGCCGGTGGAGTAGCCCAGCACGCCCCAGGAGCCGGCCGAGTGGCTGACCCGGTAGGCGGAGCGCAGCGCGGCGGGCAGGTCCTTGGCGAACCAGGTCTCGGTCTGCGGTCCGCCGGGGACGTCCAGGCACTCGGTGTTGCGCGGTGCCACGACGCTCGGCCGGGCCATCACCACGATGGTGGGTGCCATCTTGCCGGTGCGCTGGAGGTCCCAGACGGCCTCCGGGGTGTGCAGTTCGGCGATCAGGTGCAGCGAGGGCCCCGGGTAGCCGGCCAGCGTGAGCAGCACCGGAAAGCGCTCCCGGGAGTACTTCGGATTGAAGTACTCGGGTGGCAGGTAGATGAACATCTGGTCGGAGAGGCCGCTCCCCTTGCCGCTCACCCGAATGGAGTCGACCCGGCCGACTTCTTCCGGCCGGCCCTGCGGCAGGTCGCTCGGGCTGGGCTGGTCGCCGTCGTTGCTCGGCTGCACCAGCACGTCGTTCTTCGGCGGGCCGCTGCGCGCGCTCGGGCCGGCCGAGGCGAGGGCGAGCCGGCTGCTGCCGGGGTGCAGCAGGTCGTGCCAGGACGTGTAGAAGCCGTAGGAGTCGTTGACGGCCAGTCCGCAGACGGACAGCGCCGAGAGTTGAATCACGGTCAGCAGGCCGAGTCGTCCCAGGACCGGCAGCGGCCGCTGCTCGGCCAGCCGGGGCCAGAGCCAGAGGGTGGCCAGCAGGGCCAGCACGGCGAGCGCGACCAGGGTGTACACCAGCCCGCTGCTGGTCAGTTCCATGCCGGTCAACTCCCAGGACTGCCACCTCCTGGGGGTGGCTGCGGATCTGACGGTCCGTCCGAAGGCCACGTCGCCGAGAGCCTTCTGAGCCATCATCGGAGACCGGCCGACGAGCGGCCACCGGAGCCGCCCGCGTCTACCGGGGCAACGCGGCGTGAACGGCGTGCGGCACGGCCGTACGAGTGGCTACCCACCCGGCTTCACCCACAGGAACCAAAGCTCTAGACTGCGGCGTCGCACTCCGTGCGGGGGCCCGGTCGCGACGGCCGGTAGGCATCCGGTGCGAGCAGGCCAAGGAATTACCCACTCTTGACGGTCTCATGGTCAAGGTAAGGACATAAGCATGAAGGACCATCACGGCTCATCCTCCGGGGTGACCGGTTCCCCCCGTGAAGCATCTACGCTGAGTTTTCATGAGCGTTCCCGTGTCCGCTGAGTCGTCCCCGGAGCAGCCCCGCCGTCGGGGCCTCCAGACGCTGCGCAGCCAAGCCGCCGCCGTCCCCCGCGCCTGGCTGCCGGGTGCGGTGGGCTACGCCTGCCTGCTGATCGGTCTGCTGGACATCGCCAGCGGCGTCTTCCCGAAGCTGCGCCGGACCCGGATGCACAGCTGGGCCGGACAGCTTCCCGGGACCACCACGACGCTGGCCACCGCCGGCACGCTGCTGGTCGGCATCCTGCTGGTGGTGCTGGCGCACGCGCTGCGCCGCCGCAAGCAGCGGGCCTGGCGGATGGTCTGCCTGCTGCTGCCGGCCAGCGCCGTGCTGCACCTGGTGCGCTGGCACCAGGTCGGCCCTGCGGTCGTCTCGCTGGCGCTGATGGTGGTGCTGCTGATCCACCGCCGCGAGTTCTACGCCAAGGCCGACCCGCGCACCCGCTGGCGGGCGCTGCTGAACCTGGTCGTGATGGGCACGGTCAGCCTGGGCCTGGGCTTCCTGATCGTCAGCTCCCACCCGGCGCGCGAGATGGGCCACCCGAGCCTGCTGCGCCGGCTGCACGAGACCGTCTGGGGCCTGTTCGGCCTGGACGGGCCGATCACCTACCACCCGGACCGGATCGGCGACGTGGTCGGCTACTCGCTGGCCGGGCTCGGCCTGCTGACCGCGATCACCACCGCGTACCTGCTGCTGCGCCCGGGCAAGCCCGAGCCGGTGCTGACCGCGGAGGACGAGGTCAAGGTCCGGGCGCTGCTGGAGCGGCACGGCGAGCGCGACTCGCTCGGCTACTTCGCGCTGCGCCGCGACAAGAGCGTGCTCTTCTCGCCGACCGGCAAGGCGGCGATCTCCTACCGGGTGATCTCCGGCGTGATGCTGGCCTCCGGCGACCCGGTGGGCGACGTCGAGGCCTGGCCGGGCGCGATCAAGGTCTTCATGGCGCAGGCCCGCGAGCACGCCTGGGTGCCGGCCGTGGTCGGCTGCAGCGAGGTCGGCGGCGAGGTCTGGACCCGCGAGGCGGGGCTGGACGCGCTGGAGCTGGGCGACGAGGCGATCGTGGACACGACCACCTTCTCGCTGGCCGGCCGGGCGATGCGCAACGTGCGCCAGATGGTCAAGCGGATCGAGCGCAACGGCTACTCCTGCAAGGTCCGCCGGGTGAGCGAGCTGAGCCTGGAGGAGAAGCTCCGGGTGGCGGACGCGGCGGCGCGCTGGCGCGGCACCGACACCGAGCGCGGCTTCTCGATGGCGCTGGGCCGTTTCGGCGACCCGAGCGACGACCAGGGCGTCGTGGTCACCGCGCACAAGGCCCCCGAGGAGGGCGACACCTCCGGTGACGACCTCAAGGCGGTGCTGCACTTCGTGCCGTGGGGCCGGGACGGCATCTCGCTGGAGCTGATGCGCCGTGACCGGGCGGCCGACCCGGGCCTGAACGAGCTGCTGATCGTGGCGGCGCTGCAGGAGGTGCCCGCGATGGGCGTGCGCCGGGTGTCGCTGAACTTCGCGATGTTCCGCTCGGCGCTGGCCCGCGGTGAGCGGATCGGTGCCGGCCCGGTGCTGCGGGCCTGGCGCGGGCTGCTGGTGTTCCTGTCGCGCTGGTTCCAGATCGAGTCGCTGTACAAGTTCAACGCGAAGTTCCAGCCGGAGTGGGAGCCGCGGTTCCTGGTCTACCCGAACACCCGCGACCTGCCGCGGATCGGCTTCGCGGTGATGCAGGCCGAGGCCTTCATCACGCTGGGCATGCCGCGGTTCGGCCGCAAGCGCCAGCGTCAGGGCCTGATGCCGGTGCCGGCGAACAGCAAGGACTCGATCGCCCCGGCGGCCTGAGCGGCGACGTAGCAGAGCAGTGTCCGGCGGGAGGCCGGGCGGCGGGCGGCCGATAATGGCCGCATGAACAACCCGCTGCCCGGCCTTCCGCCGTATCACCGCTGCGCCGTGATGGGCGTCGTGAACGTCACGCCCGACTCGTTCTCCGACGGCGGACTCTGGCTTGACCCGGCGAAGGCGGTCGCGCACGGCCTGGCGCTGGTGGCGCGCGGTGCGGACCTGGTGGACGTCGGCGGCGAGTCGACCCGTCCGGGCTCGCAGCGGGTGACCGAGCAGGAGGAGCTGCGCCGGGTGCTGCCGGTGGTCCGCGAGCTCGCGGCGGCCGGTGTGGTGGTCTCGGTGGACACCATGCGGGCGAGCGTGGCCGAGCAGGCGCTGGCGGCCGGCGCGCGACTGGTCAACGACGTCTCCGGCGGGCTCGCCGATCCGGCGATGGCGGCGGTGGTGGCCGACAGCGGTGCGCCGTTCGTGGTGATGCACTGGCGCGGCCAGTCGGCGAACATGGACGACCTGGCGGTCTACGGCCCGGACGTGGTCGGTGACGTGCTCGGCGAGCTGACCGACCGGGTCGAGCAGCTGCTGGCCGCCGGGGTGAAGGAGGAGCAGCTGATCCTCGACCCGGGGCTGGGTTTCGCCAAGACCAGCGAGCACAACTGGGCGATGCTGGGAGGTTTGGACCGGCTGATCGCCTTGGGACGCCCGGTCCTGGTCGCGGCTTCGCGCAAGCGCTTCCTGGGTACGCTGCTCGCCAACCCGGAAACCGGGGAGCTGCGGCCGGCCCGGCAGCGCGACGACGCGACGGCGGCGGTCTCGGTGCTCTCGGCCCGGGCCGGTGCCTGGGCGGTCCGGGTGCACGACGTGGGGGGCACGGCGGACGCGGTCCGGGTGGTCGCAGCGTGGCGAGGACCGGGGCGAGCGAGCTGAGGGAGTGGGTGGTGGCGTGGCTGGTGACGGCGCGTTGAGCAACGAGGGGCTGGGCAACGGAGCGGCGGCCGGCTCTCCGGAGGCCGACCGGGAGGCTGTGCTGGCGGCGAACCAGCGGCTCTACGAGGCGCTGGAGACCGGCGATCTGGAGGCCGTCGAGGACGTCTGGCTGTCGGCGGCGGACGCCGACGACAAGACCGGCGTGATCTGCGTACACCCGGGCTGGCCGGTGCTGCGCGGGCGGGCCCAGGTCACCCGGTCGTACATGCTGATCATGATGAACACGGAGTACATCCAGTTCTTCCTGACCGATGTCGAGGTCGAGGTGCAGGGCGATGTGGCCCTTGTCACCTGCACCGAGAACATCCTGTCCGGCGGCGAGGCCGAGGAGGAGGGCGAGCTGGGTCCGCTGGTCGGCGGCAAGGTCGTCTCGACGAATCTGTTCCGGCGCACCGCGGCCGGCTGGCGGCTCTGGTCGCACCACGGATCACCGGTGTTGACCAGCGGCGATGACGAGGACGAGGACTGAGTCCAGGCGGCTTCGC
Source organism: Kitasatospora sp. NEAU-69 (assembly GCF_057158765.1). Classification (NCBI taxonomy): domain Bacteria; kingdom Bacillati; phylum Actinomycetota; class Actinomycetes; order Kitasatosporales; family Streptomycetaceae; genus Kitasatospora; species Kitasatospora sp. NEAU-69. Next base: position 50,736 of record NZ_JBWXUE010000015.1, read on the forward strand.
GAGCCGGCCGGGTGATGTGCGCACAGTCACACGCCGTCCGCCCGGTTCCTCGCACGACTGTGCGTGGCACCGGGGTGAGCCGGGTAGGAGCGCTCCGTCCGCGGGACCGCCATGTCGGCCTGCGCGGGTAGATTCGACGGACGGCGGGCGACGGAGCCTGCCGTTCCAAGATCAGGAGCAGTGATTCAGTTGCTGGACCGCGTCACTCTGCGGGGCCTGCGCGCCCGTGGCCACCACGGTGTGTTCGAGCGCGAGCGGATCGAGGGGCAGACCTTCGTGGTCGACCTCGTGCTCTACCTGGACACCCGGCCGGCCGCCTCCGGTGACGACCTCACCCGCACGGCCCACTACGGGATCGTCGCGGAGGAGGTCACCGCGATCATCGCGGGTGAGCCGGTGGACCTGATCGAGACCTTGGCCCAGCGGATCGCCGACCAGTGCCTGAAGCACCAGGCGGTCGAGGAGGTCGAGGTGACCGTGCACAAGCCGGACGCGCCGATCACCGTGCCGTTCGACGACGTGACCATCACCATCCACCGGGGCCGCGTGTGAGGGCTCTTGTGCTTGACGCCATGAGGGATGAACCATGAGCACCAGCGATCCGACCGCCTCGCCGACCGCCTTCGACCTGGAGCACCGGCTGGACAGCGTGGACAGCACGCTGCAGAACCCGCGCACCGCGGTGATCGCGCTGGGCAGCAACCTGGGCAACCGCCTGGACACCCTGCAGGGTGCGGTGGACCTGCTGGGCGACACCCCGGGCCTGAAGATCACCTCGGTCTCCGCCGTCTACGAGACACCGGCCCTCGGTGGCCCCGACGAGCAGCCCAACTACTACAACGCGGTCGTCGTCCTGCGCACCACGCTGCCGCCGTACTCGCTGCTGGAGCGCGCGAACGCGATCGAGGACGCCTTCGGCCGGGTCCGCACCGTCCGCTGGGGCGCCCGCACGCTCGACGTGGACATCCTGGCCTACCAGGGCGTGCTCAGCGAGGACCCGGTGCTGCTGCTGCCGCACCCGCGCGCGCACGAGCGGGCCTTCGTGCTGGCGCCCTGGGCGGACGCCGACCCGGCCGGCGAGCTCCCCGGCCGCGGCAAGGTCGCCGACCTGCTGGCCGCGCTCGGCGGCGAGGGTGCGCAGGGCGTGCAGCGCCGTACGGACATCCAGCTGCGACTGCCGGAGTAGGCTCGGACCGCCCCGCCGGCGGCGCGCCCGATCTTGTCGCGCCGCGCGGGGCCGGCCCTGATCACCGAAGCGACCGAAGGATCCCCTGCGAGTGAAGCCGCTCCGCCTCCGCCTGCTGCTGGGCATTTTCGTGGTCGCCACGGCACTGTCCTGGGCCGCTGCCAAACTCTGGACCTCGCTGGACTCGCCGCCCTCGGTGCCGACCGCGGCGCCGGTGGTGCTCGCCGCGATCGCGGTGATCCTGCTGGCCACGGCCGTCTCGCTGCGCTCGCGGCTGAAGGCGATGCGGGACCGGGCGCCGGGTGCCAAGCGGGTGGACCCGCTGGGCGCGGCCCGCGCGGTGGTGCTCGGGCAGGCCAGCGCGCTGGTCTCCTCGGTGGTCAGCGGCATCTACGCGGGCTTGGGGATCTTCCTGGTCACGCTGCCCGACATCGGCACGCACCAGGGACCGGCGATCACCGCCGGGCTCGCGGTGCTGGCCGGCGCCGGTGTGGTCGCGGCGGCGCTCTGGCTGCAGCACATCTGCAAGCTCCCCGAGGACGACGGGAACGGCAACCGGAAGGGCGCGGCGCCCTCTGCCCGCTGACCTGTCGCGCCGGCCGGACGGGCTCCCCAGTGCGTTCGGACGTGTACCCACGGTGCCTGTGGCGAATGCGCACCGTAGCGACTCCGGGCTGTCAAGGTCCGGATCCGGCCCAAAGCTGACAGGGCGTCTATTCGCACGCTAGTTTCTTGCCATGCCTCGCGGACGCCACCGACACTCCTCTGTTCTCAGCCGGGCGCTGCAGCCCGCCGCGGCCGCCGTGCTCACGGTCGCCGCACTGGCCGCCCTGATCGCCGGTGGCGACGGGGTGGTGGTCAGGTCGGTGGGGATCGCCGCCGTGCTCGCCGTGCTCGGGCTCGCCCTGGTGCTGCGCCAGCGCGACCGGGCCGCGCAGGCCGCGGCCGACACCGCGACGGTGCGCCGGATCCGGGACGAGGAGCGGTTCGAGGAGCAGCTGGCCGAGGCCGAGTACGCCGCCGAGGTCGCCGAGGAGCGGGCCACCCGGATCGGCCGCCGCCTCACCGCGGAGAAGTCGCGGCTGGCGAAGGCCGAGACCGAGATCGCCCGGCTGCTGCGCGAGCGCGCGGTGCAGGCCGCCGAGCAGGCGCTGAAGGAGGCCGAGGCGGCGCAGCGGGCGATCGAGGAGGCCCGCCCCAAGCACCCGGTCACGCCGGTCGCGTTCCTGCGTGCGGCGAACGCGCTGCGCTCGCTGGAGCGGCAGGCCGCGCAGGCCCAGGCGCGGGCCGAGGCGGAGCACGCGGCCCGGATGGCGGCCGCCCGCAGCGCCGCGGCGCGTGAGCGCAGTGCGTCGGCAGCGGCAGCGGCAGCGTCGGCGTCCGCGGCGTCGGTCAGGCCGGCGCCCGCTGTTCCGGGTCAGGCTGTCCCGGGCCCGTCCGTACCGGCACGGCCGGTGGCGCCCACCGTGCCGGCCGCGCGGATCGGCCGGCTGGAGACGGCCGAGCGCCCGGCGGTGGCCGCCTCGCCGGTCCGTCCGGTGCTGGCCGCGCCCGGTGAGCCGGTGGCCGGTGCGCCGGCCACCTCGGTGGTGCCGGTCGAGCGGCAGCGTCCGCGCCCACAGCCGGCCGGCGCGCGCGGCTCGAACTTCAGCTTCTTCGGCCGCAGCGGTGCGGCCGGTGCGGCCGTCCGGGCGGCGGCTCCGGCGCCGTCGGTCGGCAGCGTCACCGAGCTGGCGGAGCAGCAGGCCCCGCCGGCGGCGGCCCGGCCGGTGCAGGAGCAGCTGACCGCGGAGCAGGACCTGGCCGACGTGCTCGGCGACGAGGTGGCGGCGACGGGGGAGCGCCACGAGGTGGTCGACCTGACGCCGGAGGACGACACCGAACTGCTCGACCTCCAGGAGCTGCGCGCCACCCGCTGACGCTGCCGCAGTAGAACGACCGAAAAGCTGAGCCCTGCTCGGGTATCCCCGGGCAGGGCTCGGTGCGTTGCTTGGTGCGTTGCGGGGCCAGGGCCGGTCGTCAGATGCGCGGGAACTTGCCCTGGACCACCCAGATGTTCGGGTTGTCCGCGAGTTCCGGGTGCAGGTCGGTCAGGTCGGCCAGCACGTCCTGGAGGAAGTCGCGGGCCTCGCGGCGCAGTTCCTGGTGGCGGAGCACCAGTGGCTCCTCGTCCTCCAGCCAGGTCGCCGAGACCTCGACCAGGCCGAACCGGCGGGCGAACCGGAGCAGCTCGGTGTTCTGGGTGAAGTCCAGGTCGGCGGTGCGGATCGCGGCGGCGCGGCTGCCGCGCGGGTCCTCGTCCAGCCGCTCGATGATGTCGCACAGGGCCCAGGCGAAGTCCAGCACCGGAACCCATCCCCAGGCTGTGGACAACTCCAGCTCGTCCTCAGCCAGGTAGACGTCCCCGCAGAACAGGTCGTAGCGCAGCGCGTGCACCGAGGCGGTGCGGTAGTCGTACTGAGGCGGGTCGGGGAAACGGTTGGACAGGGAGTAGCCGAGCTCGATCACGCGCCTCATTCTCCGCCACCGCGCGCCCCCGCCCCACCGGGGCGTCGATGGCCGGGATAACCGCGTGACGCGACCGGTCCCCGGCGGGGATGATGGGCCCATGCCCGAGCCCATTCGCGTGCGGGGCTCGGTGACCGTTCCGGACGCCGAGCTCGTCTGGCGCTTCTCCCGGTCCAGTGGCCCCGGTGGCCAACACGTCAACACCTCCGACACCCAGGTCGAGCTGCGCTACGACCTGGCCGCCTCCGACGCGCTGCCCGATGTGTGGAAGCAGCGCGCGCTGGAGCGGCTGGCCGGCCGGCTGGTGGACGGCAGGGTGCTGGTGGTGCGCGCCTCCGAACACCGCTCGCAGTGGCGCAACCGCGAGGTGGCGGCGGCCCGGCTGGCCTCGCTGCTGGGTGAGGCGACCGCACCGCCGCCGAAGGCGCGGCGGGCCACCAAGCCGAGCCGCGGCATGATCGAGCGGCGGCTGACGAACAAGAAGCACCGCGCCGAGCTGAAGCGCGGCCGCAGCGCGCCGCGCGGCGACTGACGGCGGCGGACTGCGGGTGGCCGGAGCCCGCGCGTGGCCCACAAGGCCGTCCGCGGGCCGTTTCCGACCCGCGGGTACAAGATTTGCTGGAAGACCCCTGGAAGGCCCCTGGGCGCCCGCTGAGGGCCCGTCAGGGGCCCGCATGGGCCCGCAGTGGCGCGAACGGTGGCGCCGCCGGCGACGGGGGCGGCGATCGGGGCGTTGGCCGGAGCGGTGATGCGCTGGGGGTGTGGGCGCCGATCGTCGCGGTGGAACCCCGGGGCGTGGGTGGTGATCGCAGCGGTGGCGCCCCGGAGGCGGGAGCGCTGGCCGGCGCGGTGATGCCCCCCGGTCAGGACGGGCTCAGCCCAGCTGCCGGTAGCCGCCGCGGAAGTAGAGCAGCGGCCGCCCGTCCGGCGCGGGAACCCGGGCCGCCAGCACCCGGCCGATCAGCAGCATGTGGTCGCCCGCGGCTATCCGCTGCTCGGTGCGGCACTCCACGGTCGCCAGCGCGCCGTCGATCAGCGGTGCCCCGGTCGCCGGGCCGCGGTGGTGCGCGGTGTCCGCGAAGAGCAGCCGGTCGCTGAGCCGCCCCTTCATCGCGAACCGCGAGGCGACCGCCTTGTGCTGCTCGCCGAGCAGCGAGACCGCCCAGAGGTCGTTGCGGGAGAGCAGCTCGTCCATCCGCGAGTCCTCGCGCACCGAGATCAGCACCAGCGGGGGCTCCAGCGAGACCGAGAGGAACGAGGTCGCGGTCATCCCGGCGTCCTCGCCAGGTCCCGGATCCAGCGCGCCCGCCTCGCCGGAGTCGTGAACGGTCACCAGCGCGACACCGGCGGCGAGCTGGGACAGGGCGGCCCGGAACTCGTCCGGGCTGGCGAGGGAGGCAGCGGCGGGCTGCGGTGACAAGGACACGTACCGCACGGTAGCCGCCGCCCGCGGTCCGCGGCATCAGCCGGGGGACCTAGGCCCTCCGGTCCGGACGGCCGGGCTCCGATCAGAGGAGTCGGCCTGGCGGTGGGCGGGGCCCGGTGGTTCGGGCCGTTCACGACCGATCTCGAAGGTGGCCATCGCGCAATCGTGTCCGGGCATGACCGAGATGAACCGGGTTTGCCTCTCTATGCGTTCTGTGATTTGAGTCACAAGTGACGACCTATTGCTGACCGAGCGTGCCGATTGCTGTGCTCGCTGTGATTCAGTTCTTCTGGCAATCGGACGATAACCATCAAGACCTATCCGAAGAAGCCGGGGAGCCCCCGCATGGAAGCCGAGTCGGAGCCCTACGTCCGCCTCGCGACCCTCCGCACCTTGCACCGGGTCGTGGTGGACCTCAACGCTGCCCGCAGCCTGGCGGGCACCCTGCAGGCCGTGGTCGAGGGTTCGGTGCACGGGCTCGGCTTCGACGCCGCCGCGGTGAGCCTGGTCCGGCCGGACGGCGACCTGGTGGTGGCCGCGGTCTGGGAGTACGAGGACCGCGAGTTCGGCGGTCCGGCGGTGCTGCTCGGCCAGATCGGCTCGCGGCAGTCCTGGGACCGGCTGCTGGCGGCCAGCGACCACTGGGGCACCCTGCGCTTCCTGCCGCACGACCGCGGCTGGGCGGTCGGCACCGACATCCCGCGCTGGACGGGCGATGGCGCGGAACCGGTCTACGCCAACGACTGGCACCCCGAGGACGGCCTGCTGGCGCCGATGTACAGCGCCGGCGGCGACCTGCTCGGCGTGCTCAGCGTGGACCGCCCGCGCAGCGGCAAGCGCCCGGGCGCTTGGACCCGCGAGGCGCTGGAGATGTTCTCGCTGCAGGCCTCGATCGCGATCGGCAATGCGAGACTACGCGCGGAGATGCAGCGCGCGCTGGCCCGCCTGGAGCGCGAGCAGCAGGCGCTGCGGGCCAGCGAGGAGAGCTTCCGGCAGGCCTTCGAGTACGCGCCCAGCGGGATGGCCATCACCGAGCTGCACGGCGCCTCGCGCGGCCGGCTGACCAGGGTGAACGACGCGCTCTGTCGGCTGCTCGGCCGCCCCCGCTCGGCGCTGCGCGAGCAGAGCTTCCTCGATCTGGTGCACCCCGAGGACCGGGTCCTGCTGGAGCGCACCAGCGCCGAGAGCGGCCGCACCGAGCTGCGGCTGTCCCGGCGCGACGGCGGCTACCAGTGGGTCTGTCTGCGCAACTCGGTGGTCGCGGACCCGGCCGAGGGACCGAGCTTCCTGCTCACGCACGTCGAGGACATCGAGGACCGCAAGCGGCACGAACTCCAGCTCGCCCACCGGGCCAGCCACGACGCGCTCACCGGCCTGCCGAACGGCGCCGAGCTGCGCGCCCGGCTGGCCCGGCGGATCTGCGCGCTGCCGCAGGGCCCGGGCGGCGCGGCCGCGCACGGTGCGGCGGCCCCGCCCGGTCCGTGCGCGCTGGAGGGCGCGGCGCCCGCGCACGGCAGTCCGTTCGGCTCCTTCGGTTCGTTCGGCGCGCTCGGTTCGTACGGCCCGCACAGTCCGCGCACCGGGCAGGAGATGCTGGAACCGGCCGCGGGCGGGCTGGGCGGCGGCTCGGCCGGCTACGGTCCGGTGACCCGCAGCGCGGTGGTGCACGGCTACTCGGACCGCGGCCCGCTGGCCGACCGCTCGGGCTACGGCGAACTCGGTGAGTACGGCGGGTTCGGAGAGCCCGGCGGGTACGGCGCGCCGCCGCCCGAGCACGTGCATGCCGTCGTGCCGCCCGACCCGGACGGCGCTCCCGACCCCTGGCACGGGCCGCCCGGCCGTGGCGCCCCGCTGCGGGCCGGCGGAGCGCCGCCGCCGCAGAAGGGGCTCGCGGTGCTCTTCTGCGACCTGGACGGCTTCAAGTCGGTCAACGACCGGTTCGGCCACAACGCCGGCGACGCGGTGCTGGTGGAGGTGGCCCGGCGGCTCCAGCAGGCGGTCCGGGAGGGCGACACGGTGGCCCGGCTCGGCGGCGACGAGTTCGTCGTGCTGGCCGACGGCATCGGCAACGACGAGGCCGCCGACCTGGCGGTCCGGCTGCGCAACGCGATCGTGCCGCCGATGCGGATAGCGGACCGGGTGGTCCGGGTCGGGGTCAGCATGGGGATCGGCTGGGCGGGGTGCGGGATGAGCATCGAAGAGGTGCTGCACGCCGCCGACAAGCGGATGTACGACGAGAAGCGGGCCCGCGGCGGCGCGATGCGCGGCGCCCGCGGCGAGCGGTCGCACCGGCGCGCGGTCTGACGCCGGGTAGGCGGCCGTGGGGTGCGGCCGGGGGCGCGGGCGGGCGCGTTACCGGGCAGCGCTCCGCCGTCCGGGCGCGCGCGTCCGCTCTGGCTTTTCGCCCTGTCATGTGCTTTGGGTAGGGTGCCGTGGGTACGGCCCGCCAGGACACCAGGGGCAGACACGGTTCGGGGAGTTGACCACCGCGATGACGGACAACAGCAGCGGAGCGCCCGAGGGCGGTGCGAACGAGGCGCCGCAGGAGGATGACCCGTTCGCGTACCTCTACCGCCCTCAGGAGGGCGAGGCCGCGCCGGAGCGTGCTCCCGGCGGCCTGCGGACCCCGTACAACCGCCCGATGGAGGTCGGCCGCGCCCAGTACGGGCCGCAGCCGGGCCGCCCGCAGCAGCCGCAGCAGCAGCCGCCGTACCGTCAGCAGGGCCCCGGTCCGGGTGGTCCCGGCCAAGGCGGTCCGATGCAGGGCGGCCCCGGTTACGGGCCGAACTACGGCCCCGGTCCCGGCTACGGCGACGAGCGGACCGCGCAACTGCCGCACCAGCAGCCCCGGTACGCCGAGCGGTCCCGCCCGCAGCCAGGCGAGGACGCGCCGCGCGGGCGTGGCAAGGGGCCGGTGATCGGGGTGGTCGCGGTGGTCGCCGCGATAGCGATCGGCTCCGGCATCGCGCTCTCCGGCGGTGACAAGGGCACCAAGAACAACGCCGCACCGTCCCCCTCGGGTGGCGTGTCGCAGAGCCACCCGAGCGCGTCGAGCGGCTCGGGCGGCTCGGGCGGCTCCTCCTCGTCGAGCCCGTCGGCCTCGGCGTCCTCCTCCGCGTCCCCGTCGGCTTCGGCCAGTGCGGGCAACGGTTCGCCCGCGTTCATCGACGCGTCCAAGGCGCAGGCGCAGAACGCGGCCCCGGCGAACACCGTGAAGGGCGCGGTCTCGGCCGACGGCAGCTACCTGACCCTCCAGCAGGGCTCCACGGTGACCTGGACGGTCAGTGTGCCGACCGCCGGCCCCTGGAAGTTCTGGATCCACTACGGCAACTCCAGCGGCGGTGCCGTGAAGGGCACCGTCACGGTGAACGGCCAGGACCACCCCGGCGGGACCACGTTCAAGACCTGGAACAGCGGTGGCGACCCGGCCCAGGCCTGGTCGTACACGTGGATACTGCCGCAGCTCCAGGCCGGGAACAACGCTGTGACGCTGTCGATCCCCGGTGGCGGTCCGGTCCTGGTGGACCAGGTGGCGGTCAGCGCGCAGGACGTCTCCGGCAGCTACCCGAGCGCGGCCGGCGCCGCGTCGGCGCCCGCGCCGTCGTCCAGCTGAGCAGCGGCTGTCCGACCGCCCGGGCCCTGCCGGGGCACCGGCAGTGAGCCCACCACCAGCGCGAGGCGGGCCACCGCGCCGGCCATCGCCTCGCGGGCCGGCGCGAGGTACTTGCGCGGGTCGACGGCCTCCGGGCGGGCCGTCAGCGCGGCCCGCAGCGCCGGGGTGAAGGCGACGTTCAGCGCCGTACCGATGTTGATCTTGACCATGCCGGCCGCGATCGCCGCCGCCAGCTCCCCGTCCTGCACGCCCGAGCTGCCGTGCAGGACCAGCGGCACCGGTACGGCGGCCGCCAGCCGGGCGATCAGCGCGTGGTCCAGCGCGGCGGTGCGGTCGGTCATCGCGTGCGAACTGCCGACCGCGACGGCGAGCGCGTCCACCCCGGTGTCGGCGACGAACGCGGCCGCCTCCTCGGGGTCGGTCCGGGCGCCGGGGGCGTGCGCGGGCAGCGGCGCGGCGCCGTCCTTGCCGCCGACCCGGCCCAGCTCGGCCTCCAGGTGCAGGCCGTGCCGGTGCGCGAAGGCGGTGGCCTCGGCGGTGGCCCGGACGTTCTCGGCGGGTGACAGCGCGGAGGCGTCGAACATCGCGGAGGAGAAGCCGGCATCGGGCGCGGCCCGCAGCAGCTCGGCGTCCTCGACGTGGTCCAAGTGCAGCGAGATCGGCACCCGGGCGGCGGCGGCGATCTCGGCGCAGGCCCGGGTCAGCGGCCGCAGCTGCCCGCGGTGGTAGCCGACCGCGTTCTGGCTGATCTGCAGGACGACGGCGGTGCCGGCCAGTTCGGCGCCGGCGGCGATCGCCTCGGCGTGTTCCAGGGTGATCGCGTTGAAGGCGGGCAGGCCGCGCCGGGCCTCGGCAGCGGCGGCGAGCAGGTCGGCGGTACGGGCCAGTGGCATGGTTCTCCTTCGGGAGGCGTACGGGTGCGGCGGCGCCGCACACCTCCCGGGAGAAGAACCTGAGGGTTCCTCAGATTCAGCTGGAGAAGCGCTCGGCGCCCTTGATCCACTCGCCACGGCGGACCACGGCGACCAGGTCGAGAGTGGTGGAGTCGAGGATTGCCAGATCGGCGTACTTGCCGGCTTCGAGCGAGCCGGTCGAGTCGGCGAGCCCGAGCAGCGCGGCCGGACCGGTCGAGATGGACTGCACGGTCTGAGTCAGGCTCAGCTTGTTGACGGTGACCGAGCGCTTGAACGCCACGTCCAGGGTCAGCGTGGAGCCGGCGATCGAGCCGCCCTCGACGAGGCGCGCGACGCCGTCCGTCACCTGGACCTGGAGCGGGCCGAGCGGGTAGCGGCCGTCGCCCATGCCGGCCGCGCCCATCGCGTCGGTGATCAGCGCGACCCGGCCGGCGCCGGCGGTGCCGTAGGCCAGGTCCAGCACCGAGGGGTGCAGGTGGGTGCCGTCGTTGATCAGCTCGACGGTGACCCGCTCGTCCTCCAGCAGTGCGACGATCGGGCCGGGCGCGCGGTGCTGGATGCCCGGCATCGCGTTGAACAGGTGGGTGGCGACGGTCGCGCCGGCCTCGATCGCCTCCAGCGTCATCGCGTAGTCGGAGTCGGTGTGGCCGACCGCCGCGATCACGCCGAGCTCGGCCAGCATCCGGACGGACTCCAGGCCGCCGGGCAGCTCGGGCGCCAGCGTGACCATCCGGGCGGTGCCGCGGGCGGCGTCCACCAGCTTGCGGACCAATGCCGGGTCCGGCTCGCGCAGCAGGTCGGGGCGGTGCGCGCCGCAGCGCCCCGGCGAGATGAACGGGCCCTCGAAGTGGACGCCGGCCAGCACGCCGTCCTCGACCAGCTCGGAGAGCACCGCGGCCTGCCGGCAGACCTCGTCGATCTCCCCGGTGACGGTGGAGGCGATCGTGGTGGTGGTGCCGTGTTCCAGGTGGGTCCGCGCGGCGGTCAGGGCCTCCTCGGCGATGCCGGAGGCGTACGAGGCGCCGCCGCCGCCGTGCACGTGCAGGTCCACGAAGCCCGGGACGACCGTAAAGCCCGTCAGGTCCAGGGCGGTCAGGTCCAGGGCGCTCGGGTCCGGGGCGGTCGCGTCCGGGGCCGTCCGGTCCGGCTCGCTACCGGCCTGCGTGATCGTGCTGCCCGAGAAGACCAGGCGGCCGTTCTCGACCACCCCGGTCGGCAGCACCAGCCGGGCTCCGGTCAGCGTCGTCACCCGCGGCGCAGCCGCCGATCCAATCCGCGTGGTCACGCGGTCACCTCCGTCGTCAGCAGGTCCCAGGCGAGCAGGCCGGCGCCCAGGGCGGCGGCGGTGTCTTTGAGCATGGCGGGCACGACCTTCGGGGGCATCTGGAAGGTCAGCCGCTCGGTCACCGCCGCGCGCAGGGGTGTGAAGAGCGTGTCACCGGCCTCGGCCAGCCCGCCGCCGACGATCACCGTGGACGGGTCGAGCAGGCTCTGGGCGAGCACGATGCCGTCCGCGAGCGCGGCGATCGCTTCGTGCCAGACCGCGAGCGCGCGCGGGTCGCCGGCCTCGACGGCCAGCGCGCAGTCGGCCGCGTCGGCGCCCGGGTCGCCGGACGCCTCGGCCCAGGCCCGGGAGACCGCGGAGGCCGAGGCCAGCGTCTCCAGGCAGCCGCGGGCGCCGCAGCCGCAGGCCGGGCCGCCGGGGCGGACCACCACGTGGCCGATCTCGCCGCCGTAGCCGTGCGCGCCCGCCTCGATGCGTCCGCCGATCCCGATCGCCCCGGCGATGCCGGTGCCGAGCGCGATGAAGAGGAACCGGTCCACGCCGCGGCCCGCGCCGATCCGCCCCTCGGCCAGCCCGCCGGAGCGGACGTCGTGGCCGAGGGCGATCGGCAGGCCGCCGAGCCGCTCGGTGAGCAGGGCCCGCATCGGCAGGTCCCGCCAGCCGAGGTTGGCGGAGAAGACCGCGATCCCGTTCTTCTCGTCGATCGTCCCCGGCACCGCGACGCCCGCCGCGAGCGGGCCGTCGCCGAAACGGCTGCGGCCCTCCTCGGCGAGGTCGGTGGCGAAGTCGAGGATGGTGGCGACCACGGCTTCGGTGCCGTGCTCCCGCCCGGTCGGCCGGCGTGCTTCGAACAGCACGGAGCCGTCCGGGGCGAGCAGCGCGGCCTTCATGCCGGTGCCGCCTACATCGAGTGCGATGACGTGCTTCACGGGGGACAGTTTCCCTTGACCTAGGAGGAGAGGTCTAGTCCACTGAACGGATTGGTCTGGTCCGGATGAGGTGAGTTTGGTCGCTTCGGCCGTTCTCCCGCTCCTGGCTGTCGAGTTGGGACCGGCGGCCGAGTCGGGTCAGAGCTGGACCGACCTGGTCAGCGCGCGCGGGTTGTCCGGGTCCAGGCCGCGCGCGCCGGCGATCACGACGGCGAGCCGCTGGACCCGGATCAGGTCGGCCATCGGGTCCAGACCGCCCGGCCCCGAGTCGGCGACCAGCAGCGCGCCGGTCCCGGCGACCTGATCGGCGAGGCCGGCCGGCAGCGGGCCGAAGCTCCAGGTCGCCCGCCCGGGCGCGGCGATCGCGATCGGGCCGTGCCGGTACTCCATCGCCGGGTACGACTCGGTCCAGAACCGGGCCGCCTCGCGCATCTTCAGGCCGGCCTCCTGGGCCAGGCCGTTGGTCCAGCCGGTGCCCAGGAAGCTGATCTGCTCGACCTGGGTCAGCCCCTCCGGCAGCGGCAGGGTGACGGCCCGCTCGGCGTCCTCGATGGCCTGGGCCATCGGCTTCGCCGTGCCGGCCGGCCCGGCCTCGGTCTCCAGGTGGGCCCGGAGCAGCGCGAGCGCGGTGGTGGCGAAGCGCGTCTGCACGACCGAGCGTTCGTCGGCGAAGTCCAGCACCACCACCTGGTCGGCGGCGTTCATCACCGGGGTCTTCGGGTCGGCGGTCAGCGCGGTGGTCGGCACGGTGGTCGCCGCTGTGCTGCGCAGCCGCTCCAGCAGCGCGAGCACCTCGGTGGTGGTGCCCGAGCGGGAGATCGCGATCACCCGGTCGTAGCGGCGGTGGGCGGGGAACTCGGAGGCCGCGAAGGCGTCGGTCTCGCCGTGTCCGGCGGCCTCGCGCAGTGCGGCGTACGACTGCGCCATGAACCACGAGGTGCCGCAGCCGACCACCGCGACCCGCTCGCCGCGCTGCGGCAGGGCGGCCGCCGAGGGGGCGGCGAGGGCGGCGGCGCGGCGCCAGCAGGCGGGTTGGGTGGCGAGTTCCCCGGCGGTCAGTGAGCTGTCCGTGGCAGTCATGCGAAGACGTCCCCTCCATCGACTCTGCGTGAAACTGATTGTTTTATAGCTGTTTCGCGCATGATTGCGCAATACCCTGAACTTGGCGGCGGCTCTGTGCGACGCTTTGCGGACAGGGGTGGTTCAGGCGAAGGGACGGTACGCGGTGTCCAGGTACGAGCGGTGGAACGGTCTTCTCGAACTCCTCGCCGAGCACGGCAAGTTGGAGGTCGAGGAGGCGGCCGCCGCGCTCGGCGTGTCGGCGGCCACGATCCGCCGCGACCTCGACCAGCTGGCCCGCCAGCAGATGGTCACCCGGACCCGTGGCGGCGCCGTCGCGCACAACGTCTCCTACGACCTGCCGCTGCGCTACAAGACCGCCCGCAACGCCGGGGCCAAGCAGCGGATCGGCGCCGCCGTGGCCAACCTGATCGCCCCCGGCGAGGTGGTCGGGCTCAACGGCGGCACCACCACGACCGAGGTGGCCCGCGCGCTCGCGGTGCGCCCGGAGCCGGCCGAGCGGCCGGACGCCGGGCCCGGCCAGGCGCTCACCGTGGTCACCAACGCGCTCAACATCGCGAACGAGCTGACGGTCCGCCCGTCGGTCAAGATCGTGGTGACCGGCGGGGTGGCCCGGCCGCAGTCCTACGAGCTGATCGGCCCGCTGGCCGGCGTGGTGCTCGCCGAGCTGACCCTGGACGTCACGGTGCTCGGGGTGGACGCGCTGGACGTGGAGGTGGGCGCGACCGCGCACCACGAGGGCGAGGCGAGCGTCAACCGGCTGCTGGCCGAGCGGGCCCGCCGGGTGGTGGTCGCCGCCGACTCCTCGAAGCTGGGGCGGCGCGCCTTCGCCCGGATCTGCGGGCTGGACCGGATCGGCACCCTGGTCACCGACGAGGCGGTGGACGAGGAGCTCGCGGCGGCCTTCGCGGACGCGGGCGTGCGGGTGCTGGCGGTCTGAGCGGAGCCGGGAGTTCTCTGCGAGTCGGCTGAGTGTCAGCTGGGAGGATCGGGCCCGGCGGCGAGGCATCGTTGCAATATGTGCAACGCCGCAGCTCACTTGGGTAACGTTCGGCGGCCGGGGCGCTCTGGTGTGGACCACTGGGCGTCCGTTTTGGCATCATGTGCGCCGCCTCCTCCCCCGCGAGGCTCTCCTTAAACCTCCCTGTGCGCCCTAAGGCGGTCCCCGCATTGAAGTCCCGGCTCTGTGCTGCCCTCGCATCCAGCACGCTGCTGCTCTCCGGTTGCAGCTACCTCGGCATCGGCAGTGACACGGTCACCCTCAAGCTGGTCGCCGCCGACTACGGCCAGAACGCCGGGGACAGCTCCAAGGACTACTGGGACCGGGTGGCCAAGAAGTTCGAGGCGGCGAACCCGAAGACCAAGGTGTCGGTCCAGGTCTTCAGCTGGAGCACCATCGACCAGCAGGTCGCCGCGATGGTGAAGGCCGGCAACTCGCCCGACATCGTGCAGACCGGCGGCTTCGCCGACAAGGTCGCCGCGAACCAGCTCTACCCGGCCCGCGACGTGCTCTCGATGGACACCGAGGCGAACTTCCTGGACGTCTTCTCCCGGGCCGGCCAGGTCTTCGACACGCAGTACGGGATCCCGTTCGTCTCCTCCTCGCGGATCTTCTTCTACAACAAGAAGATCTTCCAGCAGGCCGGCATCAGCCGGCCGCCCGCGACCTGGGCGGACCTGAAGGCGGACGCCGATCTGATCAAGGCCAAGGTCCCCGGGGTCACCCCCTACGCGCTGCCGCTCGGGCCGGAGGAGGCCCAGGCCGAGTCGATGATGTGGACGATGAGCGGCGGCGGCGGCCTGACCGACGACGCCGGCATCTACTCGCTGGACAGCAAGCAGAACAGCGACACGTTCGGCTGGCTCAAGTCCAACCTGGTCGATCCGCACCTGACCTACGACGACCCGGGCACGGTCAACCGGCAGAGCGCGTTCGACGACTTCGCGGCCGGCCGGGTCGCGATGCTCAACGGCCACCCGGCGCTGGTGCAGGAGGCGAAGGACCACGGCATCGACTACGGCACCGCCTCGATACCGGTCAAGGACGCCCAGACCAAGCCGCGCACGCTCGCCGTCGCCGACTGGATGATGGCGTACAGCGCGAACGGGCACCGGTCGCAGATCCGGGCCTTCCTCGACTTCGCGTACAGCAGGGCGAACACGCTCCGGTTCGACGAGGAGTACAACCTGCTCCCGGTCACCCAGGACACGCTCGACAACATGACGAACAGCGGCAAGCACCCCGACCTCAAGCCGTTCCTGGACGCGCTGCCGTCGGGCAGCTTCTACCCGCTCGGCGACCCGGCCTGGGACAGCGTCAGCAGCCGGATCAAGCAGCAGATCGGCGGCGCGGTGAAGGGCGACCCGGCTCCGGTGCTCAGCGGCCTGCAGCAGTACGCGGTCTCGGAGTCGCAGAAGGACCGGCCGCAGTAGGCTCGCCCGGGTGAGCGAACTCAACGCGCGCGAGCTGGCCGTGCTGGAGCTGGAGGCGCGCAGCTGGCGGACCCAGGGCGCCAAGGAGCAGGCGGTCCGCGAGGAACTGGGCATCTCCGCGACCCGGTACTACCAGCTGCTGAACGGGCTGCTCGACCGGCCGGAGGCGCTCGCGCACAGTCCGGTGCTGGTCAACCGGCTGCGCCGGATCCGCGACGCCCGCCGCGCCCAGCGGCAGTGAGCCCAGTGGCGGTGAGCGCCGCCGCGCGGCCGGGCGGCGGCGGCAACGCGTCGGCCCGGCCGCCGCTGGGTAGGTTGGCGGCCATGGGTATCGAGCTGGAACCGAGCACCTCCGCCGGCCGGGCCGGCCTGGCCGCGCTGCTGGCGGACCCGGCGGGAGCCGTCCTCGCGCTGGACTTCGACGGCACGCTGGCACCGATCGTGGCCGACCCCGAACGGGCCCACGCGCACCCGGAGGCCGTCCCCGCGCTGGCCCGGCTCGCGCCGCTGCTCGGCGCGGTCGCCGTGGTGACCGGCCGGCCGGCCGCCGACGCGGTCCGGCTCGGCGGCTTCGCCGGGGTGCCGGGGCTGGAGCACCTGGTGGTGCTCGGCCACTACGGCGCCGAGCGCTGGGAGGCCGCGACCGGCGAGGTGACCGCCGACCGGGTGCACCCGGGCGTCGCCGCCGTGCGGGCGGCGCTGCCGGCGGTGCTGGCCGCGGCGCCGGCGCCGGACGGCGTCTTCATCGAGGACAAGGGCCGATCACTGGCCGTGCACACCCGTCCCGCCGCCGACCCGGCCGCGGCGCTGGAGCTGCTGCGCGCGCCGCTGACCCGGCTCGCCGCCGAGCACGGCCTGCTGGTCGAGCCGGGGCGGATGGTGGTCGAGCTGCGTCCGCCGGGGGTGGACAAGGGCGCCGCGCTGACCGCTTTCCTGCGCGCGGCGGGCGCCCGCTCGGTGCTGTACGGCGGAGACGACCTCGGTGATCTGGCCGCCTACGCGGCGGTGCGGGAGCTGCGCGGCGAGGGGCTGGCCGGGCTGCTGGTGGCCAGCGGACCGGTGACCGGCGAGCCGCCGGTGCGCGAACTCGCCGAGCAGGCCGACCTGGTGGTGCCGGGCCCGGCTGGTGTGGTCGCGCTGCTGGCCGAGGTCTACCAGGCGCTCAGCGCGAGTTGAGTCGTCAGCGCGAGTCGAGTTGTCAGAGTCGAGTTGTCACAGCGAGTTGAGCTGGTCGAGGAACCATTGCTGCGGCGAGAGCGCGGTGGCCGCCGCGGCCAGCCGCTTGGTGCGTTCGGTCCGCTCGGCGGCCGGCATGGAGAGCGCCCGGTGCAGCGCCTCGGCGGTGCCGGCCACGTCGTACGGGTTGATGCCCAGCGCGTCCTCGGCCAGCTCCGGGTAGGCGCCGGCCTCGCGCGAGAGCACCAGCGCGCAGCCCGCGTCGGAGACCACCGGGACCTCCTTGGCGACCAGGTTCATGCCGTCCCTGATCGGGTTGACCAGCGCGACGTCGGCCAGCCGGTAGGCGGCGAGCGAGCGGGCGAAGTCGTCCTCGACCTGGAGTATCAGCGGCTGCCAGGACTCGGTGCCGAATTCCTCGTTGATCTCCTCGGCGATCCGCCGCACCGCCGCCGTGTAGTCGCGGTAGACGGCCAGGTCCTGCCGGGACGGATAGGCGAACGCGATGTGCACCACCCGCTCGCGCCACTGCGGGCGCTCGCGCAGCAGCTGCCGGTAGGCGAGCAGGCCGCGGACGATGTTCTTGCTCAGCTCGGTGCGGTCCACCCGGACGATGGTCCGGCGGTCCCCGACGGCCCGGCGCAGCGTCGCGAGCCGCTCGTCCACGTCGGCGCGGTGCGCCCGTTCGCGCAGGAACTCGCCGTCCGCGCCGAGCGCGTGCACGCCGAGCCGGGTGGTCCGGCCCTGGTGGGTGACGGTGAGCGCGGCCCGGTCGACCTCGGCGCCCAGCACCCGTTCGCAGCAGTCGGCGAAGGCCTCGGCCCAGCGGCGGGTGTGGAAGCCGGCCCGGTCGGCGCCGAGCACGCCGGTCAGCACGGCGGCGGCGGTGGCGTCCGGCAGCAGCGCGAAGTAGTCGGCGGGGGCCCACGGGATGTGCAGGAAGTAGCCGATCCGCAGGTCGGGCCGGAGCTCGCGGAGCAGCGCCGGGGCCAGCGTCAGGTGGTAGTCCTGCACCAGCACGGCCGCGCCGGGCGCGGCCTCGGCGGCCAGCGCCTGTGCGAACGCCGCGTTGTACGCCTCGAAGGCGGCCCACTGCTCGGTGAACTCGGCGCCGAAGGCGGGTTCGACCGGCGTGTCGTAGAGCAGGTGGTGGACGAACCAGAGCGTGGAGTTGGCGACCGCGTTGTAGGCCTGGTCGAAGACGGCCGGCTCGATGTCCAGCATGCGGACGGCCTGTCCGCCGACGTCGAAGCCGCCGCGGTCCAGCCGCCCGTCGGGCGAGCGCCGGGCCGCCGTGCGGTCCGCCTCGCCGAGCGCCGCGCAGACCCAGACGGCGTTCGGATCGTCGATCGCGGAGAGCCCCGAGACCAGCCCGCCACCCCCGCGCCGCAGCGTCAACGAGCCGTCGGGCCCGCTGCTGAAGGAGACCGGACCCCGGTTCGAAGCCACCAGGATGCGTGCGGTCGTGAGATCGCCCATGTCTTCACCCTTGCCGGGCTCGCTGTGCGGCAAACGTCGAGTACTCCGGCACCTCGATCATCGGCGGGCGCTCCAGTGCGGTCACCGGGTGGCTGTGCGCGGTGAACTCCCGGGTCGCGGCATCCCGGTCGTACTGCGTCAGGACCGGGCGGGCGAGGTCCTCGGTGGCCTTCAGGCGGTGGGTGCGGTCCAGCCGCTCCAGCGCGGTGCGGTAGATGGTCGCGGCCATCCGGCCGAGCGCCTGACCGTCCTGGTGGCGGTGGTGGCGCACGCCGACGTCCACCTGGGCCAGCGCGTCCAGGCCGACCAGCTCCAGCGCGTCCACCAGCAGGCCGAGCTCGACGCCGTAGCCGGTCGGGAAGTGCAGCCGCTCCAGCAGTGAGCGGCGGGCCGCGTACTCGCCGCCGAGCGGCTGGACGAAGCCGGCCAGCCGCGGCCAGTGCAGGTTGAGCAGCGGCCGGGCGACCAGTTCGGTGACCCGGCCGCCGCCGGCCGGCACCACCGCGCCCTCGGTCTCCAGCGGGCGGTCGTACATCGCCTTGACCAGCTGGATCCGCGGATCGGTGAGCAGCGGGCCGACGATCCCGGAGACGAACGCCGGGTCGAACTCGCGCAGGTCGGCGTCGATGAAGCAGACGATCTCGCCGCGGGTCACCAGCAGCGAGCGCCAGAGCACCTCGCCCTTGCCCGGCTCGGCGGGCAGCCGGGGCAGGATCGCGTCCCGGTGCACCACCCGGGCGCCGGCCGCGGCCGCCGCCTGCGCGGTGCGGTCCACCGAGCCGGAGTCGACCACGACCAGCTCGTCCACCAGCGGCGTGCGCTCCATCAGCTCGCGCCGGATCACCTCGACGATCCCGCCCACCGTCGGCTCCTCGTCCAGCGCGGGCAGCACCACGCTGACCGTGCCGGCCGGCCCCGCCGCCCGCTTCGCGGCGAGCAACTCCTCGACCGGTCGGTCAGCCGCCCGCCAGGAGCGGCGGCGCAGCCAGTCGGCCGCCTCCGGGAGTAGCGCGGGGCTCTGCTCGGCAGGCACTTCTCACTCCTTGCACATCTCGTCTCGCGAGTCGGACGGCCAGTCCGACAGCTGCGGCCTTCGGATACAGTCTTCGTACTGCACTGAGACCTTCGCACGCCGGGGTCGGTGGCAGCGCACGACCACAACTTCACATTGCTCATCCAGAGGGACTGAGGGAACGGCCCGTTGACGTCCCGGCAACCTTCTCGCGCGGCGCCATCGGGCCCGGCGGGACAGGTGCCAATTCCGGCCTGTGGCGCGACCGCGCCATGGGGAAGATGAGGAGAGAGGCCTCCGCCATCATGGCTACCGCTACCCCGACCACCGTCGATCTCGGTCCCGCCGCTCAGCTGTCCTGTCGCGAGTGTGCTGCCAAGTTCCCGCTCGGCCCCAGCTTCGCCTGTCTCGAGTGCTTCGGCCCGCTGGAGATCTCCTACGACTTCACCGGCTACGACGCCGCCGAGCTGCGCAAGCGGATCGAGGCCGGACCGGCCTCCATCTGGCGCTACGCCCCGCTGCTGCCGGTGCCGGCCGACGTCGCGTCGAAGCCGAACCTGAACCCCGGCTGGACCCCGCTGGTCAAGGCCGACAACCTGGGCCGCGAGCTCGGTTTCACCGCCCAGCTGCACGTCAAGGACGACTCCGGCAACCCGACCCACTCCTTCAAGGACCGGGTGGTGGCCTGTGCGATCGAGGCGGCGCGCGCCTTCGGCTTCACCACGCTCTCCTGCTCCTCCACCGGCAACCTGGCCGGCGCGGTGGGCGCGGCGGCGGCCCGGGCCGGCTTCAAGTCCTGCGTCTTCATCCCGCACGACCTGGAGCAGGGCAAGGTCGTGATGGCCGGGGTGTACGGCGGCGAGCTGGTCGGCATCGAGGGCAACTACGACGACGTGAACCGCTTCTGCTCCGAGCTGATCGGCGACCCGGCCGGCGAGGGCTGGGGCTTCGTCAACGTCAACCTGCGTCCGTACTACGGCGAGGGCTCCAAGACGCTGGCGTACGAGATCTGCGAGCAGCTCGGCTGGCGGCTGCCGGAGCAGATCGTGATCCCGATCGCCTCGGGTTCCCAGCTCACCAAGATCGACAAGGGCCTGCAGGAGCTGATCAGGCTCGGGCTGGTCGAGGACCGCCCCTACAAGATCTTCGGTGCCCAGGCGGCCGGCTGCTCGCCGGTCTCGGCCGCCTACAAGGCCGGACATGACGTGATCCGCCCGGTGAAGCCGGACACCATCGCCAAGTCGCTGGCGATCGGCAACCCGGCGGACGGCCCGTACGTGCTGGACATCGCCCGGCGCACCGGCGGCGCGGTGGAGGACGTGACCGACGCCGAGGTGGTCGAGGCGATCCGGCTGCTGGCCCGGACCGAGGGGATCTTCGCCGAGACCGCGGGCGGCGTGACCATCGGCGTGCTGAAGAAGCTGGTCGAGAACGGCCTGCTGGACCCGGCCAAGGAGACCGTCGCGATCAACACCGGCGACGGCCTGAAGACGCTCGACGCGGTCTCCGACGCCGGGCTGACCGCGACGATCCGGCCGACCCTGGAGTCCTTCCGGGCCGCCGGTCTCGCGCTCTGACCAGCGCCGCCGCCGAATCACACACCGGCCCGCAGGGCCCGACCAGCTTTGCAAAGTTTGCAAACGAGGAGATCCCGATGAGTGCAACCGTTCGCATTCCGACCATCCTGCGCACCTACACCGACGGCAAGGCCGAGGTGGGCGCCAGCGGTGCCACGCTCGGCGAGATCATCGCCGATCTGGAGCAGAACCACACCGGCATCAGTGCGCGGATTCTGGACGAAACCGGCAAGCTGCGCCGTTTCGTCAACATTTATGTCAATGACGACGACGTGCGCTTTTCCGACGGCCTCGGCACCGAGGTCGCGGACGGCGCGAGCGTCTCGATCATCCCGGCCGTCGCCGGCGGCTGCTGACGCCGCTCCGGCGGACCGCTCAGGGCGCCACGCCGACTTGACTCCTCGTCAGGTCGCGCGGCGCCCTGCGGCATACCCGGGGGCGCGCTGTGGCACACCCGGCGGCCCCGCCGGGGCGTGTCCGCGGGTGTCCCCGGCAGGGCATAGGGTGGTGTCCGTCCCATGAGACATAACTGCCGAGGTACGGACCGATTCATGTCGGCGACTCGTCAGAATCATTCGGGGAATTCGCGCGTTTGGTCCGCTATGTCCGAGACGAATTGCTGAGTTCTGTCGCATTCATCCCGGCTAATCCCTTTGCGGCCCACTCGAATTCGCCTCCAGTGACCCTGTTGCAGAGGGCTCCGATGCGGATACATTCAGCCGCGGTCGACGAATTCGCCTGTTCCTACCGGCACCGACGGGTGCCCGGGGGTGGGGCGCTGCGGCACGCAGGGCCGCGCCCAGGGGGGTCTCTCTTCGGGGCAGTCGAACCAGACCCGGGCCCGCGACCTGCGGGCACGTGAAGGGCCAGCACAGCACTTAGGGGAGTTCGGAATGGCTCAGGGCACCGTCAAGTGGTTCAACGCGGAGAAGGGCTACGGCTTCATCGCGGTCGACGGTGGTGCGGACGTGTTCGTCCACTACAGCGCGATCCAGATGGACGGCTACCGCACCCTTGAAGAGGGCCAGCGGGTCGAGTTCGAGATCTCCCAGGGGCAGAAGGGCCCGCAGGCGGACATGGTCCGCGCGGCGGTCTGACCTTTCCGAACCTCGGAGTTCGCGGCTCTTCCCGAGCTGGTCGATAACGGCGGCAGGCCCGCACTCGCCCCCTGACGGGGGGTCGAGTGCGGGCCTGCCGCCGTTCTGCTCCCGGCGAGCCGGCCGTCGGTCCGCCGTCCTGGCGTCCGGCCGGCCGTCCGCCGGTCGGGCTACCGCTCCTCCGGCGGTGGCGCGTTGGTCGATAGAGCTTGCACTCGTCATGCCGGAGTGCTAATCATTGGCGTTAGCACTCTCAGCTTGAGAGTGACAAACGGACCGGGTCGGTGAGGCCTTGGCAGCGGCAGGGGACAGGCCCCCCGCATACCAGGACCGTCCGTCGCGGGCACCTCTGGTCCGAGCAGTCGACCGTGTCCTGGAGGACCACTTCCGATGGCCAAGATCATCGCGTTTGACGAGGAAGCTCGCCGCGGCCTTGAGCGCGGCATGAACCAGCTTGCCGACGCCGTCAAGGTGACGCTGGGCCCCAAGGGCCGCAACGTCGTCCTTGAGAAGAAGTGGGGCGCCCCCACGATCACCAACGACGGCGTCTCCATTGCCAAGGAGATCGAGCTCGAGGACCCGTACGAGAAGATCGGTGCCGAGCTCGTCAAGGAGGTCGCCAAGAAGACCGACGACGTCGCCGGCGATGGCACCACCACCGCCACCGTGCTGGCCCAGGCCCTGGTTCGCGAGGGTCTGCGCAACGTCGCGGCCGGCGCCAACCCGATGGCCCTGAAGCGCGGTATCGAGAAGGCCGTCGCGGCCGTCTCGGACCAGCTGCTGGCCCAGGCCAAGGACGTGGAGACCAAGGAGCAGATCGCCTCCACCGCCTCCATCTCGGCCGCCGACACCCAGATCGGCGAGCTCATCGCCGAGGCCATGGACAAGGTCGGCAAGGAAGGCGTCATCACCGTCGAGGAGAGCAACACCTTCGGTCTGGAGCTCGAGCTCACCGAGGGCATGCGCTTCGACAAGGGCTACATCTCGGCCTACTTCGCCACCGACCTGGAGCGGATGGAGGCGTCCTTCGAGGACCCGTACATCCTGATCGTCAACTCCAAGATCGGCTCGGTCAAGGACCTGCTCCCGCTGCTGGAGAAGGTCATGCAGAGCGGCAAGCCGCTCGTCATCATCGCCGAGGACGTCGAGGGCGAGGCCCTGTCGACCCTGGTCGTGAACAAGATCCGCGGCACCTTCAAGTCCGTCGCCGTCAAGGCCCCGGGCTTCGGCGACCGCCGCAAGGCCATGCTCGGCGACATCGCCATCCTCACCGGTGGCACCGTGGTCTCCGAGGAGGTCGGCCTCAAGCTGGAGAACGCCGGTCTCGACCTGCTGGGCACCGCCCGCAAGGTGGTCATCACCAAGGACGAGACCACCATCGTCGATGGCGGCGGCGACAGCGACCAGGTCGCCGGCCGGGTCAACCAGATCCGCGCCGAGATCGAGAACAGCGACTCGGACTACGACCGCGAGAAGCTCCAGGAGCGCCTCGCGAAGCTGGCCGGCGGCGTGGCCGTCATCAAGGCCGGCGCCGCGACCGAGGTCGAGCTCAAGGAGCGCAAGCACCGCATCGAGGACGCCGTTCGCAACGCGAAGGCGGCCGTCGAGGAGGGCATCGTCGCCGGCGGTGGCGTGGCGCTGCTGCAGGCGTCGGTCGCGTTCGACAAGCTGGAGCTCGAGGGCGACGAGGCCACCGGTGCCAACATCGTCAAGGTCGCGCTGGAGGCCCCGATCAAGCAGATCGCGACCAACGCCGGCCTCGAGGGCGGTGTCGTGGTGGAGAAGGTGCGCAACCTCCCCGCCGGTCACGGCCTGAACGCCGCCACCAACGAGTACGTTGACCTGATCGCCGCGGGCATCATCGACCCGGCCAAGGTCACGCGCTCCGCGCTGCAGAACGCCGCCTCCATCGCGGCGCTCTTCCTCACCACCGAGGCCGTCATCGCCGACAAGCCGGAGAAGGCGTCCGCGCCGGCCGGTGGCGGCATGCCGGGCGGTGACATGGACTTCTGATCCCCCTTCAGGGATCCGACGTTCTCTCGCCTGTACTCGTGCAGGCTCGCTGGGGCGGTCTCCTTCGGGAGGCCGCCCCAGCGGCGTACCCGGCGGCCTACCGGGCGGGGTGCCCGGCGGCGTACCGGACAATGGACGCATGGCCGACATCGAAGCCGCGCTGCACAACGCGCGGGCCCTGATCCTCGCTGACCTCACCACCCGGGACGTGGCCGACGCCACCGTCGTCTCGCTGCTGGAGAACGCCGTGACGCACCGGCGCTGGTGGCTGGAACAGTGGCCGGACGGCACCGAGTTCGTGCTCGGGCTGCTCGCCCAGGACGTCCAGGACGCGCTGCTGGAGGCGTACGGACGCTGGCCGCTCTGCGAGGACTGCGCCCGGGCCGACGACGACCTGCACGCGCTCTCCGTCGAGCCCGAGCTGGGGCCGGACCCGCACTGGGTCTGCGCCAAGCGCGCGGTCGAGGTGGCCGCCGTGGGGTCGCTGACCTGACGTTGCCCGTCCCGCTCGCTCCTACAGTGCCGGCTCGCCCGGTGCGGGATCGTCGAGCTCCGCGAGCTCGGCCGCCAGGTTGGCCCGCGCCTGCTGCTCGTAGCGGGCCCGGCCGGCCGGCGTGCGGTAGAGCGCCGGCAGCGCGAGCAACTGCCGCAGGATCGCTGCCCGGCCCGGGCGGAACAGCTCCTCGGGGACGAAGCCGTACTCCTCGCGCACGGCCCCGGCGTACGCCGCGTAGCGCTCCGGCGAGCGGCCGAGCACGGCCAGGTCGGCGTCGCAGAGCAGCTCGCCGTTGCGGTCGCCGGGCTGCGGATGGTGGCCGACCGTCAGCCGGACCAGCCGGACCACCTCGTCGATCCGGGCCGCGGCCACCCCCGTCTCGCGCAGCGCGCGGATCGCCAGCCGGGCGCTGCGCTCCTCGTTCTCGGAGCGGTCCGGCTGGTAGACGGCGTCGTGGAACCAGGCGGCCAGCCGGACGGCGTCCGGATCCTCGGCGTGCCCGGCGAGTGCGTCCACCTCGTCCAGCACCGCGAGCAGGTGGTCGGTGGAGTGGTACCGGCGCTGCGGCTCGGCCCAGCGGCCGAGCAGATCCCGCCCGTACGGCTCGGGATCGACGTTCGCCCCGCAGCGTTCCAGCAGGGCGCTCCAGCGCTGCAGCAGGGCCTCGGTCGCGGGGTGCGGTTCGGTCGGCATGACGCTCATTCTGCTCCTGACCCTCTTTCACCCGACCTCTGGACCAATATGCCGATGGTCGGTATATGTAGACGCATGACAGGACGAGCTCTGCAGGAGCCGACGCTGCTCCTGCTCACCGCGCTCGCCGATGCCCCCAGGCACGGCTATGCGCTCATCCAGGAGGTCTCGGTGATCTCCGGGGGCCGGGTGAAGATGCGGACCGGCACGCTCTACGCGGCCCTGGACCGGCTGCTCGAACAGGGGCTGATCCGGGTCGAGCGCGACGAGGTGGTGGACGGGCGGGCCCGGCGCACGTATGCGCTGGCCGATCCCGGGCGGACGCTGCTCGCCGCGGAGGCCGAGCGGCTGAGGGTGGTGGCCGGTGAGGCCGAGCGCCGGCTGGGTGTGGCAGGACTGCGAATCGCGGGGGGACTGGCATGACGGTGAATCAGGGAATGGTCGGCACCGGGTCGTTGGCGCTGCGGCTGGCGCTGCTGCTCTATCCGGCGCGGTACCGCAGGGAGCGCGGCGCGGAGATCACGGCGGTCTTCGCCGACGCGACGGCCGAGGCCGGGCGGTGGTTCCGGCTGCGCGAGCTGTACGGCGTGGCCGCGCTCGGGGCGCGGCGGCGGGTCGGGCTGGCCTCGGCGCAGGGTGGCGGACGGCTGCTCGGGGAGGCCGCGCCGCTGTTGGCGGGCTCGTTGGCGGGGTCGGCGGCGCTCTGGCTCGGCACCTTCTACGACTCGCACCAGAGTCCGGAGGGGGCGATCCCCGGGATGGGCTGGCTGGTCCTGGGCCTCTCGGTGCTCGGCTGCCTGCTGCTCGCGGTCGTGCTGCGCGGCTGGTGGGTCGCGGGCCGAACGATGGCGGCGCTGCTGGCAGTCGGGTGGGTGGCGGTGGTGGCCGAGCAGGTCCACTGGTTCCTGACGGGGTTCCCGTGGACCTGGTCGATGTTCTGGGCCGTGCTGCCGCCGCTGCTGCTGTCGCTGGTGCTGCTCTTCGGTCCGGTCCTGGCGGGCCTGATGCTGCTCGCCGTGCCGCCGGACATGCTCGACCCGGCGCGTCGGCCGAAGCCCTGGCCGGCCCTCGGCATGGCGGCGGTCGTGGCCGGGGCGGACTGGCTCTCCCACTGGTACACCGATCACCTGGTCGGCCGCGAGGTGGCCGAGGTGGCGCCGCTGCCGCTGCTGGGTGGTCTCGCGCTGACCCTGCTGGTCGCCGGTGCGCGGCGGCGCGGCCGGCCGCAGCTCGCCGCGGTGGCGCTGGCCTGGCTGCCGGTCGTGCTGCCGAACGCCGTGATGTTCCTGACCGATTCGTCGATGCGGTGGGCTCCGGTGGGTCTCGGGTTCCTGGCCGCGGTGCTGCTCACGGTGGCGCTGGCGGTCTACCGGTGGCGGGTGCTCAGCAGGGCGCTGGTCGGTCGCTGACCCGGCTGATCCTCTTACCCGCACCCGGGGCTCGCCGCCGGAGCGGGTGGTGTGGCAGTCTACCGATATGTCTAGACCAATCTTCGAAGTCATCGCGCTGACGGCGCAGGATGCCCAGGCCGCGCAGTCCGGCGGCGCCGACCGCCTCGAACTGGTCACCGACATGGCCGCCGACGGGCTCACGCCCTCGGTGGCCGGCTTCGCCGCGATCCGGGCGGCGGTGGACCTGCCGCTGCGGGTGATGCTGCGGATCCGGGACGGCTTCGCGCCGGGCGGGCTGGACGCGCTGCTGGAGCGGGCCGCCGCGCTGCGGGCCGCCGGGGCCGACGAGTTCGTCTTCGGGTTCCTGGACGCGGACGGCGCGGTGGACCTGACGGCGGTACGGGCCGTCGCCGAGGCGGTGGCCGGCTGCCGCTGGACCTTCCACCGTGCGATCGACCACAGCACCGACCGCTCGGCGCTGCGCGCGGCCGTCGGCGAGCTGCCCGGCCTGGACACCTTCCTCACCTCGGGCTCGCCCGCCGGGGTGGCCGCCGGGCGCGAGGTGCTGACCGGCGAGCTCGCGAAGGCGGGCGAACCGGGCTACCGGCAGCGGATCCTGATCGGCGGCGGTCTGCACGCCGAGCACCTGCCCGGCCTGCGGGCCGAGGGCTTCGACGGGTTCCACGTCGGCGGCGCGGTGCGGGCCGACGGCTGGGGCTCACCGGTGGACCCGGCCAGGGTCGCGCACTGGCGGGCGCTGATCGACGGCTGAGCACGGGGCCCGCGCCGCTCTCCGGGGAGAGCGGCGCGGACCTCGAAGCGGGAGGCCCTAGGCCAGCTCGGCCGGCAGCGGCTCGCTGTGCAGCACCGTCAGGCCGGAGACCGCACGGGTCAGCGCGACGTACAGCCGGCGCAGACCGGTCCGCTCGTCCGGTTCGCCGGCCACCACGGCCGCGGGCTCGTCGAGCACCACGTAGTCGTACTCCAGACCCTTCGCCAGCGATGCCGGGACCAGGGTCAGCCGGGCCTCGGCGGTGGTCTCCTCGCCGGGGGTGAGGTAGGCCAGCCCGGCCCCGGCCAGCGCGGCCTCGAAGAGCGGGATCCGGGCGTCGGCCGCGATCAGGCCGGTCGAGCCCTCGCGGGCCAGCGCCTCGTGGCAGGCGGCGAGCACCGCATCGACCAGCGGCTCCTCGGTGTGACGGATCGTCAGCGAGCCCTCGGTGTCGCGGATCGAGGTGGCCGGGGCCAGCCCGGGGGCGATCGCCGGCAGCAGCCGCGAGGCGTAGCCGATCACCTCGCCGGGCACCCGGAAGCCGGTGGTCAGCTCCTCGACGTGCGCGCCGGACTTGCCCAGGTGGTGCAGCGCCTGCGGCCAACTCGCGGTCGCCCAGGGGGTGGTGCCCTGCGCCAGGTCGCCGAGCACGGTGGCCGAGCCGGTGCTGCACCGGCGGCCGACCGCGCGGTACTGCATGGGCGAGAGGTCCTGCGCCTCGTCGAGCACCACATGGCCGAGCGAGGGCGTGCGGTGCACGAGGTCCTGCGCCTCGTCCACCAGCACGGCGTCCGCCGGCGTCCACGGCGCGCTCTTCAGCGAGCGGCCCGGCTTGGTCCACCGGATCGCCTGCTGCTCGGCCTCGGTCAGCACTCCGTCCGCGCAGGCGGCCAGGAACGCCTCGTCGGTGAGCAGCCGGTGCACCAGCTTGACCGGATCGACCGGCGGCCAGCAGGCCTTGACGGTCGCCTTGACCTCGCGGGAGCGGGCGACCGCGTCCTGCACCCGGTCGTCGGGCGCCTCGCCGCCCTGCTCCATCTTCAGCAGCACGGCGTGCGCGATCCGCTGCGGCATGGCCTCCATGGCCGCTCCGTAGCGGATCTCCCGGCTCGCCAACTCCTCGACGATCTCGACCAGTTCGTAGGCCGGCACGCGCCAGCGGCGGGAGCCGCGGACCACCACGCACGGCTCGGTGGGCAGCGTGATGCCGGACCGCACCGCGCGCCTCAGCACCTCGGCGAGCCGGGCGTCGCCCTTGATCCCGGCCGCCTCGGCGTCGTCCGTCCCGCGCACCTCCACGTGCCCGACCAGCTCCTGGACGGTGGCCTGCGCCACCTCCAACTCGCCGAGGGCGGGCAGTACTTGCTCGATGTAGGAGAGGAAGGAGCTGTTCGGCCCGATGACCAGCGTGCCGGACTTGGCGAGCCGGTCGCGGTGCGCGTAGAGCAGGTAGGCGACACGGTGCAGGCCGACCGCCGTCTTCCCGGTGCCCGGGGCTCCCTGGACGCAGACCGTGCCGGTGATGTCGGCGCGGACGATCTCGTCCTGCTCGGGCTGGATGGTGGCCACGATGTCGCGCATCGGGCCGACGCGGGGCTTCTCGATCTCGGCCGCGAGCAGTGCCGAGACGGTGTCGGTCTCGGCCGGGTCGCTGAGGTGCTCGTCCTCGTAGGCCGTCATCTCGCCGCCGGTGTAGCCGAACCGGCGGCGGCGCTCGATGTCCATCGGGTCCTTGCGGCTGGCCCGGTAGAAGGACTGCGAGACCGGTGCGCGCCAGTCGAGCACCATCGGGTCGCCCTCGGCGTCGTGCACGTGGCGGCGCCCGATGTAGAACTTCTCGCCGCCGGCGCCCTCGGAGACCTCGCCGGAGACGGCGTGCAGGAAGTCCAGCCGGCCGAAGAAGAGCGGGGTGTGCGCGAGGTCGGCCAGTGCGGCGATCCGGCGCTGGATCTGGTTGTGCAGTACCTGGGCGGTGACCCAGCTGCCGGCGACATCGGAGATGTCGAGGGCCTGGGCGTCCTCGCGCATCGCGCGCAGGGCCGCGCGGGAGGAGGCGAGGTGGTCCCGCTCGCGCCGCAGCGGATCGCCGTCTGCGATGTCTGCAGTGGCGGTGGCGGCGTCGTCGGGGGAGATGGCGGGGGATTGCACGGCGAACCTTCCCGGCCGCGCCGGTGCACGGTCGCGGCGGTCTCGTCATAGCTCACGGTGAAGGAACCTGACCGGTTGCCGAGCGGCCAGGGCCTCCCACGGCTGCCACGAGCGGCACCACGTTTCGGGAGGGGGCAGACCGGACAGCTTAGACCGCCGTTGGCCCGGGCGCTAACGGATATTCGCCGGATAAGACCGACCGGCAAATGGTGGGTGGAGGAAGGAGCGGCGTCCGGGCCGAGTCTGGGCGGCGCCGACGAGGGAGCCACTGCGGAGCATTGGCGACTGAGGAGAAGCCGTCCAGGCGAGAGCACGGGCGTCGCGACGCCGCCCACCATTTGTCGGTCGGTCTGGGGGCTCGGGGACGCCTACGCCTCCAGGAGGATCCCGGCCCGTTCGGTTACGCCCTACGGGTTGATGTGTTTCGGCGGCCGGAAAACTACCGTGGAACACATGAGCACCGTACCCATGACGGCGCCCCCGGCAGCGGCCAAGACCCCCCGGGCGCGCACCAGCACCGAATCCCGCCGACCGGCCAACGGCAGCACCGCCGCCGGCCGGCCGAACCGTCACAAGCCGCTCGCCCGAGCCGTGCGCAACGTCGGCATCGCGCTCGACACCGCCGCGCGGGTGGTCTTCCTCGGGCGCGACGGCGTCAAGCTCTGAGCAGCCGGACGATCACACGTCGTCGGCGTCGATGATCCGGTACGCGTACCCCTGCTCGGCCAGGAACCGCTGGCGGTGCGCGGCGAAGTCCTGGTCGACGGTGTCCCGGGCGACCACCGAGTAGAAGTGCGCCGAGTGGCCGTCCGCCTTCGGGCGCAGCACCCGGCCGAGCCGCTGGGCCTCCTCCTGGCGGGAGCCGAAGGTGCCGGAGACCTGGATCGCGACCGTGGCCTCGGGCAGGTCGATCGAGAAGTTCGCCACCTTGGAGACGACCAGCACGCTGATCTCCTTGGTGCGGAACGCCTCGAACAGCTTCTCGCGCTGCGCGTTGCTGGTCTCGCCCTTGATCACCGGCGCGTTCAGCACCTCGCCGAGCTCGTCGAGCTGGTCGATGTACTGGCCGATGATCAGCGTCTGGTCCTTCTCGTGCTTCTTGACCAGCGCCTCCACCACCCGCCGCTTGGTCGCGGTGGTGGAGCAGAAGCGGTAGCGCTCCTCCGGCTCGGCGGTCGCGTAGGCGAGCCGCTCGGAGTCGGTCAGCGTGACCCGGACCTCGCAGCAGTCGGCGGGCGCGATGTAGCCCTGCGCCTCGATCTCCTTCCACGGCGCGTCGAAGCGCTTGGGGCCGATCAGCGAGAAGACGTCGCCCTCCCGGCCGTCCTCGCGCACCAGGGTCGCGGTCAGGCCGAGCCGGCGGCGGGCCTGCAGGTCGGCGGTGAACTTGAAGACCGGCGCGGGCAGCAGGTGCACCTCGTCGTAGACCACCAGGCCCCAGTTGCGCGCGTCGAACAGCTCAAGGTGCGCGTAGCTGCCCTTCCGCTTGGTCGTCATCACCTGGTAGGTGGCGATGGTGACCGGGCGGATCTCCTTGCGGGTGCCGCTGTACTCGCCGATCTCGTCCTCGGTCAGCGAGGTCCGCTTGACCAGCTCGTGCTTCCACTGCCGGGCCGAGACGGTGTTGGTGACCAGGATCAGCGTGGTCGACTTCGCCTCCGCCATCGCGGCCGCACCGACCAGCGTCTTGCCCGCTCCGCAAGGCAGCACCACGACGCCGCTGCCGCCGTGCCAGAAGCCCTCGACCGCCTGCTGCTGGTACGGGCGCAGCTGCCAGCCGTTCTGCTCCAGCTCGATCGGGTGCGCCTCGCCGTCCACGTAGCCGGCGTGGTCCTCGGCCGGCCAGCCGAGCTTGAGCAGCACCTGCTTGATCTGGCCGCGCTCGGAGGGGTGGACGACCACGGTGTCCGGGTCGACCCGGGCGCCGACCAGCGGGGCGATCTTCTTGGACTTCAGCACCTCCTCCAGCACCGGGCGGTCGGTGGTGCTGAGCACCAGACCGTGCACCGGGTGCTTGGAGAGCTGCAGCCGGCCGTAGCGGGCCATGGTGTCGGCGACATCGACCAGCAGCGCGTGCGGCACGGGGTAGCGCGAGTACGTGACCAGCGCGTCCACCACCTGCTCGGCGTCGTGCCCGGCGGCCCGCGCGTTCCACAGGCCGAGCGGGGTCAGCCGGTAGGTGTGCACGTGCTCGGGCGCCCGCTCCAGCTCGGCGAACGGCGCGATGGCGCGGCGGCAGTCGGCGGCCTGCGGGTGGTCGATCTCCAGCAGGAGAGTCTTGTCACTCTGGACGATCAAGCAGGACACGCGTCGCACCTCCGTCGAAACGGCGCACCGGAGAGGCGCGCCACCCTCCATGGTCGCAAATCCCCGGCGCGGGCAGGGAACGATTCATCCGGCCGATTCGGGTGGCCGGATGAATCGCTCGTTCGCGCACGGGCCACCCGGCCCACCGGGCCGGTCAGCCGGCGAGCCAGACGTAGCCGGCGAACCGCCCGGTGGGCTCCTCGCGGCGGTGCGAGTAGAGGTCCTGGTCCTCGATCGTGCAGCGGTCGTCCTGGCGGATCGCGGTGACCCCCGCGCGGGTCAGCTGGGCGGTGATGCCGGCTCGCAGGTCGAGCGCCGGGGTGCCCTGGCGGGTGGTCGCGTACGTCTCCGGGAGCTGTTCGACGGCGGCCGCGCGCATCTCCTCGGGCACCTCGTAGCAGCGCCCGCACGCCATCGGGCCGACCAGCGCGGCGATCCGCTCGGGCCGCGCGCCGGCCTCGGTCATCGCGGCCACCAGCGCCGGCACCACGCCGGCCAGCGTGCCGGCCCGGCCGGAGTGCGCCGCGCCGACCATCCCGGCCACCGGGTCGCCGAGCAGCACGGTCGCGCAGTCGGCGGCCAGCGCGGCCAGCGCCAGTCCGGGCTCGGTGGTGAACATCGCGTCCAGACCCGGCCGCGGCTCGGCGAACGGCGCGCTGACCCGGACCACCGTGGCACTGTGCACCTGGCGCATCCAGACCACCCGGTCCGGCGCCAACCCCAGCTCGGCGGCGGTCAGTTCGCGGTTGCGCAGCACGTCCTCGCGCCGGTCCGCGGTGCCGAGCCCGAGGTTGCGCGAGTCGAACGGCGCCCGGCTCACGCCGCCGTGGCGGTCGGCGACGGCGTACCGGATCCCGGGGGCGAGCTCTGCGATGTCCATGGGGGCGAGCCTACGTGCCGTTCGTGACGACTCGTCCGGTGCGGCGGGGGCCTGTTCGACCGGATAGGCCTTACGACTCGTCCAGCTCCGCGACGCCGGTGATCCGGTGCAGCGCGAAGGTGCGGATCGCGTCGCTGTGGTGGTCGAACGCGGTGACGTAGCCGCCCTCGACCTTGACCGGGTCGACCACTCGCTGCGAGGCCAGGCCCTCGGCGTTGATGTAGCCGATCCACATCCGCTCGCCGAGCAGCACCGCGGTCTGCAGCGCGGCGAGCGTGTCGGCGGCCGCCGTGCGCGGGAGCTGCCGGGTGTCGGTGCGGGCCGGGCCGGTCTCGGTGCGGGTCGCGGCGGGGCCGGCCACGGTCTCCCGGCGGGTCGCGGTGGCGGCCCGGTCGCCGGCCCGGATCGCCTTGACGGCGGCGCCGAGCAGCACGTCGTCCGGCATGGACGGGCCGTCCGAGACCGGGACGGGCGCGGTGCGCGGCGGCGTGCGGTGGCTGTCGGGGCGGGTGATCACCAGGTCGCCCTCGGCCGACTCCGCGGCCGGCGCGTAGCCCATCGCGCGCAGCACCGCGAGCACCGTGTCGGGCGCCGCCTGGGCGGCCAGCACGGTCGGGGCCAGCAGCCGCAGCCGCAGCTCGGCGGCCCGCCGGTCGGCCAGCACCTCGCCGAGCAGCGCGGGGTCGTCGCAGCGCAGGTAGGAGCCGGCGGCGCCGACCCGCAGCACGCCGTGCCGGCGGGCGACGTCGTCGATCAGGTAGCTGAGCGGCTGCGGGACGGGCGTGCGCGAGTGCTGCGCCAGGAAGGCGTGCAGGTCGCTCGCGCTGCGGCCGGCGTCGAGCGCGCGGCGAACCGATTCGGCGCTGAACCGGTAGACCGTCGCGCCGCCCTTGGACTCGATCTCGGCGCAGAGCGCGAGCGCCTGGGCGAGCGGGGTGAGCAGCGGGCCGGGCGCGATCGCGGTCAGGTCGGGCTGCAGGATCACGTGGTCCAGCGGCTGCGGCAGCAGCGGGTCCAGCACCGGGGCCGGGTCCTGGCCGGCCAGCAGCGCGCGGCCGGCGGCGGCGAGCGCGCCGCGGCCGGTGACGCCGAGCAGCTCGGCCTCGGCGAGGGTCCAGTCGGTCAGCTGCTCGCGCAGGTCGCGGCCGTCGGGGCCGGTGGCGCCGCCGCGCAGCGGGCGGGTCCAGCGCTGCACGGGCAGCAGCCCGGCGGCGTCGGCGACCCCGCCGGGGGCCAGCGCGGCGAGCAGGCTGAGCACGCCGCGCCGGGTGGCGGGGGCCGGCACCCGGTCCAGCTCGGGGCCGAGCGCGGCGCGCGGCCTGCCCTTGCCGTCGGGGGCGCCGACCAGCCCGGGCACCCGGGTGGCGGCCAGCCAGGCCCGGGCCAGCACGGTCCAGCGCTCGGCGGTCGGCTGCTTGAGCCAGGTGTCGTAGGCCGGGGTCGGTGCCCAGACCTCGCCGACCCGGGCCGGATTGTCGGACGTCTCGCCGTCCGGTGCCAGCAGGCCGGCGCCGTAGGCGAGTTCGAGCCAGAAGGCGGCCTGCTGCTCGCCGGTGTCCAGCGTCTGTGCGGCGCGCTTGAGGTCGCGCACGCCCAGGCCACCGGCCCGCAGCGTGGGCGGTGGTTGCAGGCCCCAGACATCGAGCAGTTCCTCGACGGTGCGCACGGCGGTGTACGCCTGGCCGGCCGCCGCGCTGTCCACAGCCTGTGGATCGCGCTGCGCGGTCGCCACCAGCGCGGGGGCGGTGGGTTCGACCCGCTGGTGACTGCGCCCGCCGCGCAGGTACAGCGCCAGCTCGCGCGGCAGCACCACGCTGCCCGGACCGGACGGCAGCAGCAGGCCGCGGGCCAGCAGCCACTCGACGGGGC
This sequence comes from Kitasatospora sp. NEAU-69, assembly GCF_057158765.1. Lineage (NCBI taxonomy): Bacteria > Bacillati > Actinomycetota > Actinomycetes > Kitasatosporales > Streptomycetaceae > Kitasatospora > Kitasatospora sp. NEAU-69. The sequence goes on from NZ_JBWXUE010000015.1 coordinate 85,020, forward strand.
TGCGCGCCTCCTCGGCGGTCACCTGGCGCGCGGCGTCGGCGACCGCGCCGGTCGGCGGGCCCCAGATCAGCCGGTCCAGCACGCCGAGCGCGTTCGGCGGCGCCTCGGCGAGCAGCGCGGCGCACCGCTTGCGATCGGTCAGCAGCGCGCTCAGCGCGGCCACCGCGGTCACCGGGTCGGGGGTGGCGGGCAGCCCGGCGCCGGCCAGCAGCTGCTGGAGCCGGGCCGGGGACATCCCCAGCGTCGCCTCGGCCAGCGTCGGGCCGAGGCCGGTGCCGCCGGGTGCGCTGCCGCTCGGCGCGAGCGCCTCGCGGACCGCGATCACCAGCCGCAGTGCGGAGTCCGGCCCCCAGACCAGTGCCCGCTCGCGCAGCGCGGCGAGCGCGGCCGGCAACGCGGCGACGACCGCCGAGCGCTCCACCGGCTCGGCGGCCGGGTGCGGCTTGACCCGGGCCGGGCCGGCCAGCAGGTCGCGCACCACGGTGTCCGGGCAGCCGTCCGGAGCCGCCGCGAGCGCCTCGGCCACCTGGAGCGTGAACCGGTCCAGCCGCTCCAGCGCCCGCAGCGCGGACGCCCGGCCGGAGAGCCGGGCGGCGAGCTGGGTCAGGTCGGTCGGCACCGGGTTGAGCAGATCGGGCCGCAGGCGCAGCAGGGTGGCGAGCGCCTGGTCGCTGCGGGTGCGGAGCTCTTCGGCAAGGGTTCGGGCCCTGCCGGGCTGTCCGTTCGGCTCGGTGGTCATCCGACCCAGGTTAGACCGTCCGGCTAGGGCCTGTCCGGCCGGTCTTGTCGGACCAGTGCGCGGCGTTGGGCGCCCGGCTGGGCGTGCGCCCGAGTCGCCCTCGTACTGGACGTACTTGGGCGATTCGGGCGTGCGTCCAGGCGGGATGCCCGGCGTCGGGCGCCCGGCAAGATCGGCCGGACAGGCCCTGGGGGGAGGCGTCGCGGCACCCGGACCGGGCCGTGGGGCTCGTGGCCCGCGCGACTGCCGGGGTTTCCCGCAGGTCGCGGGGGTGGCGCCGGAGGGGAGGGGGCATAGGGCGGATGGGGCTCGACCGGCTGGACGCCGGTCGGTTAGCGTCAGCGGGCAGCGGGGCCTGGAGTTACGGGACAGGGTGGCGGGCGATGGCGGGTGAGCAGTCGGGCGGCGCGAGCGGTCCGGGCGGTTCGGGCAGCGTGGACGGTCCCGGTGGTTCGGGCAGCACGGGCAGCGCGGGCGGTTCGGGCGGGGCACAGGACGGCGGGTTGACCGGCGGGCTCTCCGGCGGCGAGTGGTGGCGGGTGGACGGGCCCTGGCGGGTGCTCGGCGCGGCGCCGGCCCCGGCCCCGGCCGTGGGCGCCGACGCCGACGCAGCCGAGGATGACGGCGTGTACGCCGCGCCGCGGACCGACGGCGCCGGCGAGGGGCCGGCGGCCGGTCCCGAGGTCCCGGCGCAGCGCACCGGTCGGTCCGTCTTCCGCAAGCGCCCGGCCGCCGAGCCCGCGGCCCCCGCCCCGGCCGCCACCGAGACCGCCGATCAGCCGGCGGCCTGGCTGATCGCGCCGGCCGCGCCGGGCGGCCCGGTCCGCCCGCCGACGCTGGAGGACTTCCCCGGCTGGGACGAGGTGTGGATCGAGTTCCCGCCGGACGACACCGTGTCCGCCGAACCGCCCGCCGACGCCCGCGCGCTCCCCGACCAGCGCGGCCGGGCCGGTGAGGCCGAGCCGGAGCCGGCCGAGCCGGCCGCCGAGGGCGAGGCGGCGCCGCGCCGCGGCGTGCTGACCGGCCGCCGGCCCTCGCCGCTGCTGCTGCTCGCCGCCGCGGTGCTGATCGGCGGGGCGGTGACCGGGCTGATCCTGGTGCTGCTGGCCGGCTGGGCGCTGGCCTACCTCTCGCGTCGGCTCGGCGACCTGACGAAGAAGTTCGCCGTCTTCGGCATTCCGCTGATCACCATGAGCGGCTCCACGCTCTGGTTCTGGGGCCGCGCCCAGGGCCGCTGGGGCGAGCCGCTGCTCAAGGGCGCCACGATGAGCAAGGCCGCGCTCACCGCGGCCCCCGGGGTGCTGCGGCTGGCGGCGCTGTTCTCGGCGCTCTTCCTGCTGGCGGTGACGATGCGCCGGCGCCGGCCGGCGCCGACCGAGGAGTAGCCCCGCCGAACCCTGCGCTGGTCAGCCCAGCTTGTCGGCCATCTTCACCAGCGCCGCGCGCCGGGTCTGCGGGGTGTCCTCGGCGAGCCCGGACATCACCATGGTGATCACCTTCGGCGCCGTGAACCACCAGGCCGAGAGCGCGAAGGCCGCGTAGAGCAGGTGCGGCGCGGGCACGTCCTCGCTGATCCGCCCGGCCTGCTGGGCCCGGGCGATCGCCGCGACGCGCTCGGCGTAGTAGCCGGCCCGCTCGTCGTCCCGGGCGGTGGGCGTCGGCTCGACCAGCAGGCCCTCCCAGCGGAGCAGCCGCAGGAAGTTCGGGTTGGCCGAGTGCCAGTCGAAGAGCCGCCCGGCGAAGTCGCCGAGGCCCACGCACTCCTGCGGCAGCGGTGAGGTCTCGGTCATCACCCGGGCCAGCTCGTGGTCGATGACGTGGCCGAACAGCTGCTCCTTGTTGCCGAAGTACTGGTAGATCCGCTCCTTGTTGATGCCCGCCGACCTGGCGATCCGGTCCACCCGGGCGCCCTCGGGGCCGTACTCGGCGAACTCCTTGATCGCGGCGTCGAGCAGCAGTCGCTTCGTCTTCTCGGTGTCCCATGCCATGGCGGAAGTCTAGCGCGGAACTCCAACCGGGCGGTTGGACATGCCGGGGTGGCTGTGGCAGACTCCAACCACTCGGTTGGAGATGAGCTCCACCGGTGCCTTCAGGGGGTCTGCCATGTCCGTTCCCACCGTGCACCACCGCGCTGTGATCACCTGGCTCTCGGTCTATCCGACGATCACCGTCACGCTCGCGCTGCTCGGCCCGTCCACCGCGCATCTGCCGCTGTACGTCCGCACGTTGATCCTCACCGTGGTCGTGGTGCCGGTGTCGGTGTACCTGTTCGGGCCGCTGCTGACGAAGGCGCACGCCAGGACGATCGGCCGCGCCGGGCAGACGGCCCCGTCCGCCGCCCCGGCACCGGCCGCGCCCGCCGCTGTGCGCGAGGACGCGCTGATCGGGAGCTGACCGGCGCCGAGCGTCGAGCGTTGAGCGGCGAGGCGTCCGACGGCAGGCCCTAGCCGCGCAGCGCCGTCGTGTAGCGGATCGCGGTGCGCCGCACCAGGCTGCCGTCCGGGCCGGCCAGCGGGGCCAGTGCGGCCAGCGCGGCCTGCCGGGCCTCGTCGAGCCGCTCGGAGGGGATCGACTCGAGCGCCCCGCGCCAGCCGCCGGCCCGCAGGGCGCGCCACCAGGCGTCGGCGTCGGGGTAGTGGGTGGCCGAGGTGTGCTCGACCGTCCGCACGTCCGTGAAGCCCGCCCGGTAGAGCAGGTCGGCGGCCTCCTCGGGGCTGCGGCCCAGCGGGTTGAACCTGGCCACTCTGCTCTGCCGCTTGCGGGCCGCGGCCGGCGGCAGGAATCCGTTGAGCACCGCGCCGGGGCGGTCCCAGCCGGGCTCGTCCGCGCCGAATGCGGTGAAGCCGAACCGGCCGCCGGGCACCAGCACCCGGTGCAGCGAGGCCAGCGCGGCCGCCGGGTCGGGCGTGAAGATCACCGCGAACGAGGAGAGCGCCGCCTCGAACGAGGCGTCGGGGAATCCGAGCGCCTCGGCGTCGTCCAGCCGGACGCTGACGTTGCGCAGGCCGCGCCCGGCGGCCTGCGCGGAGGTGACCTTGACCATGCCCGGCGCGAGGTCGATCCCGGCCACGTAGCCCTCCGGGCCGACCTCGGCGAGCGCGGCGAAGAGCACCGCGCCGCGCCCGCACCCGACGTCCAGCACCCGGTCGCCCGGGCGCAGGCCCGCCAGCCGGGCCAGCCGGGCCCCGATCGGGTTGAAGAAGTCGCCGTTGGCCTCGTCGTACTCCTCGGCGGCGAGCGAGAAGGAGTGGGCGAGAGCCGCCTTGCGGCGCCGGGCGACCTCGGTCGGATCGGCGGGTGACTCACCTCGGAGCTGAGTGTTCGTCATACCGCCATGGTGGTCCCGCTGTGGCATGCGTCACAAGACTCGCGGACGCGTTCGACCGGAGCATCGAGGTGAACGACGGCGCTGCGTCAGAAACTCAGCAGGTGTTGCAGCTGGTCGAGGATCAGGCTCGCGCCGTAGTAGCCGATGCCCTCGAACCAGAGCTGGTCGTCCACCGGGAACGCCCGGTGCGCGCGGACCGCGCCGAGCGCCTGCCAGGCCGACCCGGACAGCACCGCGGTCGCGCCCGCCGCCTCCGGATCGCCGTGGACGGCGTAGAGCAGCAGGTCGCCGTCGGCGCCGGCGAGCTGGTCGGGGTTGATCTCGACGTCGAACTGCTCGACGTTCTGCGCGTCCGGTCGGCCGAGTTGGAGGTCGGCGAGGATCGTGCCGAGGAAGTTCTGCCGGGCGTAGAGCCGGATCCGGCCGCCCTGGACGAACCGCAGCAGGCTGACCCGGCGGGCGGCGGCCGCGCCCGGGCCGCCGATCGCGTGCGAGAGCTGGGCGATCTGGCCGTGGTAGGCCGCCGTGACCGCGTCGGCCTGGGCCTGGCGGCCGAGCGCGCGGGCGTGCAACTGGAAGTTCTCCTTCCACGGGAACCCGGTGCTGTTGCTGAACACGGTCGGCGCGATCGCGCGCAGCGCGGCGTAGTGCTCGGCGTCGCGGACCTGGCTGCTCAGGATCAGCTCCGGCCGCAGGGCCCGGATCTGCGCCAGGTCGGGGTTGCCGACCGTGCCGGTGTCCACCACCACGGCCAGCCGGGAGGCCGGCCAGTAGTCCGGCAGGCCGCTGTCGGCGGGCGCCCGGGAGGCGCCGATCGGGGTGCTGCCCAGGATCATCGCGGAGTCCAGCTCGGCGGTGTCCAGCGCCACCACCCGCAGCGGGGCGCCGGGGACGGTCACCGGGCCGTTCGCGCCGGTGACGGTCGCGCTCGGCGACGGTGAGGTGCCGGGCGACGGCGGGCCGGGGCGCGGCAGCGGGGTGCAGGCGGCCAGCGCGGCCGCCGCGGCCGCGCTCAGCACGGCCCGACGCGGCAGCTGACGGTGCATGGGGAAATTATGTCCGCTTTGCCGGGAAAATCCGGGTAGACGCAGGCCCTAGGCTGGCGACATGTCTGTGCTCACCGTTGGCTTCGACCTCGACATGACGCTGCTCGACACGCGTCCCGGCATCAAGGCCACGTATCTGGCGCTCACCGCCGAGACCGGTGTGCACGTCGACGCCGACCTGGTGGTCACCCGGCTGGGCCCGCCGCTCGCCGTCGAGATCGCGAACTGGTTCCCGGCCGAGCAGGTGGCGGCGGCCACCGACCGCTATCGCGAGCTCTACCGGGAGCACGCCTTCGAGCCGACCGTCCCGCTGCCCGGCGCGCGTGAGGCGGTCGCGGCGGTCCGCGCGGCCGGCGGCCGGGTCGCGGTGATCACCGGCAAGTACGAGCCGAACGCGCGGCTGCACCTGGAGCACGCCGGCCTGCCGTACGACGTGCTGGTCGGCGACCTGTGGGCGGAGAGCAAGGGCGAGGCGCTGCGCGAGCACGGCGCCGCCGTCTACGTCGGCGACCACCTCGGGGACATCGTCGGCGCCCGGCTGGCCGACGCGGTCGCGGTCGGCGTGGCCACCGGCCCGTACTCGGCCGAGCAGCTCGCCGAGGGCGGCGCGGACGTGGTGTTCGCCGACCTGACCGAGTTCCCGGCCTGGTTCGCGGCCCGCGCCCAGTCGAGCTGAGCGGCCCGCCTGGTCAGCCCGAGCCGTCCGACCGGTCAGCTCGGCTGGGCGCTCCGCTCGGCCTCGTTGACCCGGCGGCGCTGCGCCCGGGCCGAGCGGAACAGGCCGACCAGCGCCAGCAGGAAGCCGAGCGGCATCAGCATGCTGGCCCAGTAGGCCTCGCTGGGCAGCGGGGTCAGGTGGAAGAAGAGCGGGATGAACGTGACGATCACCGCCAGCGAACCCACGCAGAAGACCACCGCACCGGTCCGGACCAGGCCTTCGCCCGACTCCCTGCTGCTCACTGCGACTCCCTGACGTATGACCGCCGCCCTGTGGCCGGCGTATGACTGGCTACCGTTGACGGGCCGCCCCGTCGGTGCGACGGTCAAGTCTCGCAGAACCGCGCCGCCCGCGCCGAGCGGTGCCCGCCCCGGACGCCCGCTCGCGCTACCCCTCGCCCTACCCCTCGTCACCTGGCACAATGTCAGCTTCGTCACTGCCTGCGGTTCGCCGGGGACAGGGAGTTTCGGACTCCGGGTCCCAGGGGTATGCAGGTTTCGCACGGGGTCGTCCGACCCCGCTTCCAGCCAGGGGGTGTGAGCCAGTGGAGAGCGCCATGACGCGATCCGGCCCCGCCGTGCCCTGGCCGGCCCCGCGCGTCAGAGCCGGACGCCTACGCCCCGGCGCGTGCGAGTGAAACCCCCGAGCGGTCGTCAGTCCAGCCGCTGACGCACCGCCGTCCGCCGGCCCCGTCCACGTCCGCCCGCCTCCCGGGCCGGACGCCGCCCGGGCGGCCTGCCGGACCCACACCCCCTCCCAAGGCCTTCCGGCGACGCTGCCGGGCGGCCTCCACACCCACACCGAGGACATTCGAGATGCCCACCGGCCAGGTCAAATGGTTCAACGAGACGAAGGGCTTCGGCTTCCTGTCGCGCGACGACGGCGATGACGTCTTCGTCCACAGCAAGGCGCTGCCCGCCGGGATCAGCACGCTCAAGCCGGGCCAGCGGGTGGAGTTCGGGGTGGTCGCCGGGCACCGCGGTGACCAGGCGATGAGTGTCACGCTGCTGGAGGCACTGCCCTCGGTGGCGGCCGCGCAGCGGCGCAGCGCGGACGACATGGCGCCGATCGTGCAGGACCTGATCACCATGCTGGACACGGTGCTGCCCGGCCTCCAGCACGGCCGCTACCCGGCCAAGCCGGAGGGCCAGAAGCTCGCGGCGGTGCTGCGCGCGGTGGCCGACCAGTTCGACGTCTGACGCCGTACGGACCGCCGGGGGGGGGTGCGACCGGGGAAGTAGCGGCGGGGTGTGTGGTTTCCGGGGGGGTGTT
>NZ_JBWXUE010000015.1:92132-179760 GCF_057158765.1 Kitasatospora sp. NEAU-69
GATTCTCGACGCCAGCCAGCCGGCCGCCACCGCCCACAGTGTAGCCCTCGCCGTCGGGTTCGGTGCCTACGGGGTCGGTGCCTACGGCTTAGGTGGTTACGGGAAGGCCAGCGCGTCCTCGGCGATCGCCGGGACCAGGCCCTCGGCGGCCGCCCGGGTCAGCAGCCCGCGCACGGCCGCGTAGCCGTCCGGACCGAGGTCGGCGGTGAACTCGTTGACGTACAGGCCGATGTGCTGATCGGCGACGCCCGGGTCCATCTCCTGCGAGTGCGCCAGCACGTACTCCCGCGAGGCCGCCGGGTCGGCCCAGGCCGCCTCGACCGAGCCGCGGATCGCCGCCGCCAGCTCGCGCAGCCGGGTCGCGCCGAGCGAGCGCTTGGCGATGATCGCGCCGAGCGGGATCGGCAGGCCGGTCTCGCCCTCCCAAGCCTCGCCCATGTCGGCGAGCTTGGTCAGGCCGTACTGCTGGTACGTGAAGCGCGCCTCGTGGATCACCAGGCCGGCGTCCACCCGGCCGTCCCGCACCGCGGGCATGATCTCGTGGAACGGCAGCACCACGATCTTCCCCAGCCCGCCCGGCACGGCCTTCGCCGCCCAGAGCCGGAACAGCAGGTACGCGGTCGAGCGCTCGCTGGGCACCGCGACGGTCCGGCCGCTGAGGTCGGCCGGCGTCTCCGGCCTGGTCAGCACGAGCGGGCCGCAGCCGCGGCCGAGCGCGCCGCCGCAGGGCAGCAGCGCGTACTCGTCCAGCACCCAGGGCAGCGCGCCGTAGCTGATCTTGAGAACGTCCAGTTCTCCGCGCTCGGCCAGGCCGTTCGTGATGTCGATGTCCGCGAACGTCACCTGCGGCACGTCGGCGCCCGGCACCAGGCCGTGCGCCCAGGCGTGGAAGACGAAGGTGTCGTTCGGGCAGGGCGAGTACGCGATCCGCAGCGGCTCAGCCATGGGTGGCCTCCTCGATGAGTGTGTCGTACGGCAGTGCGGCGAAGGCGCGTTCCAGCGCGCCGAGCGCCTCACCGATGCGCCAGGCGGCCCGGTCGCGCGGGCCGACGGCGTTGGAGACGGTGCGCAGTTCGCCGAACGGCACGGCGAGCCGGGCGGCCGCCTCGGCGACGCCGTAGCCCTCCATGGCCTCGGCCACCGCGCCCGGGTGGCGGGCTGTCAGCTCGGCGGCCCGCTCGGCGCTGCCGGTCACCGTGTGGACGGTGAGCACCGGGCCGACGGTGGCGCCGGTGGCCGCGGCGAGCCGCGCGGTCAGCGCGGCGGGCGGGGTGTGCCGGACGCTGCCGAAGCCGAGCTCGGCGACGTCCCGGAAGCCGTCGGGGGTCTCGGCGCCCAGATCGGCGGCGAGCACCGCGTCCGCGACGACGGTGGCGCCGATCGGCGCGTGCGGCGCGAAGCCGCCGGCGATCCCGGCCGAGAGCACCAGTGGCGGGCGGCGGGCGGCGAGCGCGAAGGCGGTCGCGGCGGTCGCGGCGGCCACCCCGACGCCCGCGGTCAGCACCTCGACCCGGCCGGCCGGCGCGCCGCGCAGCACCGCCTCGGCCTCGGCCGAAACGGCGACGACGACGAGCAGCCGACCGCTGAGGGGCTCAGCGGTCGGGCGCTCGTCGTCGCCGTTGCGTGGCAGTGGGGTCACTGGCCCTGGGACGGGTCCTGGCCCTGCGGCTGGCCGCCGCCCTGCTGCTGCTGGGCGCCGCCCTGGGAGGCGTCCTGCGAACCCGCCGGGGCAGCCGGGAGGGCGTCGTTGCGCAGGTTCAGGAACCAGACCGCGATGATGCCGGGCTGCGCCGTGTTGGAGGTCTTCGGGTCGAACTCGATGATGGTCAGCGTGGTGTCGCGCGACTGGGTCAGCACGTTCGCAGCCGGGATCAGGCCGGAGAAGGTGGTGTCCTTCTGGTACGACACCAGCGAGGTGGTGCCCTGGGCGCCGCCACCGTTGGTGTAGGCGCGCCAGCCGTTCTTGGCGCCGTTCACGTCGATGCCGACGCCGATCCGGTCGCTGCTCTGGATCGAGAGCGACGGGAACGCGCTGGTCTGCAGGGACTTGGCCTGGCAGGCCTTGTTCGCCGCGTCGTCGAGCGGGGCGCCGCCGTTGTAGCAGCTCGGCTCGAAGTTCTGCGACGAGCGGCCGATGGTGACGGTCGCCTTGGAGCTGACCGGCGCGTTCTGGCTGGAGGCGTAGGCGATGGATCCGCCGAGCGTCCCGGCGCCGATCACGACCACGGCGCCGAGACCGGCGATGACACGGGTGCTGAGGCTCATGGACGAAGGCTATCCAACTCTGCCGATCACGCGACGCGGGGGTGCGGTGCGCCGCCGCGCGCCCCCAGACGGATCAGCGCGAGCACCGTCCAGAGCAGTGCCACGCCGAGCAGCGCGGCCGCGATGGAGAGGCCGAGCGTGCCGTTCAGCGGCAGCAGGATGCCGAGCGCGCCGCCGCCCACCCAGGCGAGCTGCATCAGCGTCTCCGAACGGGCGAAGGTGGAGGTGCGCACCGCCTCCGGCACGTCGCGCTGGATCAGTGAGTCCAGCGCCAGCTTGGCCAGCGAGGCGGCGATGCCGGCGACCGCGGCCACCACCATCACCGTCACCAGGCTGTACCAGAGCGCGCTGGCCACGGCGGCCGCCGTGGCCAGCAGCAGCATCACCGTGATGGTGGCCTCCGAGTTGCGGCTGCGCAGCCAGGAGCCGAAGACCGAGCCGAGCGCGTTACCGCCGCCGGCGGCGAGCGCGAGCAGGCCCAGGCCCACGGTCGGCGCCACCCCGCCGACCGGGTCCACCCGGATCAGGAAGGCCAGGAAGAGCGTCAGGAAGCCGGAGAGCCCGCGCAGCGCCGCGACCGCCCGCAGGCCCAGGACCACCGCCGGGCCGACCGTGCGCAGGCTGGCCTTGACCTTGGGCGCCGGCGCCTCGGGGCCGTCGGCCGGGAGCGGCGCGCCGGTCGTGGCCGTGCTCGCGGTCGTGGCCGTCGTGCCCGTCGTGGTCGTCGCTGACCGGGCTGCGGCCGGGGCCGGCGGTCGGCCCGGGTCCGGGCTGGCGTGCAGCACCGCGCGCTGCTCGCCCTTGGCCGAGTCCACCTGGTGCGGCAGGTGGAACGCCATCAGGGTGCCGATCACGAAGACCAGGAAGGCGCCGCGCAGCGGCCAGCCGGGGCCGATCAGGTGCAGCAGCCCGCCCACCCCGGCGGCCACGCCGGTGGCCAGCAGGCCGGCCAGGGTGACCCGGGAGTTCGCCTTCACCAGCGTGATCCGGGCCGGTTTGAGCCGGGGCACCACGACGGAGCGCACCACGCCGTACGCCTTGGAGGCGACCAGGCAGCCGAGCGCCTCGGGGTAGAGCGCGAGGTTGCCGTCGGCGATCGAGCTCGCCATCGTCCAGGCGAGCACCGCGCGGGCCAGCATCGACATCGCCATCGCGGCCCGGCGGCCGTGCGGCACCCGGTCCAGCAGCGGGCCGATCACCGGGGCGAGCAGCGCGAACGGGGCCATTGTGACGACCAGGTAGAGCGCCACCCGGCCGCGCGCCTCGGTGGTCGGCACCGAGAAGAAGATGGTCGAGGCGAGCGCGATGGTGATCAGCATGTCGCCGAAGGAGTTCAGCGCGTGCAGCTCGATCAGTTTGGCCAGGCCGGACTCGCCGGCGCCCTCGGCCGAGGTGGCCTTGCGGATGCGCCGCCCTGTGCCGTGCACCACTCGGCCGGTGCCCAGGCCGACCGCGGAGGCACCGCGGATCAGCGGATTGCGCCGGGCGGGTGTCTCGGGGAGCTCGGCCGTTTCGTCGAGCGTTTCGTCGGGCGTCTTGTCGACTGTCTCGTCGGCTGTCCCGTCGGGCGAATCGTCGTCGAGCCGGTCGGTGGTGCCCGGTCCGGGCAGCCCGGACCCGTCCTCCTGCGGTGGGCCCGTGGCGTCCACCTGGGGGACCGAGAGCTGTTGTCGCGGGACGGGGACCGGCTCCGCCTGCTGCGACGGTTGTTCTTCCGTCACGTACGCAATCCTGCCTGACAATCGCGTCCACGACGAGGGATTGCGGCTCACTCGGCGCGGCCGCTGCGGGCCGGACAGGCCCGAATCGCCCGGCCGGGAGGGGCGCGATGGTTGACAGCGGCCTGCCGGGCTGTCGCCGGGACCGGGACGACGGGTAGCCTGCACTACGCGTATGCGCTCCCGTCGGAGCTCGCGGGGGCCCTACGGCCTCGCCCGACGGCGGCGCGGCCGGTCCACGGAGCGCCCCCGGTCGCGCAGAATAGGGGGCGGTACCACGAGCAAATGCGGTACCGGCGGTTCGTTCGAACGACGCGAGGCCCCGAGGCCGGCGGCGTCGTTCCGGACCGGCCCGGCCGAGCCACCGGGCGCTAGGCTGCAGGTAATAGGACTGGAGAGAACCGACGCCGTGAGTGCTGCGATGCGAAGCCGTACCCCCGACCGGCTCTGTGCCGAGGCCGTCGAACTCGCCAGGCAGGCAGCGGTGCAGGCGGTCGGCGCGGAGGCCGTCGGCGAGCACATGGGCGCCAAGGCCGAGGGCGAGCGGGTGGTCACCCACACCTTCGAGTGCCTGGACGCCGCCTACCGCGGCTGGCACTGGGCGGTGACCGTGGCGCGCGCGCCACGCGCCAAGATCGTCACGCTGGACGAGACCGTGCTGCTGCCCGGCCCCGACGCCGTACTGGCGCCGCAGTGGGTGCCGTGGAGCGAGCGGCTGCGTCCGGGTGACCTGGGCCCGGGCGACCTGCTGCCCACCGACGCCGACGACCTGCGCCTGGAGCCCGGCTGGACCGGTGAGGACGAGCCGGCGCCGAACTCCGCCGTCTTCGACGGCGAGGAGGAGCTGGAGCTCACCGACCCGCACGTGCAGCCGGCCCCGGCCCGCGCACAGATCGGCGCGGTCGCCGAGGAGCTGGGCATGTCCCGCCCCCGGGTGCTCTCCCGGCTCGGCCTGCACCTGGCCGCCGACCGCTGGGAGAAGGCGCACGGCGCCCAGACCCCGATGGCGCAGTCGGCGCCCGCCTCCTGCACCAGCTGCGGGTTCCTGATCGCGATCGGCGGCTCGCTGGGCCAGGCCTTCGGCATCTGCGGCAACGAGTACGGTCCGGCGGACGGCCAGATCGTCTCGCTCGCCTACGGCTGCGGCGGTCACTCCGAGGCCGCGGTGCTGCCGGCCCCGCCGGTGCCGGCCGAGCTGATCCTGGACGAGCTGGTGGTCGAGCCGATGCAGCTGCACCCCGACCGGGCCGGCGGTTCGGTCGAGCCGGACGCCCCGGCCGAGGAGCTGGGCCACTCCTGAGCTCCGCCCATGACGCCGGCTCCTGACCGCCTTCCGGCGGCCGGAGTGCGACACCCTGACGGCTGCCCGCCGGCCCCCCGCTCCGGGGTGGTCGGCGGGCAGTCGCACACGAGGGAGAATGCCCCCAAGGATCTCGTGTGACGGACGGGGAAGGCGGCGGGTCCAAGTGGAGCCTCGCATCATCGGCAGCGGCGGCGACGAGCAGGGCACCGACCCGCTGGGGACGGCTGAGCTGCGGCGCCGGGTGCTGGACGCCTGGGCGGATTCGCCCGCGCGGCTGCGCGAAGACGCCAACGCCGAGGAGGAACTGGCGCTCGGCGGCTACCGCGACCGGCTGGTCGTCGAGCTGGCGCAGAACGCCGCCGACGCCGCCGCCCGGGCCGGCCGGGGCCTGGGGCGCCTGCGGCTGACGCTGCGTGACGGGGTGCTCGCCGCCGCCAACACCGGGGCGCCGCTGGACGCCGCCGCGGTCGAGTCGCTGGCCACGCTGCGCGCCTCCTCGAAGCGGGCCGACGTGATCCCGACCGTCGGGCGCTTCGGCGTCGGCTTCGCCGCCGTGCTGGCGGTCAGCGACGAGCCGGCGATCCTCTCGGGCCCTGGCGGGGTGCGCTTCTCGCTCGCCGAGGCACGGGCGATGACCGAGCAGCGGGCCGCCGAACAGCCCGCACTGGCAGAGGAGTTGCGCCGCCGCGACGGCCACCTGCCGTTGCTCCGGCTGCCGCTGCCGGCCGAGGGCGAGCCGCCGGCCGGCTACGACACCGTGGTGCTGCTGCCGCTGCGTGACGCGGCCGCGGCCGACCTCGCCCGCCGGCTGCTGGAGGGCGTGGACGACGCGCTGCTGCTCACCCTGCCGGGTCTGGCCGAGGTGGTCGTGGAGCTGCCGGACGGCCGGATCCGCACGCTGACCCGCTCGGCGGCCGAGCGCGACGAGGACGGCCTGGGCACCGTCGTGCTCACCGACAGCTCGCCGGCCACCGACGTGCGGTCGAGCTGGCAGACCGTCACCACGACCGGCACGCTGCCGCCGGAGCTGCTGGCGGACCGTCCGGTCGAGGAGCGGGCCCGCCCGTACTGGACCGTCACCTGGGCCGTTCCGGTCTCGGCGGCCGGCACCCCGCAGCCGCTCCCGGTGGCGCCGGTGCTGCACGCGCCGACCCCGAGCGAGGAGCCGCTGGGCGTGCCCGCGCTGCTGATCGCCTCGTACCCGCTGGACTCGACCCGCCGGCACGTCGCGCCCGGGCCGCTCACCGACTACCTGACCGAGCGCGCCGCCGATGCCTACGCGGACCTGCTGCGCGCCCGCGGCGCCGACCTCGGCTCGCTCGCGCTGGTCCCCGGCCCGCTCGGCCAGGGCGCGCTGGACAACGCGCTGCGCACCGCGATCCTCTCCCGGCTGCCCGGCACGGCGTTCCTGCCGCACCCGGCCGCGGTCGAGGAGGGCACCCCGGCGCTGCGCCCGCGCGACGCCACGCTGCTGGAGGGCGCGGACTCCTCGGTGATCGAGGCGCTGGCCCCGGTCTTCCCCGGCCTGCTGCCGGCCGGTCTGGAGCGGCGCGCCGAGCTGCGCGCGCTCCAGGTGCGCCGGATCCCGCTGGCCGAGGTGGTGGACCAGCTCGGCGGTCTGGACCGCGAGCCGGCCTGGTGGCGCAGCCTGTACGGAGCGCTGGCCGGCGCCGACCCGGAGGCGCTCGGCGCGCTGCCGGTGCCGCTGGCCACCGGGCGCACCGTGACCGGGCCGCGCCGGGTGCTGCTGCCCTCGGACGCCGGCGACTGGGCGGGCTTCCCCGGCTACCCCGAGTCGCTGGCCGAGGCGCTGGACCTGCTGGATCTGCGCCTCGCCCACCCGGACGCCGCGCATCCGCTGCTGGCCAAGCTCGGCGCCGCGACCGCGACCCCGGTCGGCGTGCTGCAGACGCCTGAGGTGCGGGCCGCGGTGGCCCGTTCGCTGGACGTCGGCGAGGAGGACTTCGAGGCCGCCGCCGAGCTGGCCGACGCGGTGCTCGCGCTGGTCCGGGCCGCCGAGGCGAAGCCCGGCGACCACCCGTGGCTGGCCCGGCTCGCGCTGCCGGACGACGAGGGCGAGCTGGCCCGGGCCGGCGAGCTGGTCCTGCCGGACAGCGTGCTGGCGCGGCTGGCCCGCCCCGAGGACGCGCCGTTCGTCGATGAGGACCTGGTCGAGCGCTGGGGCGGCGAGGTGCTCGCGGCGGCCGGCGTGCTGAGCGAGTTCGTGCTGGTCTGCGCGCAGGACGCGGTGCTCGACCCGGACGACATGGAGCGGCTCGACCCGACCGTCTCCGCCGACCGCGCGGTGGGCGGCACCCCGACCGGGCTGCTGGACGAGGCTCCGGACGGTCTGGCGGACTGGTGCGAGGAGGCGCTGGAGACGCTGCACGCGGACGATGCCGACGAGGTCGGCGTGCCCCCGGTGGCCGCCGAGCTGCTCGTGGTGCGCGACCTGGACCTGGTCGATGACGACGCCTGGCCGCAGGCGCTCGCGCTGCTGGCCCGTCCGCCGTACCGCGACGCGGTGGTCACGCCGGTCCGGGCGCTGCTGCCGGACGGCAGCTACGCCGACCTGCCGCCGTACACCGCCTGGTGGCTGCGCGACCACCCGGTGCTGGACGGCCGCGAGCCGGCCGGCCTGCGGGCGGCCGGCGCCGACCCGCTGCTGCGCGGCCTCTACGACGAGGCGCGCACCACGCTGGACGAGGAGTTCCTGCACGCCCTCGGGGTGCGCACCACGCTCGCCGCGCTGCTCGCCGAGCCGCACGGCCCGGACGAGCTGCTGGACCGGCTGACCGACCCGGTCAGCGATGTGGCGCACCGCCAACTGCACGGCATCTACACGGCGTTGGCCTCGGCATCGGAGGACGTCGAGCCGCTGGACGTGGTCCGCGCGCTGCCGCCGCTGGACGAGGAGACCGGGCGGCGCCCCGGGCACACCGTCGTGGTGGACGCGACCGAGGCGGTGGTGGCCGACGCACCCGACCTGGTGCAGCTGCTGCACTCCTACCCGCTGCTGCCGGTCGCGCCGGCGCTGGCCCCCGCGCTGGCCGAGCGGCTGCACGTCTCGCTGGCCAGCGAGATCGCCGGCGGGCGGGTGCTCTCGGAGGGCGCGCTGCACCGGGTGCCGGCGTTCGTGCGGGAGCTGCTGCCCGGCTGCCCGGCCGCGTACGAGGAGCACGAGGAGCTGCTGGTGGTCGGCCCGGACGGCGAGGAAGCGGCCGTGGACTGGCGCTGGGACACCTCGGCGCCGACCCCCGAGCTGCCGTACGACCCGCAGGCGGTCGAAGAGGCGGACGAGGCCGACGAGTTCGAGGTCCCGCCGGTTCCCGGCCTGCTGCACGCCGCGACGCCGGAGGGCCTGGCGGCCGGACTGGCCTGGTCGGTCGGGCAGTGGCACCGGCGGTTCGAGGTGCTGGCCGCGCTCACCGAGCCGGACCGTGCCTACGAGCTCTCGGCCGCCCGCGACTTCGAGGGCTGAGCTCGCTAGGCTGATTTCATGATCGACACGGCCGAGCGCAGCTTCCTGTTCCTGCTGGCGAGTTCCCGACTCGACGGCAACACCGAACTCCTCGCCCGGCGGGCCGCCGAACAGCTGCCCGCCGGGACCGAGCAGCGCTGGCTGCGGCTCAGCGAGCTGCCGCTGCCGCCGTTCGTGGACCGCCGGCACGACGGCGACGGTGTCTACCCGCAGCCGTCGGGCAACGAGCAGCTGCTGCTGGAGGCCACCCAGGCCGCGACCGACCTGGTGATCGCCTCGCCGCTGTACTGGTACAGCCTCTCGGCCGATGCCAAGCTCTACCTCGACTACTGGGCCGGCTGGATGCGGGTGCCGGGCGCCGACTTCAAGCCGCGGATGGCCGGCAAGACGATCTGGTCGGTCACCGCGCTCGCCACCGAGGACCACCGGGCGGCCGATCCGCTGGTCGGCACGGTGCGGCTGAGCGGCGAGTACATGGGCATGCGCTGGGGCGGCGCGCTGCTCGGCTACGCGAACCGGCCGGGGCAGGTCAGCGAGGACACCGGGGCGCTGGACCGGGCCAGGACCTTCTTCAACTAGGGCCTCCGGTAGTGGCCGGCTCCGGGGCGTCCGGGCCGCGCTGGACGAAGTACCAGCTCAGTTCGAGCAGCAGCCCGGCCACCACCGCGATCGCCACGCCCGTCCACGGGTCCTGGAAGCCGACCAGCTTGAGCTGGAAGAAGTCCGAGAGCCACGGCACCAGCAGCACCAGCGCGAAGGCCCCGCACATGGTGGCGATCAGCAGCAGCCGCCACCAGCTGTACGGGCGGGCCACGATGGCCAGCACCCACATCGCCACGATGAAGAGCGTCAGGGTGGCCACGCTGGTGTCGGCCTTCAGGTCGGTCGCGTGGTCGGCCCGGGCCAGCGCGTACGCGGTGAAGGTGGCCGCCCCGGCGATCACCCCGCCCGGGATGGCGAGGCGCAGCACCCGCCGGACGAAGCCGGGCCGGGCCCGTTCGCTGTTCGGCGCGAGCGCCAGGAAGAACGCCGGGATCCCGATGGTCAGCGCGCTCAGCACGGTGGAGTGCCGGGGCAGGAACGGGTACGGCACCTGGGTGAAGACCACCAGCATGGCGAGCAGCACCGAGTAGACCGTCTTCACCAGGAAGAGCCCGGCCACCCGCTCGATGTTGCCGATCACCCGGCGGCCCTCGGCCACCACCGAGGGCAGCGTGGCGAAGCTGTCGTTCAGCAGCACGATCTGCGCGACCGCCCTGGTCGCCTCGCTGCCCGAGCCCATCGCGACGCCGATGTCGGCGTCCTTGAGCGCGAGCACGTCGTTGACGCCGTCGCCGGTCATCGCGACCGTGTGGCCGCGCGACTGCAGCGCGCCGACCAGCTCGCGCTTCTGCTGCGGCGTCACCCGGCCGAAGACCGTGGTCCGCTGGGCGGTGTCGGCGAGCTGCTCGGGGTCGGTGGGCAGCGAACGGGCGTCCAGCGGGTGCTCGGCGCCGGGCAGCTCCAGGCCCGCCGCGACGGCGCCGACCGAGACGGCGCTGTCGCCGGAGATCACCTTCGCCTGCACCTGCTGGTCGGCGAAGTAGCGCAGCGTGGCGGCGGCGTCCGCGCGGACCCGCTGCTGCAGCACCACCAGCGCGAGCGGCTGGAGGGCCTTCGCCGGGTCCGGGGCGTCGATGGCGACCGGGGAGCGGCCGAGCAGCAGCACCCGCAGGCCCTGCGCGCCGAGCCGGTCCACCTCGCCGAGCGCCGGGTGCTCCGGAGCGAGCAGCACGTCCGGCGCGCCGAGCAGCCAGCTCGCCTCGGCGCCCGAGGGCTCCAGCAGCTGGACGCCGCTCCACTTGCGGGCCGAGGAGAACGGCACCGCCTCGATCACCCGCCAGTTGCCCTGGGCCTCCTGCCGCTGCGCCTCGGCGCCGAACGCGTCGATGATCGCCTGCATGCTCGGGTTCGGGCGGGCGTCGGCGCCGGCCATCACACCGAGGGCCTGCTCGATGACCGACCGGTCGGCCAGGATGTGCCGGACCGTCGGCGGGCCCTGGGCCGGCGTGTTCGGGGCCGGCGCGGTCGGGGCGCCGTCGGCGAGCGGGGTCGGCGAGCCGTCCAGGGTGCGCAGCTCCAGCACGTCCATGCCGCCCTCGGTGAGCGTGCCGGTCTTGTCCAGGCAGACCGTGTCCACCCGGGCCAGCCCCTCGATCGCCGGCAGCTCCTGCACCAGGCACTGCTTGCGGCCGAGCCGGACCACGCCGATCGCGAAGGCCACCGAGGTCAGCAGGACCAGGCCCTCCGGCACCATCGGCACGATCCCGGCCACCGTGCGGCGCACCGCCTCGCGCCAGTCGTTGTGCTCGACCGTCCACTGACTGATCACCAGGCCGATCGCGGTCGGGATCAGCAGGTAGGTGATGAACCGCAGGATGGTGTCGATGCCGGAGCGCAGCTCCGACTTCACCAGCGTGAACCGGCTGGCCTCCTCGGCCAGCTGCGCCGCGTACGCCTCGCGGCCGACCCGGGTGGCGGTGAACGCGCCGGCGCCGGCGACCACGAAGCTGCCGGACATCACGGCGTCGCCCGGGTGCTTGAACACCGGATCGGGCTCGCCGGTGAGCAGCGACTCGTCGATCTCCAGGCCGTCCGCCTCGGTGACCTCGCCGTCCACGATCACCTTGTCGCCGATGCCGAGCAGCACGGTGTCGTCCAGCACGATCCCGGCGACCGCGACCGACACCACCTGGCCGTCGCGCCGCACCTCGGGGCGGGCCTCGCCGATCAGCGCCAGGCTGTCCAGCGTCCGCTTGGCGCGCACCTCCTGGATGATGCCGATCGCCGTGTTGGCGACGATCACCAGGCCGAACAGGCCGTCCTGGATCGGGCCGACGACCAGGATCACGGCGAAGAGCACGCCGATGATCGCGTTGAACCGGGTGAAGACGTTGGCCCGGACGATCTCCCCGACCGACCGGCTGGAGCGCGCCGGGACGTCGTTGACCAGCCCGCGCTCGACGCGCTCGGCGACCTCGGTGCTGCTCAGCCCCTGCCTGCGGCCGTGCCCGGGACCGCAGGCGTGCGCGCCTTCGGCGGGTGCGGGCGGACCGGTCTCGGGCGCGGGGTGCGTCATGGCACCGACTCTACGGGGGCGAAATGTCCGGTGCGTGGTACTGAAGGCGGATATCGGGCCGACCGGGTGGGGGTCTGGTGGGGGTGCGCGCTCGCCGCTGAGCTGGGCTGACCTGAGCCGGGCTCAGCTACCGGAGGCGACCCGGTCGCGCTCGATCGCCGCCCGGCGGGCCCGGGTGTACCAGAGCCCGATCAGCCCGAGCAGGCTGCCGGCGAGGCAGATCCACGGCCAGTTGCCGTGCCCGTGCGCGGAGAGCGTGCCGTGGAAGGCGAGCGTCACCAGGAAGCCCACGAACCACAGCGCCGTGCCGCCGCCGACGATCGCGACGTCGTTGGCTTCCAGCGGCGGGGGAGAGGGGCGCAGCGGGGTCTTCGGCATGAGGGAAAGCGTACGGGGTGGCCCGTCGCCGTCCGTCTCCTCTCTTCCCCTCGGCTGCTCCTCGTCTGCCCCTCGCCTGCCGGATCTACGCGCGCAGATAGCGCGGGTACGACCGGTGAACACATACTGAAAACCCTCCTCAGCCCCCACCAGAGGACATATCGCATGCCTTCCGCGGCGCAGCCGACCGTCGAGTCGCCCGAGCCCC
The DNA here is from genome assembly GCF_057158765.1 of Kitasatospora sp. NEAU-69. NCBI lineage: Bacteria > Bacillati > Actinomycetota > Actinomycetes > Kitasatosporales > Streptomycetaceae > Kitasatospora > Kitasatospora sp. NEAU-69. The sequence goes on from NZ_JBWXUE010000015.1 coordinate 104,604, forward strand.
CGGTGCCCACACCCCCGCGGGGCGCCCTCGATCGCTACTTCCGGATCTCCGAGCGCGGCTCCAGCCTGCCCCGCGAGGTCCGAGGCGGCGTCGCCACGTTCTTCACCATGGCGTACATCCTGGTGCTGAACCCGATCATCCTGTCCAACGCCGTGGACGTGAACAAGCAGGCGCTGAACTTCTCCCAGCTGGTCACCGCGACCGCGCTGACCGCCGGGCTGACCACGCTGCTGATGGCCGTGATCGGCAACGTCCCGATCGGCCTCGCCGCCGGCCTGGGCGTGAACACCATCGTCGCCCTCCAGCTCGCCCCCCGGATGACCTGGCCGGACGCCATGGGCATGGTCGTGCTGGCCGGCTTCTGCATCATGCTGCTGGTCGCCACCGGACTGCGCGAACGGGTGATGAACGCCGTCCCGCTCGGCCTGCGCAAGGCGATCGCGATCGGCATCGGCCTGTTCATCACCCTGGTCGGCCTGGTCGACTCCGGCTTCGTCAGCCGGGTCCCGGACGTCGAGCACACCACCGTCCCGCTCCAGCTCGGCATCGGCGGCCACCTGCACGGCTGGCCGGTGCTGGTCTTCGTGCTCGGCGTGCTGCTCACCATGGTGCTGGTGGTCCGCAAGGTGCCCGGCGCGATCCTGATCTCGATCGCCGCGATGACGGTCGTGGCGGTCGTCATCGAGCGGCTCGCCGACCTGCCCGCGGGCGCCTGGGGCCTGACCGTCCCCAAGTGGCCCGGCAACCCCATCGCCACCCCCGACTTCCACCTGGTCGGCAACGTCAGCCTGTTCGGCGGCTTCCACCACGTCAGCCTGCTGACCGGCATCCTGTTCGTCTTCACCGTGCTGATGAGCAGCTTCTTCGACGCGATGGGCACCATCCTCGGCGTCGCCGACGAGGCCCACCTGCTGGACGAGAACGGCGACCTGCCCGGCATCAACCGGGTCCTGATGGCGGACGGCATCGCGACCGCCCTCGGCGGCGCCACCTCCTCCTCGGCCAACACCTGCTTCGTCGAGTCCACCGCCGGCGTCGGCGAGGGCGCCCGCACCGGCGTCGCGAGCCTGGTCACCGGCGCGCTCTTCATGGTCGCGCTCTTCCTCACCCCGCTGGCCACCATGGTCCCGGCCCAGGCCGCCACCCCGGCGCTGATCACGGTCGGCTTCCTGATCCTGGCCAACTCGATCCGCGACATCGACTGGTCCGATTACACGATCGCGATCCCGGCGTTCCTCACCATGGTGCTGATGCCGTTCACGTACTCGATCACCAACGGCATCGGCATGGGCTTCATCACCTTCTGCGTCCTGCGCCTGGCCACCGGCCGCGGACGCAGCGTGCCGGTCGCGCTGTACGCGGTGGCGGCGGTGTTCGCCTTCTACTACATGATGCCGGCGCTGGGGCTGGCCAAGTAGTAGCCCGGCTACATCCGCGTGGGCAAGGCCCTACTCAGCTGAGTGGGGCCTTGCCCACGCGGATCTGGCGCAGGGTCAGGCCTCCTGCTCGATCCGCTCGAAGATGTCCGCGTCGGTCTCGCGCTGCCAGGCGGGGAGGGCATCCCAGTCGGCGACGTAGCTCGGCTTTGGATCCTTGATGTGCTTGTGGATCTGGGCGATCCAGCAGAGGGCCACGAAGCGGCCCTTCTGCTCCCGGCTCAACTTGGCCGTCGTGCCGTCGCTCACGGCGATGAAGTCCCGGACCTGCCCGTACACGGCGGAAGCGGACTGGCGCTCCCAGTCCGGAGTCTCCTCCCACGGGGTGATGTACCCGGGCTTCGGCTCACCGGGGAAGTGCTTCTTGATGCCGCTGATCCACGCCTCGCGGAAGATGCGACCGTCCTCGTTCTGCATGCTCGGGCCTTTCGTCGTTCAGGATGGGATCACGGGCAGATTTGCGATCTGACTGCTCAGGGAGGAAATGCGTCGGTCGGTCTTGAACGGTTCCAGGTGAGCTTGCAGGGCCTGGAGCTTCCGGCCCACGTATCCCGATCCGCTCTGTTGGGCCAGCTTCAGCGCTTCGCCTGCGTGGGACAGCAGGTGATCGGTGTCCCTGCGTTGGATGCCGAGTATCGCCAGATCGGCGAGCACGCTGCCCCGCCGACGAAGCGAGAGCTTCTGGCTCAGAGCCTCGGCAAGCGCTTCCTCCGCGAGGTCTGGGCGGCCTAGCGCGATATAGCAAGTGCCGCGTTCCTCGGCGAGCCGGGAGCCGTCGAAGCGAAGCCAGCCGCCGTTGTGGATCTGACTGCCCAGAGTATGGACCTGACCTGCAAGATCCAGCGCTCGGTTGCAGGAATCGAGATCGCCGAGGCCCGCGAACACCTCGGCTTGAACAGCGGCGACCCAATGGCGTGTGGAAAGCTCACGATCCCCGCGCTGGGCGAGCATCGACGCGGCACTCAGCATTGGCACGGTTTGGGTGAACCTGCGCTCATACAGACTGATGAACGCATGACGCGTCAGGGCGCATGCCCACAGGTCATGTGAGCGGGCCTCCCGGGCCGCACTGGCTGCAAGCGTGTAGCAGTGGGCGGCATCGGTATAGCGATTGCTGTCGAAGAACAGTTCCCCCGCGAGCTGGAACACATCTGCGGTGAGAGCGCACAGATGCCGGTGCGCGGCTGCGCCGTGCGTTCGATCGAAGCTCGCCATCAGGGCGTTGAGTTGCTCGCGAACAAGCGGATAGACCGCGGCCTTGGACCTGGCCAGCGAAAAAGTCTGCCAGAGGTGCGAATTGAGCTGGCCGTGTGCATCGAGGTCGGTGGCGAGAGTTGAGCCGGGGAAGCCGTCGGTGGCCTGGTCAACGCCGATGGGAGACAGCGCGACCAGGGCTCCGGTAAGGCTCAGCAGTTGGAGGAAGTCACGGCGGTGCATGTCGTCAAGGTCACCCGGGTCTACGTAGGTTCGGGATACCGCAGGATCAATGTGGACTTTGACTCCTGCTGGCTGACTTGTCGCCGATGAGCCGTCGTCATATGGCTCTGGCGTCAGAAGAGTTTCAAGTTCCACAGGGGTGACCTGCAGTAGCCGAGCAAGCCTGGGTCGGATGTGGGGCTGGGGCTCGGTTTCGCCGCCTTCCCAACGCACAATCGTCGAGCGATCGACGCCGAGCTCTGCGGCGAAAGCCTCTTGGCTGTAGCCCAGGGATTTCCTCCGCTGCGCGAGCCGTCGCCTGGTGGCTGTCATCCCCGCCCCTTTGCTCCGCGGAAGTATCAGTACAGGTCAGAGCTCCTGGTGCATCGAGTATGCATCAGAACTGCGCCACCACTGCTCTGGTTTGTGGCAACTCGTCCTTGTTTCCTGGGTGATGCGGCTCTGGCGGCCGCTCAAGCAGAGGAGAGGCGCATGACGGTCGGGACCTTGGCGGGCGGTGGATCGTGCTGATGAGTCCGTTGAACACCGCGTCGTTCCCGGTGCCGCAGGCGTGGGACGTTGAGTCTGACGCGGCTGCGGTTCCGCCGGCGCGGCGCTTGATCATCGACATCGCGCGGTTCTGGAAGGTGCCGCTGTCGGATGACGCGCTGCGCGACGTGGAGCTGTGCGCGAGCGAGGTGTTGACGAACGCGGTTGAGCACACCATGGCGCGGTGCCACGTGACTGTGCGGTGGACCGGTGAGCGGCTGCGAGTGGAGGTCGCCGATACCAGCCTGCGCCTTCCGGATCCGGATGCCGCTCCGGACGTGATCACGGGTGGCAGGGGTCTGCGCCTGGTCGCCGCCCTGGCGCACTCGTGGGGCTGGACGCCTTCGGGGGTGGGCAAGGTCGTCTGGTTCGAGGTCGCGGCCGACCAGGTGGTGACCGGTGATCGGCGCCTGGCCGTCCTCGTCAACGCGGCGCATACCCAGATCACGGACCAGCTCTCGCGTTCGACCTGACCGACCTTCAGACTCCGCCCGCGAATGCTGGGCCATTCGGCAGGGCGGTTCGGCCCCGGTCGCACCGTTCCCATGAGGGGTGGCCGGCACTGCCAAGTCACAACGCTGTTCCCTTCGAGAGGAGTTCACGCGTGAGTACGCCTCCCCCTCCGTACCGGCCGCCGATACCCGGTCCGACGCCGCCGGACGGCAATCGCACGGCGGCCTGACCGAGTACACCTGTCAGCGAGCGAAGGAGAGATCAGATATGGGATGGGGAACCGGCAAGGGTGGAAGCTCCGGCGGCGGTAAGCACGGCGGGGACAAGGACTTCAGCAAGGACAAGCCGTCCAAGGACGGACAGCGGCCGACACCGGACCCGAAGCACAAGGGCGGCGACGGCAAGGACGGCAAGGACAAGTGACGCACGACCCCAAGCTTGACGAGCAGGCCGCCTCGCGCGGCCTGCTCCGCTCGGTGACGGACGACCTCGGGCACGAGATCCCCGGGGAGTGGGCCAAGGCACTCACTGCAGTGCCCCGCCACCTCTTCATCCCTGATCGGATCTGGGTCGGCGACGACAACGAGCCGCTCACCCGTGCGGATGACCCGGCCGGCTGGCTTCGGGCGTCCTATGCGAATGCCCCGGTGGTCACCCAGGTGAACGACGGGGCCGAGCCGGACACGGGGGTGGTGTGGCCGTCCTCGTCCGCGTCCATGCCGTCGGTCGTGGTGCGGATGCTCGAAGACCTCGATGTCCGTGAGGGCATGCGGGTGTTGGAGATCGGCACGGGGACGGGGTGGAACGCCGGTCTTCTCGCCCACCGTCTCGGCGACGCCAACGTGACCTCGGTCGAGGTGGATGCCCAGGTGACGGCCGCCGCCCGTATCGCGCTGGGTGCCGCCGGCCTGCATCCTGAGGTGGTCTGCGCCGACGGTGGTGAGGGGTGGCCTCCTCGGCAGCCCTTCGATCGGATCATCAGCACGTGCGCCGTCAATCGAGTACCGGCCGCCTGGCTGGCTCAGGCACGCCCCGGCGCCGTCATCCTCACGCCGTGGGAGAACCCGTGGATCGGCTGGGGCACGCTGCGCCTGGTGGTCGGTGATGGCCGCGCCGTGGGCCGCTTCATGCCCTACGGCTCGTTCATGCTGATGCGCTCGCACCGCACGGACCTGCGGATCTTCCGCGACGTGGTGCGTGACGACCATCGGCCGGAGGAGTCAACGACCGGTCTGGACCCCTGGGTTGTGACCGGCGCGGATGCGGAGGTTCAGTTCGCCATCGGCTCCCGGCTCGGCGATGTCTGGCACGCCCGGCAGCGCGACCCTGACGTGGACGGTGTCGCGGTGCGGCTGTGGCTGGCCACCACCGACGCTTCGTCGTGGGCGGCGGTTGACTGGGACGGGACGCAGGGCGCGACGCGGTTCACGGTGTGGCAGCACGGGCCCCGCCGGCTGTGGGACGAGACCGAAGCCGCCTACCGCTGGTGGCTCGACAACGACCGTCCCGGGCCCGGCAGTTTCGGTCTCACCCTGACCGGCGATGCCCAGCACCTCTGGCTGGACGACCCGGCCAACGTGCTGCCGTGATCGGCCGCAGGCCCCGTCGCGTTCGCGTCGGGGCCTGCAACACGCGGTGCCCATGGGTAGGGTGCCGCCATGCGCTTGCACTGGGACTGGCTGAGCCCTGTGGTGACCGTGCCCTACGTACCGACGATCGGTCCGGTCCATCCCGACACGCTCAGCGCCGACCTGTTCGCCGAAGTCCTGAGTCCAGCTCAAGACCTTCGGCCCTCCGGAGCCGCCACAGGCCGCCGTGCGAGATCTGCGAGACCTCCCGCCTGCGGTGGCGGCCACGTTCGCCGACTTCGCCCAACGGATGGCAGCCAACGGGTTCGCGTTCCTCTGGGATCGGTTCCGGGCCGGCGACTTGGACGGTTCGATTCTCACGGTTGTTGTCGACGGTGGGGTGGTCGGAGCGATCGGCCCGATGGAGACCATGAAGGACTCGTCCGGAACCGCCCGGCTTCTCCCGCAGTACTTCGGCGTGCTGCCCGAGCAGCGCGGCCACGGCTACGGCCGCCGGCTCTGGCGCGGGGCCATGCACTGGGGCCATTCCACCGGCGCTGCCTACCAGCTGCTTCAGACGGAGCTTGACGGGACGTCGGATCGTCTCTGTCAGGCCGAAGGGCTGGAGAGTCTCGGCTGTGTTCTGGTTTCCCCTGCGTAGGCACCGAAGCGCCGCGCGCTGAACATCTCTGTCGCGCGGGCTGGGGCCGGGCCGTAAGGTCGGGCGGAGAACAGCTTCCTGGGGGGACCGTTGCACGTCGTACGCAAGCGGATGGCCATGGCCGGGTTCGTGGTCGCCTGGGTGGTCGGTGGCTGGTGGCTGACGATTCGTCTGCTCGACTACGCGTGGCTGCACTTCTGGGAGTGGGCGATGAGCGGCTGGCAGTTCTAGGGCCTGTCGTCGGGCACCGATAGCCGGGCCGGTGGCCGATGCCTGCGGTCGTACGTCGGCGTTACGATCTTCTGGCTTGCCGGATGCGGCTGAGGCGGGGGATATGGATCAGATGGCGTGTCCGCAGTGCGGGCAGATCGACCAGGTGCAGAGTGTTCGCGCGGTGTACGAGTCCCAGACGGGGACGTACGCCTCGCAGAGCAGGGGCACCTCCTCCGGAGTGGCGTACGCACCCGGGGTCGGGGTGATCCCCACGTTCGGCAGTTCGACCTCGTACACCTCGGGGACCGTGAGCAGCAGGCTCGCGGAGGTGGTCGCCCCGCCGCGGGTTCCGCAGCTCGCGTCGCCGGAGAGCGGCTGCGCGTCGTACGTCCTCGGGGCTGCGGCCGTGGTGCCCTTCGCCGTGTTGTCGCCCTACCTCTGGTCCTCGGAGCGCACCAGCTCGCTGGTGGCCGCGGTGATCGGGATCGCGGTCATCGGGGTGCTGATGGGCAGCCTGCCGGCGATCGGGTGCATCGTCATCACCCGACGGCGACGACGCGACAGGAGCCGTGCCCAAGCGGAGTTCGCGGCCTACTCGGCCCTGTACCCACCGCTCTTCGCCGTCTGGGCGGCGGCGCTGCTGTGCCACCGGTGCCACGTCGGCTTCGTGCCGCGGGGCAGCTTCGGCCCGGGCGGCGAAGCGGCGGGCGCGGTGCCGCTGCCGTATTTCCACTCCATGGTGCACGGGATGGCCCAGCGGATGCTGGTGTGACGGCGGTCGGTCCCGCGAGTCCTGCCCCGCTGGGATGAACGTATGTGACGACAACGGGATCTGGCAGACGGTCAGGACTTCGGGTTGAACTCTGGTCACGGGTGATCTTCGCCCGTTACACTCGCCCCATGGATCTCTCCGGGCCGCACTAGACGGGACCTCGCCGCCGCGAGCCGACGCGCTGACGTCGGACGCGTGCCGCAGTGCGTCGTCCCCGTCCCGTAGTGCCCTTTCACCGGAGACCTCCCATGTCACGCCCTTCTCAGGGCGGCGCGTCGTACCGTGCCGTCCTCGCACTGCCGCATGCCCGCAGCCTGGCCATCACCGGAGCGCTGGCCCGGCTTCCCTACGGACTCATCTCCCTTCCGCTGCTCCTCGCGCTACGTGAAGCCGTCGGCTCCTACGGCACCGCCGGTGCCGCGGTCGGCCTGTCCGGGCTGCTCACCGCGCTGCTCGGCCCGTGGCGGGCTCGGTCGGTGGAGCGAAAGCCGGCCTCTCTGCGGCTGTTCGCGGCCGGTTACGCCGTCGCGCTCGCGCTGATCGCCGTGCTCGCCACGCTCGCGGCGCACGGCGGGCGCGGGCCGGTGACGGATGTCGCCGCGCCGGTGCTCGCGGTGCTGGCCGGGACGCTGCCGCCACCGGTCGGGCCGCTGCTGCGGGCCCGCTTCGGCGTGCTGGCCCCGGGCGACGCGCAGCGCCAGGCCGCGCTCAGCCTGGACGCCGTCGCCGAGTCGACCGTCTTCTCGGTCGGCCCGCTGCTGAGCGGCATGCTGCTCGCCGTGACGTCGCCGGCCGTCGCACTGGCCGTTGTGGCCGGCAACGTGGTGCTCGGCTTCGGCCTGCTCACCCCGGTCCTCGCCCGGACCGCCACGCCCGCGCCCGAGTCGACCGACAAGAGCGCGCCCGCCGATCCCACCGCCCCCGGTTCGGAGGGCGGTCGCGGCCCGCGCTCCCCGCTGCGGTCCGCCGCCTTCCTCGCGGTGCTCGGCGCCGTCGCGGCCGTGGGCGCGGCGGGCGCGATGACCGGGATCACGGCGGTCGCCGCCTGGGGCCCGGCAACGGCCGGTCCGCTGGAGGCCGGGTTCTCGGTGGGCGGCATCCTCGGCGGGCTGGTCTATGGACGCCGCTCCTGGCGCCGGTCGCCGCGCACCCGGCTGGCCGTGCTGGGCGCCATCGGGGCCGCCGCCCTGCTGCTGCCCGTGCTCGCCTTCGCGCCGGCGGGCGCCGCGCCCGCCCTGCTGATCGCGGGTGGCATCACCGACGCGACGCTGATCACGGCCTATCTGCTCGCCGACACCGCCGAGGCCCAGGCCTGGATCAACACCGCCTTCAACCTCGGCGTCGCGCTCGGCTCCAGCGTGGCAGGCGCGCTGATCGGGGCGACCGGGCCGCGCACGATCTTCGGCGTGGCCTCGCTGGCCCTGCTCGTCCCGGCACTCGTCCCGCTGCTCGCGCGCGGCGGCGCGGCGCTGTTCCGGCGCCGCCGCGGCGACATGACGGCGGCACAGGCGGCGCCGGTGACGCAGGTGGGACAAGCGGCGCAGGCGGCGCGGCCGGCGGCAGAGGAGGTGCTCGGCTAAGGGTGCCCGCGCCGTAGTGCCGCCCGCGCGCGGGCTCACGGGACGAGCGAGAGCCGGGTGGTGCCGGTGGGGCTGCTGCTGGTGAGGTGGAAGACCCGGACCGTGTGTGACTGCTTGCCGGCCGCGAACTCGATGGCTCCGGTCGCGCCGGTGAACTTCTCGCTGTGCAGGGCGCTGATGACCTGGCTCGCGCCGCCTTCGTGGGTGGCTCCGCTGTCGGTGGCGGCTTTCAGCAGGGCGTTGGCGGCGTCGTAGCCCAGGAGCAGGGTGCCGTCTGCGAACATCGGATCGGCATAGGGGTTCGGCCCCAGACCCTGCACCTTGAGGTATTTCTGCGCCGCTCCGTCGACGTCGAAGTGGTCGGCGGTGGCGGTGGGGTCGGTGGGGGCGGCGTAGTAGACCTCGGTCTCCGCGGGCATGTTGGTGGTGCTCAGTTGCAGCTTGGTCAGGTCGTCCCCGCTGAGGATCGTCACGTGGCCGGCGAAGCACTCGGGGTTGCCCCTGATGGCGTCCAGCAGGGTGTTCAGGTCGTCGGAGCGCCCGGCGAGGTAGATCACGCCGGGATGCTGGGCGCAGATCTGGCCGAGCGGGCTGGCGGTGTCGTTGGGGTTGCCGAAGCGGGGCCCGTCCTTGTCGCTCATGTAGGACAGCAGCAGCGGGTTGAGCTTCGGGGCTGCGAGGTGGCTCAGCATCGCGACACCGGAGGACCCTTGCTGGGTGCCGTAGGGGTCCGAGCTGTTCTCGAGGACGGCGGCGGCGCCGGTGTTCGCGCTCGAGGCACCGTTCTCGGCCTCGGCCTGCAGGGCGTCGGCCTCCTCCTGATTGGTGGCGGACAGTCCGAAGTAGTTGGGGAAGTCATGCGCGAGCATGTTGTCGGAGTTGGTGGTGGCGACGACGGCGAGGTAGGCCTGTGCGAGGGCCTGGACGGTCGCTCGGCTGGTGAGGGTGTCGCGGCCCAGTCCGACCACGCCGATGACGGAGTGGTCCCGGCGGGCGAGGTCGGCGATCCGCTGGGCCATGTTCTGCTGGAAGGTCAGGTCGTGGCCGCTGTTGGCGATGAGGACCTTGAGTTTCAGCCCGGTGGGGGTGTCGTGGTTCGCGGTCATCTGGGCCAGGTAGACGCCGGCGAGTTCCTTGAGGGCGTTGAGCGCCGTGTTCGCCTCGGCCGGGGTCGGTTGGGCGGAGCCGATGGTGAGTGGCCCGGCATAGACGAGTGTGACGAACTCGCTGCCGGTGCCGTCCACCCAGTGGTTCTCGGTGGCGACGAGTTGCTCCAGCTTCGCCTCGTCGATGTTCGCCCCCGCGGTCGAGGCGCCGTTCTGTCCGGGGGGTGCCCCGTTCAGCTGGACGCCGTTGCCGGCCGGCACGAGGGTGACGTCCGCGGGTTTGACGCCGATGCACTCGGCGCCGTAGCCGGGCGAATGCTTCATGACCGCGTCCCGGTCGGTGCCCAGGAGCCGGCCGTCGCAGTACTCCTGGTGCAGTTGCTCACCACGGACGAAGCCGGCCAGCGTGGCCAGGGCCAGCGCTCCGACCACGGTCCACCGTGACAGCAGCGTCCAGGGGCTGCGCCTGATGCGCTCGGTGCCCAGCCGGGTGCGCGCGTGCTGGGCGAGCAGTCTGTCGTCCAGTTGGATCGACAACACCCAGGGCAGCGTCGACTGAGAGCTCGGTGCCTGCCCCACGCGCAGCCGGTCCTGCACCCATGCCTGGTACAGCGCTTCGGGTTCGCCGAGCTCGGTGTCCTGGTCCGCGTCGTGGTTCGTGCCCTGGTCCGGGACCTGACCGTCGGCGCCCTCCGCCGTGGTCGGCTGTGCGGGACAGGAGTCAGCCCAGGTGTGGGGGACAGCGGCCAGGACGAGCAAGGGATCCAGCTCGCTGCGCCGGCTGCGCACGTCGCTGATCGCCCGCAGCACCAAGGTGCCACCGTTGGCGTCGGTGGCGTGGGGCAGGAAGATCACCGGGGGAACGGTCCGCTTGCGCCAGCGAACTCCCGCGACGCGAGGCCGGAACGCGGCCCTGAGATCCTCCAGCAGGGCCAGGGCGCGCAGCTGCCGGTGGAACTGCTCGCCGCGCTCGCACTCGGCGGTGTTGTCGCTCTTGGCGTCCAGCATGGCGCGGATGACCACGCGGGCGCGGGCTTTCCGGGTGGCCCAGGACCGGCGGGGCCGCCACACCGACCACGCCGGAGCGATCCTGCCGGACGCCATCAGGAAGGTCGTGGTGGCGAACCAGCGGTTGGCCGGCCCCAGCCAGGACAGCAGGACGCTGTTCTCGCGGATCCATCCGGTGCCCGCGAGTACCAGGACCAGGCCGAGCAGGAGCCACGCGTCCAGTTCGGGGGACTGATTGGTGATCAGGGAGGTCAGGCAGGCCAGGATGACGGCCCCTGCCACGGGGACCACGCCGAACATGGACCCCAGCGCCCGCCAGGTGCGGTACGAGGGGCGATCGCTGCTGGGCCGCCAGCGCAGTTCCGTCAGCCGCGCCAGGACCTTGTCCTCGTGCTTCTTGTACAGCTCCTCGCGCTTCCTGCGCCCCTCGGCGTCAGCGGTGGCACTCGATGGCACCTGGGCGCTCAGCTCGTCCATCGCCTGTTCGATCGCGCTGACCAGCCGGGAGCGCGGGAACGTGAACGGCCGGTACTGGGAGTTGTCGTGGTTGTCCCACTCGCGCGAGGTCAGGTCCGACAGGATGTGGACGGCCCGCTGGTGCGCGGTGGTGCCCTCGCCACCGCTGTCGCTGCTGTCGGGTTCCGTCACGGTGGCGCACAGCAGGCCACGGGCGCTGTGAGCCTCGTGGATGAAGTCCACGATCGCTTCGACCTGTTGGTCCGCACCGGACCGGCTCTCTTTCGCGGCACGCAGCACCACCAGTGGCATCGGAGACCGGCGCACCGGGAACTCGTCGATCAGCCGCTCGCAGAGTTCGAAGATGCGTTTGGTGGCGTCGTTGGCGTACTTGGTCCAGACCTTATCTCGGTGTCCACGCATGGTTGTCCCCCAGTGCGAACGATGAATGTCGGCCAACGGGGGCGTGCCCGGGATGCGTGCCGGGGTTACCATCCTTGCCCAGTGGGCGAGTTGGTGCGGCCGTTGGTGGTGAGCCAACGGGAACTGTAGCGGAATGCACGTGCATCTGCACGTGCATGTGAGTGTTTGGCCAGTGGATCAGCCAGTGGCTCAGCCGATGGATCACCAGCGCTCCTGAAACGCCGATGAGCCCGGGCCCGTTCGAAGTGAACGGGCCCGGGCTCATCGGCGTTTCAGAGGCGCCCTGGTGTTACTGGACGCCCTGGGTGTTGGTGGACCAGATCGGCTTGCCGTCGAGGTCGTACATGACGAAGTTGTTGTCGTCCTGGAAGTAGGGCTCGACACCGGGGTTGCCCGCGGTGTGGCTGCTCCAGAGCGCGTTGCCGGCCGGGCCGTAGACGACGAGGTTGCCGTCGGTCTGCATGGATGCCCAGGCACCCGGGTTGTTGTTGGTGCCGCTGGCCCAGATCGCCTTCCCGGTAGCGATGGAGTAGAGAACCAGGTTCCCGTCCGTCTGCATGGTCAGGTTGGACTTGTGCCCGATGATCCAGTTGCCCGGGTGCAGGACGGTGCCGCTCCAGAGCGGGTTGCCGCTGGGGGGCGCGTGGTAGGTCGTCTGGGTGTTGAAGAGCGGCTTGCCGTTGGCGTCGTAGACGACGAGGTTGCGGTCGTTCTGGACGACCGTACGTGCGCCGGGGTGGCCGGCGGTGTAGCTGTTCCAGAGCGGCTTCTGGTTCGCGTCGTAGACGACGAAGTTGCCGTCGGCCTGCATGGTGGCGGTGGCGCCCGGGTGGCCCCAGCTGTTGGTGGACCAGAGCGCGTGACCGGTGACGGCCGAGTACAGCACGAGGTTGCCGTCGGCCTGCATGTCCAGATGCGAGTGCGCGGCGGTGAGGCTGTCGCCGGCGTGCAGCACGGTGCCGGCCGTGATCCCGGCGCCGGTGGTGTCGTAGGCGGGGTCGTAGGTGCCGGTCGACCAGATCGCCGTGCCGCCGCCGTCGCGCAGCACCAGGTTGCAGTCGTCCTGCAGCGTGATGCTGCCGCCGTTGCCGCCCCAGGTGTTGGTGGACCAGAGCGGGTGATTGGCGGGGCCGTAGACGACGAAGTTGCCATCGGTCTGCATCTCCGCAGACCCGGAGGTGTGGCCGCCGGTGTTGCTGGACCAGATCGTCTGACCAGACTTCAGCTTGGTCAGGACCAGGTTGCCGTCGGTCTGCATGGTCAGTCGGGCGCAAGCGGAGAAGAGCACGTCGTTCGGCAGTAGACCGCTCCATGCGGTCAGTGCCGACTTCTGCGAGTAGGCATCGCCGAGCGAGACGGCGCTCCCGAACTGCGCGTGGCCTTCAGCGGTCGGACGGCCCGGATACTCGGTCACGTGCCCGGCGAAGTCGAACAGGTCCGGGACCGCGCTGCCGCCGGCGTCGCCGCCCGAGGTGACGCTGTCGATGTAGCCCGGCTGCCCTGGCTGGGCGCTCAGCGGCAGCAGCGGCTGCGCACTGGGCAGTGGGCCGAGAGCGGCTGATCCCTGCGGGTCCGGGGTGCCCCAGCTCTGCTCCGGGGCGCCGGTGCAGGCGGCCAGCTGGAGCGTGTAGTTCTTGTAGTACGAGTTGAGTACAGCCGTCAGGCAGTTGCCGCTCGACGTGTCCACCAAGGTGCCGCCCTTGCCCGCCGTCCAGGTCTGGTGCGGGCCGCCGTTGCACGTCGCATGAAATACGAAGAGGTTCAGACCGGGGTTGGCATCGGTCTCGGTCGAGTCCAGGCAGGCTCCGAACGACCGGATCGTGTTGTCGGTGCCGAAGATCCAGCCTGAGGTCCCGACAGAGCAGTCCTGCGCCGACACTACCGGGCCCGACGCACCCGTCACCGCGCACGGGTGGGTGCCGTTGGCCTGCAGAACGCCGGAGATCAGCGTGCTGGGCACCGGCGCCGGGATGAGTGTGCTCGGGGTGTGGTCTGGATTGAACGTGAGCGGGTGCGTGGTGATCGCGCCGCTCGCCTTGTCCCGGGCCCAGAGCGTGGGCACACCACCGACCTGGCCGGGGGGGACAAGGGTGGTGTTGGTCCAGTCGCCGCTGCCGATCTGGATCGGGCTGCCGAGGATGCTGCCGGCCTTGCCCGGGTAGTACCAGAGCCGGCCGCCCTCGACCGTGATGACGTCCGGCAGGCCGTCGCCGTTCAGCGTGCCGTCGGTGGCGACGAGTTGGGTGGTGCCTTTCCAGCTGTTGCTGTAGCCGGTGCAGTCGGCGGGCGCGGCACAGCCTGGCTTGGCGATCGCGATGGCGTGCTCGGGGTGCGTGAAGTGCCCAGGGGCGCCGCCATAGTTGGCGTCGTTCGGGTACAGGTAGAGGCTGCCCGAGTAAGGGTTCAGTGCGAGCAGGTCATCGGTGTGACTCTTCGTCAGACTGCCGTGGTGCGCGACCAGGTACGAGTCCCACGGGACGCCGTCAGGTGTCTGGCGGCCGGCCGAGGCGTCGTACGGAGCACTGTTGGTGGAGGTCACCATCAGGTCCGGCGCGAAGACTTGGTATGACGCGGGCACGTAGGTCACGTCCGGTACGCCGTCGCCGTCCAGGTCACCCGGCACCGCCGCGGCGGTGGACGACGCCGTGGCCGGTGAGCCGGCCGGCTTGCTGTCGGCGAAAGCGGTCGCGGTGGTGGCCGCGACGCCGGTGGTGAGGGTGGTGAGAGCGGCGATCACCGCGAGGCGGCTGAGGCCGCCGAGTCTGCGATGCGGGGCGCGTGGGCGCTCCGTCATGGGTCCTCCCCGGGAGTGGTGCACGTTTCGGCGGATGCGCCGGATCACCGGTCTCGACCAGGGGGTGTGAAGCCTCCGGGAATCGGTGAAGTCCTGGGGCTCCGGGGAGAGCGTAGTGCTGCCCCGGAGCACCCGGCAACGCCGTTTGGCCTGCGGGTTCATGCGATTGCAGGTTGCGGCAACGCGAAGGGGCGGGAAGTCCGGTTTGCTCCGGTCTTCCCGCCCCGCAGGCGTGCTGATCATGCGTCTGCTGTCGGCCGGTTCGTCAGCCGGTTCGTCAGCGGGGGATCAGCCTCGGGTCAGTGGGACCCCTCGGTGCCAGTGGCCCAGAGCGGGTGGTTGTCGGCGTCGTAGACGACCAGGTTGTTGTCCGTCTGGACTTCGAGGTACGCGCCGGGGTGGCCCGCGGTGTACGTGTTCCAGAGCGGCTTGCCGTTGACGTCGTAGACCACGAAGTTGCCGTCGGCCTGGATGGTCGCGTAGGCGCCGGGGTGGCCGGCCGTGCCGGTGCTCCAGAAGGTCGGGCTGGTGGCCGACGTTTGGAGCACCAGGTTGCCGTCCGCCCGCATGGTCAGGTCGGAGTTCGGGCCGGCCGTGAACTCGCCGGAGGAGAGCACGGTGCCGGAGGCGAGCATCGTCCCGAGGTAGGGCGAGGGGGCGACGTACGTGGTCTGGGTGTTCCAGAGCGGCTTGTCGTCGGGGTCGTAGACGACGAGGTTGCGGTCGTTCTGCACCTCCACCCGGGCGCCCGGGTGGCCCCAGGTGTTGGAGGACCAGAGCGGGTGGCCGGCACCGTCGTAGAGGACGAAGTTGCCGTCGGCCTGCATGGTCGCGTAGGCGCCGGTGCGGCCTGCGGAGTACGTGTTCCACAGTGCGCGGCCGGTCCCGGTGGAGTAGAGCACCAGGTTGCCGTCGGCCTGCATGTCCAGGTGGGTGTGCGCGGAGGCGACGCTGTCGCCGGCGTGCAGCACGGTGCCGGCGGCGATGCCCTTGCCGCTCGCGTCCAGCACCGCGTTGTAGGTCCGGGTGGACCAGACCGCGTTGCCGGAGCCGTCGCGCAGCACCATGTTGCAGTCGTCCTGGAGCATCATGGTGCCGCCGCTGCCGCCCCAGGTGTTGGTGGACCAGAGCGGGTGCTTGGCAGCGTCGTAGAGGACGAAGTTGTTGTCGCTCTGCATGGTCACGTAGGCGTTCGGGTGACCACCGGTGTTGCTCGACCAGAGGACCTGACCGGTCTTCAGGGAGGTCATCACCAGGTTGCCGTCGGGCTGCATGGCCAGCCGAGCGCAGGCGGAGAAGGCCATGTCATAGGCGGACAGCTGATAGATCTGCGGACCGGCGATCCCACTGTTGCCGAGTGAGACCGCTGGGGCGAACTGCGGCACACCGTTGACCGCCGGGCGTCCCCGGTACTCGAGCACGTGCGTATCGACGCTGACCAGGTCGGGAGTGCCGGTGCCGTCCACGTCGCCGAGCGAGGTGATCAGCTGCGTCCAGACGAACTGCGGGTCGGTGTACACGCTGATCGGGAGGATGTTCTCGGCCGGCAGTGTGCCGGGCTGCTGCCCCGGTGCGGGCGTCGTTCCCCATCCCTGGGCCACCGCGCCGGAGCAACCGGTGAGGGTGAGCGCGGTGGCGGGGGCGGTGGGCGCGGTGAGGCAGTTGCCGTCCGTGCTGTCCCGCAGGGTGCCGTTCAGCTCGGTCCAGCGCTCGGTGGTTCGGCCGTCGCACGGCGCGCCCTGCGTGGTGCCGCCCTGTGCGTCGAGGCAGGTGCCCTGGCTACGCAGCGTGCCGTCGGCGCCGAAGAGCCACGCCGGGGCCGAGGTGCAGGCCGTGACGCCGGTCCCGGTGAGGCAGGACTGGCTGCTGCCGGTCGCGATGACGGCGGACTGGACCGGGCCCGATGCGGGCGGGCTCAGCAGCGCGCTCGGGGTGCCGTCCGGGTTGAAGGCCAGGGTGCGCTGCGTGATGGCGCCGGTGTCGGGGTCCTGAATCCACAAGGTGGGGACGCCGTTGACCTTGCCGGGCGAGACGATCCTGGTGTTGCTCCAGTCGCCGGTGCCGAGCAGGACGGGGGCGCTGAGGATGCTGCCGGCCTTGCCCGGGTAGTACCAGAGCTTGCTGCCCTCGACGGTGATCAGGTCGGGCATGCCGTCGCTGTTGCGGATGCCGTCGGTTGCGACGATCTGGTTGGTGCTCTTCCAGGTGGTGTCGTAGCCCGTGCAGTCGGTGGGCGCGGCGCAGGCGGGCTTGGTGATCGCGAAGGCGTGCTCGCCCTGCGTGAACCGGCCCGGGGTGCCGCCGTATTCACCGTCGTTCGGGTAGACGTAGAGCTGCTGCGTCCAGCCGTTCTTGAAGATCAGGTCGTCGAGCTTGCCGCCGGTCAGGCTGCCGTGGTGGGTGACCGTGTCGCCCCACCAGCCGTGACCGTCGGGCATGGTGCTCGACGCGAGGTACGGCGTGCCCGTGAGGGAGTGGGCGTAGAGGCTGGGGCTGTTGGTGCCGGTGGAGATGATGTCCGGCTGCCCGTCCCCGTCCAGATCGCCGGGGACGCCCGCCGCCGTGGCGGCCTTGGTGGCCGTGGTGGCGGGCTTGGCGTCGGCGAATGCGCTGGTGGCCGCGGTGCCGGTGAGTGCGGTGCCGGTGATCGCGGTGGCGAGCGCGGCTATGGCGGCGAGTCTGCCGGTGAGGCCGCCGAGGCGGCGGCCGTCGCGGGGGTGTTCCCCCATGGTTCCTCCGGGTGGGGCGAAGAAAGGCGGTGGATGCGCGGGTTCACCGGTCTCGACCAGAGAGCGCTGGGACCTCTGGGAGTTCGGTGAGGACCTGGGCATCGGCGGCAGCGTAGTGCGGTGGCGGCGCACGCAGCAACGCGGTTGTACGGGTGGTGCGCACGGGAAGGACGGACGGGGTGGGCTCGTCCGGATTGATCCGGATTCGCCCACCCCGTCGGCTGGGTCACGGACACTCAGGTGTCAGTGGAACCACTGGGTGTTGGTGGACCACAGCGGCTTGCCGTCGAGGTCGTAGAGGACGACGTTGTTGTCGGCCTGGATGATCAGGTGGGCGCCCGGGTTGCCCGCGGTGTAGGTGTTCCAGAGCGCGTTGCCGGCGGGGCCGTAGACGACGAGGTTGCCGTCGGCCTGCATGCTGACGTACGCGCCGGGGTGGTTGTTGGTGCCGGTGGACCAGATCGGCTGGCCGGTGCGGATCAGGTAGAGCACCAGGTTCCCGTCGGCCTGCATGGCCAGGCGGGTGCCGGCGCCGTAGAGGTAGTCGCCGGCGTGGAAGACCGTGCCGCTGGTGAGGTGGGAGCCGGGCAGGGTGCTCGGGTCGGCGTACAGCGTGTTGGTGGACCAGAGCGGCTTGCCGTTGGCGTCGTAGACGACGAGGTTGTCGTCGTTCTGGACGACCGTGCGTGCGCCGGGGTGGCCCGCGGTGTAGCTGTTCCAGAGCGCCTTGTGGTTCACGTCGTAGACCACCAGGTTGCCGTCCGCCTGCATGGTGGCGGTGGCGCCGGGGTGGCCCGCGGTGTTGCTGGCCCAGAGCAGGTGCCCGGTCAGGCTGGAGACCAGCGCGAGGTTGCCGTCGGCCCGCATCTCCAGGTGCGCGTGGGCGGCGGGGATGCTGTCGCCGACCGGCAGCACGGTGCCGGCCGTGATCCCGGCGCCGGTGGTGTCGAAGACCGGGTCGTAGGTGCCGGTGGACCAGACGGGCGTGCCGCTCTGGTCGCGCAGCACGAGGTTGCAGTCGTTCTGCAGGGTGACCGTGAAGACGCCGTTGCCGCCCCAGGTGTTGGTGGACCAGAGCGGGTGGCCGGCGCCGTCGTAGAGGACGAAGTTGCCGTCGGACTGGATGGTGGCCACGGCGTTCGGGTGGCCGGAGGTGTTGCTGGACCAGATGACCTGGCCGGTCGTCATCTTGGTCAGCGTGAGGTTGCCGTCGGTCTGCAGGTCGAACCGTGCGCAGCTGGAGTACAGTCCCGAGCCGGCCCGCAGGCTCGGGGTGGTCTCGAAGGTCGTGGACGTCGCGGTGGTGAGCTGGGAGAAGCCGGCCGACCCGCTGAGCACGTCCGAGGACGCGAACTGCGCCGTGCCGGAGACCGCCGGACGGCCGGGGAACTCGAAGACTCCCGAGCCGAAGGTGACGAGCGCGGGGTTGCCGTCACCGGCGACGTCACCGAGCGTGCCGATGCTGAACGGGAGTTGCAGCAGCGGGACGCCGTAGACGACGTTCGGCAGCACGGGCTCCGGCGTCGGCACCGGTCCGGGGCCGGAGGCGGTGTACCCGCCCCAGCTCTGGTTCGTGGCGCCGGTGCAGGCGCTGACGGTGAGGTACCCCGTGGCGACGGCCGGATCGGGCGCGGTCAGGCACTCGCCGTCCTTGGCGTCGCGCAGCGAGTTCGCCGGTCCGGCGGTCCACTGCTGGGCCGGGCCGCCGGTGCAGGGGGACTCGCCCGGCTGTCCCGCCGGGTGGCCCGGCGAGGTGCTTGCCGAGTCGAGGCACCAGTAGTAGGAGCGGAGCGAGCCGTCGTTGCCGAGGACCCAGTTGTCGGCCGGCCCCTCCGCCGAGCACGGCCGGGTGACGCCGTCGTCGAGGCACATCGAGGTGCCGTCGGCCTTGGCGACGGCCGACTCGATCCGGCCGGCCGTCGGCGGGGCGAGCAGCGTGGTCGGGGTGCCGTCGGCGTTGAAGGCGAGGGTGCGTTGGACCACCGAGCCGCTCGCCGTCTCCTCGACCCAGAGCGCGGGGGTGCCACCGACCTTGCCGGGGGCCGCGATGGTGGTCCTGCTCCAGTCGCCGGTGCCGAGCAGGACCGGGCTGCCGAGGATGCTGCCGGCCTTGCCCGGGTAGTACCAGAGCTTGCCGCCCTCGACGGTGATCAGGTCGGGCAGGCCGGCGCTGTTCTCGATGCCGTCGGTGGCGACGATCTGGGTGGCGCTGTTCCAGGTCGCGTCGTAGCCGGCGCAGTCGGTGGTCGCGGCGCAGGCCGGCTTCGCGATGGTGGTCGCGTGCTCGGGGTGCGTGAAGTGACCCGGCGTGCCGCCGTAGTTGGCGTCGTTCGGGTACAGGTAGAGCTTGTGCGAGCTGGTGTTCAGCGCGAGCAGGTCGTCGATGTGCGAGCCCGTCAGGCTGCCGTGGTGCGTGACCGAGTAGTTCGACCAGCTGGTGCCGTCGGGGGAGTGCGCGGTGTCCGACGCGATGTACGGAGCCGCGGCGGTCGAGTAGACGTCGAGACTGTCGATCCGTCCGCCCGGCGGGGCGGTCTGGATGGCGTCCGGGACGCCGTCGCCGGTGAGGTCGCCCGGTACTGCTGCCGCTGTCGTGGCCTTCGCTGTCGGCCTGCTGTCGGCGTACGCGGCCGTGGTGGCGGCGCCGGAGGCTGCGACGGCGAGTGCGGCGATGGCTGCCAGGTGGCGGGTGAGGCCACCGAGTCTGCTGTGCGGGGCGCGGATGCGCTCCGTCATGTTTCCTCCCCGTGTGATGCATGCGGTGCGTGGCGCATGCGGTTCGTGCGGTGCGGCGAGTGGGCCGGCTTGCCGTCTCTCGGCCGGGCATGATGCCGGTGCGACGACGGTGAAGTCCTGTGGCTCCGGCGGAAGCGTAGACCTGGTAGTCGTACGGCTGCGAAGCGGGAGGGCAGCTGACGGTGTCGCCTGCTGGGGAGGCACGGGTGGTGGCATGTCAGGCCGGCGGCTGGGTCAGGTCAGCAGCTCGGTCAGGTCGGCCGGCGACCAGTGGCCCGCTGCGCCCGGGCGGCTGGCCAGGTAGCCGGCGATGCGCGGGGTCTGCCAGCCGTGGGCCTCGCGCAGGCCGGTGGCGAGGTGGTGCAGATAGGCGGCGGCCGGGCGGTTGAGCGGGGCGTCGGCCAGGTGCCAGGGGGCGGTGAAGGTGAGCAGCGGGTGGCCGTCGAGCAGGCCCGGGCAGACGAGTGTCTGGTAGCGGCCGGGGCCGAGGACGGCGCGGCCGTCGGCGATGGCCGGGCGCAGGTCGAGGTCGGTGCCGGGTGGCAGGCGCATTTCCTGGGCGGCGATGTCGGCGAACTGGCCGGCGGTGAGCAGGTAGGCACGGGCCGGTGTGCGGTCGGGGACGTCGGGGTCGCAGAACGCCATGCCGCCGGTCCAGACGGTGGATTCGAGCGCGAAGTGCAGGCGGCCGGGCAGCTGGACGGGTCGGTCCTGGCGCGGTGGGCGTGGGTCGCGGCAGCCCGGGTAGCCGGGGTGGCCGGGGGCGCTGCCGGGCGGGTGGCCGCCGCGGAGGTAGGCGGTGAGCCGGGCGAGGTTCATGTTCGAGCCGTAGGCGGCGTACCAGACCAGCTGGTCGGCTTCGCCGGACGGGATGGCCATGCGGGCCAGCCTACGCGGCGGGCCGGGCGGGTCGGGGCAGCGCAGCGCGGTGGTCTGGGGCGGGTGGAAATCCGGGACGGGTCGGGGTTGCTCCGGATGTCGGTCGCAGGGACCGACGTTGAAGAATGGTCAGCATGCGTAGAACGACGGGGATGCTCGGGGTACTGGTGCTGTCGGCCCTGGCGGGCGGCTGGTTGGCGCTGCGTGGGGTGGTCCCGCTGCTGCCGTGGGGGACGACTCCGGACGGCGCGCCGTTCGTGCTGCTCGCCGAACTCGGGCTGCTCGGCGGGCTGATGGCACTGGTCGCGGCGGTCGCGCCGGTGTCCCGACGGTCGGGCGGGTAGCCGCCGGGGCGAACGGCGGTGTCGGGTCTCGCTGACGGCCCCCGGCGAGTCCCGGTGGCGGGCCCTCGACAGCGGGTTTCGGCCGACCGTGCGCAGTGTCGGATGATTGTCCGAAAACCGTGCTGTGTGCCGCAGTTGAGGTGGGGGAATACTGCCTCCGGGATTCGTGAGGTGGCAGATGGTGCGATGGGACCCGAGCGCGATCGACGAGGCGGACTTCCTGCCCGAGTCGTTTCGGATGGCTGACCAGGCTTCACTCTCCGGACAGCGGCAGACGCTGCGCTGGCACCGGGGGCTGATCCTGATGCTGGTGCTGGCCGCGGTGATCGCTGCCATCGCGGGCGGCGGAAAGAGCGGGCGGTCCGATGCCGCACCGCTCTTCTCGGTCGCGGCCTTCCTGGTGGCCGGCTACTTCTGGACCAGGCTGCGCCGCGGCAACCCGCAGTCCCGCTGGTACGAGGCCCGCGCGGCCGCCGAGTCGGTGAAGACGCTGGCCTGGAAGTACATCGTGCGGGCCCGGCCGTTCGACGGCCCGGCGGACTCGCCCGAGGTGGACGAGGACTATCTGGACCGGGTGTCGGAGGTGCTGCGGACCTTCGAGGACGCGGGGGTTCTCGCGCCCGGCTCGGTGCCCGAGATCACCGACGGCATGCGGCAGTTGCGGGCCGCCGAGCTCGCCGCGCGGCGCACCGTGTACCTGCGGATCCGGGTCGAGGGCCAGCGCACCTGGTACCTCGCGAAGGCCGACTCCTGCGAGTCGCAGTCGGTCTCCTGGGGCCTCGGCACGGTGTCGCTGATGATCATCGGTGGCGCGGCGGCGGTGGCGCAGGCGGCCGGGGCGATCTCGGTCAGCCTCTTCGGCGCCTGCTCGGCGGCGGCCGCCGCGATCATCGCCTGGACCCAGCTCAAGCAACTGCGGCCGCTGGTCTCGGCCTACCAGCTCGCGGCCAAGGAACTCGACGTGGTCTGGGGCAAGTTGTCCGCGATGGACGCCAACGACCAGGACGCCGAGGCAACCTGGTCCCGCCTCTCCGCCGAGGTCGAGGACGCGGTCTCCCGCGAGCACACCAGCTGGCGCGCCCGGCGGGCGTTCCCGCGCTGAGGAGCCGCGTATCAGGCCGGTTGCTCGGGCGGGTCAGGCAGCGATGGCAGCACGGACTCCCGCTGGGCACGCTTGCGCGCCTCGTACGCCGGTCAGTCGCCGTAGGCCGAGTCCCGGCGGCCGAGCCGGAGGGCAGCGTGCTGCTTCATTCAGGGCGAGCCATGGTCTCGGCCATCAGCTCCGCCAGTGTCGCGGTGGGACCGTCCTCGGCCATTGCCCCCTGGGCCTGTCGGAGGTCCTCCTGTTCCTCCCAGATGCGGTACTGCCGCAGCATTGAGATGGGGATGACGGCGGCGACCTCCTTGCCGTGCCGGGTCAGCACGGTGACCTCGCCGTGCGTCGCTCGCTCCACGACCTCGGCCAGGCGCTCTCGGGCCTCTCGCATGCTGAGCATGGCGTCCATGTGACAACGCTACGTTGCGGACCATACGCAGACACCGGACACGCTGCTCCGCGTTGCACTGTTCTATTGATTTTTATTAGGCAGAGTAATGACGTAAGCTAAGGATCATGTCCGAGATGTCCGAGGACGACCTCGCCGCTGTCAGTCAGCTCCGGTCGTCCGTGATGCGCCTGGCCCGCCGCTTGCGGCACCAGCAGGTCGAGCAGTCGCTGAGCCCGACCGAGATGGGGGTGCTCGGCACCCTGGCCCGGTGCGGGAGTGCCACGCCGGGTGAGTTGGCCCGGCGGGAGCACGTGCAGCCGCCTTCGATGACGCGGATCATCGCGATGTTGGAGGAGAAGGGCCTGGTGCGGCGTGAGCCGCACCCGGAGGACCGCCGGCAAGTGGTGGTCAGCTCGACCGAGCAGGCCGCGGCGATCCTGAACGAGAGCCGAAGGCGGCGCAACGCCTGGCTGGCCGAGCTGGCCGGCGGGCTGAGCGAGGAGGAGTGGGCGACGGTGCGTGCCGCCGCGCCCGCGCTGTACAAGCTCGCGAACCTGTAGGAACCGGCGGCCGGCGACGGCCGCCGGCCCCGCGTCCGGCAGACCTCGGGTCTGGCGGGCCCCGCATCAGACGGACTCCGGAGACGGACGAGCGGAAGGAGAACCGCATCACCGCAGAAGTGACCATGAAGACCAGGAGCGCGACCCCGGAACAGACCGGGGCCGCGCAGCGAGGGGAGAAGCACGTGACACCGCCGGCCGCAGCCAGCGCCGCAACCCGTCCCGACGACACCACCTATCAGACCTCGACCGCCACACCCGCCGTGAACACCCCCGGCGAGGACGACCCCGACGAACGCGCCGCGGCGGCAACCACCGTCGCATCCGGCCCCACCGGGGCACCCAACCCCCCATCAGGCTTTACCCGCCCGACGGGGATGTTCTCCTCCCTGAAGGTGCGCAACTACCGGTACTTCTTCGCCGGTCAGATCGTCAGCAACACCGGCAGCTGGATGCAGCGCATCGCGCAGGACTGGCTCGTGCTGAGCCTCACCGGCAGCCCGCTCGCGGTCGGCATCACCACCGCGATGCAGTTCCTGCCCACCCTGCTGCTCGGCCTCTTCGGCGGCGTGCTGGCCGATCGGATGCCCAAGCGGCGCCTGCTGATCGCCACTCAGGGCACGATGGGCCTGCTGGCCGCCGGGCTGGCCGTGCTGACCATGACCGGCTCGGTGACCGAGTACCACGTCTACGCCTTCGCGCTGCTGCTCGGCCTGGTGACCGTGGTCGACACACCGACCCGCCAGGCCTTCGTCTCCGAGATGGTCGGCCCCGAGCACCTGAGCAACGCGGTCAGCCTGAACGCCGCGAACTTCCAGACCGCACGGCTGGTCGGCCCGGCGGTCGCCGGTCTGCTGATCGCGGCGGTCGGCAGCGGCTGGGCGTTCGCGCTCAACGCGGTCTCCTTCGTCGCGGTGATCGGCGGGCTGCTCGCGATGCGCGGCAGTGAGCTGCGCCCGGTGGACCGGATCCCGCGTCAGAAGGGCCAGCTCCGTGAGGGCCTGCGGTACGTGAAGGAGCGCCCGGAGCTGCTCTGGCCGCTGGTGCTGGCGTCCTTCATCGGGACCTTCGGCTTCAACTTCCCGACGCTGCTCTCCGGCTTCGCCTACGGCACCTTCCACGTCGGGCCGGGACAGTACGGCCTGCTGAACACCGCGATGGCACTCGGCTCGCTGGCCGGTGCGCTCTACGCGGCGCGGCGCGGCAACCCGCGGCTGCGCTGGCTGACCGGCGCGGCGCTCGGCTTCGGGCTGCTGGAGGTACTGGCCTCGGCGGCGCCCGGGTACTGGACCTTCGCGGTGCTGCTGACGCTGGTCGGGGTCTTCGGGCTGACCTTCAACACCGCGGTCAACTCCTTCGTGCAGCTGGCCACCGAGCCGGAGATGCGCGGCCGGGTGATGGGCCTGCTGGTGCTCGTCTTCACCGGCGGGACGCCGATCGGCGCGCCGCTGGTCGGCTGGGTGACCAGCGTGTACGGCGCGAGAGTGGGCCTGCTGGCCTGTGGCGTGGTCTCCGCGCTGGCGGCCGGCGTGGTCGGCCTGGTGCTGGCCCGCTGCGCGGACCTGCGGCTGCGGGTGGACCTGCACCGCGGCAGCCGGGTGGTGGCCTTCGTGCCGCGCCAGGCGCCGTCGAAGTCCGAGCTGGCCGCGGCCTGCTGAGGCCGATGTCCGATCCGGCCGCGGCCTGTTGGGACGCAGGCCGCGGCCGGCGCCCGGTCAGATCCTGATCTCCAGGACCTGGCCGGGCCACGGCTCGCGGTCCGGTCGGGGCACCTCGAACGGGACGGTCTCGGTGAAGCCGAGCGCCCGGTACTGGCCGACCAGCCGCCGGTCGTCGCCCGCGTAGCAGTCCACCCGCAGCAGCGGCAGACCGAGCCGCGCGGTCTCGGTGCGGGCGTCCGCGACCAGTGCCGCGCCGATGCCCGAGCCGCGCAGGCCGCGGTCGGTGACCAGCAGCCGCAGGTACAGATCGGGGAGCTCGGCCGGCGGCACGTACTCCGGCAGCTGCCGGGAGAGCACGCAGGCGCCGACCACCCGTCCGTCGGCGTCCTCGGCGACCCGCAGCAGGTGGTCGTGCGTGTAGCCGTGCACCCGCTGCACGGCCGCCGGCCGGGTGGACCAGGGCTCGGTGCCCCACTGGCCGGTGCGGCCCTGGGCGACCAGCCAGGCGACGGCGGAGTCGAGCAGGGCGAGCAGTGCGGGCGCGTCGTCGGGGCCACCGGTTCTGATCTTCATACGACCCATTCAAGCCTTCGCCGGCGGGTCGAGGGAAGAGGCGGCAGCGGACGGCCCCGGGGAGAATGACGGTATGAGGCTCTTCGTGGCAGTGCACCCGTCGGCCGCCGCGCTCGCCGAACTCGCGGCCGCGGTCGGCCCGGTGCGCGAGCTGCCCGGTGCGCAGCGGCTGCGCTGGACGGCCGGGGACGGCTGGCACCTCACGCTCGCCTTCCTCGGCGAGGTCGCCGAGGAGCAACTGCCGGAGCTGCGGGACGGGCTGGCGCAGCTGGCGGCCGGCTACCCGGCGCACCGGCTGCGCCTGGCCGGCGGCGGGCACTTCGGGGACCGGACGCTCTGGGTCGGGCTGGCCGGGCAGACCTGGGCGCTGCGCTCGCTGGCCCGGGCGGTGACCGGGCTGGTGGGCGAGGTGCTCGGGGCCGACGGGGAGCCGGCGGGAGAGTTCTCCTACCACCCGCACCTCACGCTGGCCCGCGCCGGACGCGGCGGGCACCCCGGTCACGAGGAGCGCGCGGCCCTGCGCGCCGCCGCCGAGGAGTTGACGGAGTACCAGGGGGTCGAGTGGGAGGTGGCGGACTTCCAGCTGATGCGCAGCGACTTCGGCGCCGGCCGGGTCCGGTACACCGAGGTCGGCAGCTGGCCGCTGACCGGCATCACACCGCCGAGCAGGCACTAGGGCCGGTCCGGGCCGGGAACCGCCGCCCCCGCCCGGCAGGCCCTAGGCGGCGTCGAGCGGCGGCCAGCAGCGCATCGCCGCCTGCGCGACCAGCTCCAGCTCCGCCCGGTCGGCGCCGTCCCTGGCCTGCTGTGACATCCCCTGCAGCACCGCGCCGGTGAACCGCGCCAGCTCGCGCGGGTCGCTCGCCGCCGGCTCCTCGCCGCGCGCCACCGCCGCCGCGATCAGCCGCTCGAAGTCCGCCAGCCGGGCCATCCGGATCGCCCGCAGCCCCTCGCGCACCTCCGTCCCGGTGCAGTTGGCCGCCGCGCTGATGATCAGACAACCGTGCGGATGCCCGGGCGCCGTGTACTCGGCGGCGGCTTCGCGCAGCAGCCGGGTGACGCCGGCCCGCACCGTCGGCTCCTCGGCGAGCGCGCGGGCCGCGAACGCGCCATGGCCGACCTCGTAGCCCGCCACCACCTCGTCGAAGAGCGCGCGCTTGTCGCCGAAGGCCGCGTACAGGCTCGGCGGCCGGATGCCCATCGCCTCGGTCAGGTCGGCGATCGAGGTGCCCTCGTACCCCTTCTCCCAGAACAGCAGCGTGGCGGCGGCCAGCGCCGCCTCGCGGTCGAAGGACCGGGGGCGGCCGCGGGTCGGGGAGCTCGTCATGCCCCAGATTCTATATCGCTCGCTACAGAAACCGTGCTACGGTCCTTTCCATAGCGAGCGCTACAGAAAGGCGAGCGCTACGGAAAGGGTGGGGCGATGAACAGGCTTTCGGGGAAGACCGCGCTGGTGACCGGTGCGAGCCGGGGGATCGGCCGGGGGATCGCGCTGCGGCTGGCCCGCGAGGGGGCCCTGGTCGCGGTGCACTACGGCACGAACGAGACGGCGGCCAAGGAGGTGGTGGCCGAGATCACGGCGGCCGGCGGGCGGGCCTTCGCGATCGGCGCCGAGCTCGGCGTGCCCGGCGACGCGGCCGCGCTGTGGCAGGCCTTCGACGCGGCACTGGAGCGCGAGGGCGCCCGCCCAGGGCTGGACATCCTGGTCAACAACGCCGGGATCGGCCTGGTCGCCGGGATCGAGGAGACGACCGAGGCCGACTACGACCGGGTCTTCGCGGTGAACGTCAAGGCGCCGTACTTCGTCCTGCAGCAGGGGCTGCCGCGGCTGCGCGACGGCGGCCGGGTGGTCAACGTCTCCTCCGGTGTGACCCGGATCGCGTTCCCGGTCCTCAGCGCGTACTCGATGACCAAGGGCGCGCTGAACACGCTCACCCTGACGCTCGCCCAGCAGCTCGGCGCCCGCGGCATCACGGTCAACGCGGTCGCCCCGGGGATCGTCGAGACCGAGATGAACCCGCAGCTCCAGGACCCCGCGACCCGGGCGCAGTTCGCCTCGGTCTCGGCCTTCAACCGGGTCGGCGAGCCGGACGACATCGCCGATGTGGTGGCGTTCCTGGCCTCTGAGGACGGCCGCTGGGTGAGCGGCCAGGTGCTGGACGCGACCGGGGGCTCTCATCTGGGGCTCTGAGCCGGGCAGGTAGTCTCGGTGACCGTGGACCCCAAGACTCGTATGCGGATCGTCTCCGGTGCTCTGCTGCTGCTTCTGGTGGCAGTCCTGATCAGTGCGCTGGTCGGCAAGTAGCGCCCCCCAAGTAGCACCTGGGGCGGAGCAGCCCGGAAGAACGCGCAGGGGCCGCTGCCAGAAGGCAGCGGCCCCTGCGTTCTGAGCCGGGTCGGTCAGAGCTGCTCGACCACGTGGTCGATGCACGCGGTCAGCGCCTGCACGTCCGCCGGGTCGATCGCCGGGAACATCGCGATCCGCAGCTGGTTGCGGCCGAGCTTGCGGTACGGCTCGGTGTCCACGATCCCGTTGGCACGCAGTGCCTTGGCGATCGCGGCGGCGTCGATCGAGTCGTCGAAGTCGATCGTGCCGACCACCTGCGAGCGCTCCGCGGGCTCCGCGACGAACGGGTTGGCGAACGAGGACTTCTCGGCCCAGCCGTAGAGGTGCGCCGAGGATTCAGCCGTACGGGCGACGGCCCAGTCCAGCCCGCCGTTGCCGTTCAGCCACTCCAGCTGGTCGGCGAGGAGGAAGAGCGTCGCGATCGACGGGGTGTTGTAGGTCTGGTCCTTCGAGGAGTTGTCGATCGCGGTCGGCAGGTCGAAGAACGGCGGGATGTAGCGCCCGGAGCCGGCGATCTCGGCCGCCCGCTCCAGCGCGGCGGGCGAGAACGTGGCGAGCCAGAGCCCGCCCTCCGAGGCGAAGGACTTCTGCGGCGCGAAGTAGTAGACATCGGTCTCGGTGATGTCCACCGGCAGGCCGCCGGCGCCCGAGGTGGCGTCCACCAGCACCAGCGAGCCGTCGCCGGCGGTGCCCGCGGGGCGGCGGATCGGCATCGCGACGCCGGTCGAGGTCTCGTTGTGGGTCAGCGCGTAGACGTCCACGCCGGCCTCGGCGACCGGCAGCGGGTGGGTGCCCGGCTCGGTCTTGATCACCGTCGGGTCGTCCAGCCAGGGGGCGGCCTTGACCGAGGCGGCGAACTTCGACGAGAACTCGCCGAAGTTCAGGTGCTGCGACTTCTGGCGCACCAGGCCGAAGGCGGCGACGTCCCAGAAGGCGGTGGAGCCGCCGTTGCCGAGCACCACCTCGTATCCCTCGGGGAGCGAGAAGAGGCTGCTCACGCCCTCACGGACGCGCTTGACCAGGTTCTTGACCGGTGCCTGGCGGTGCGAGGTGCCGAGCAGCGAGGTACCGGTGGCGGCGAGGGCACTCAGGGCCTCGGGGCGCACCTTGGACGGTCCGCAGCCGAAACGGCCGTCTGCGGGCTTGATGTCAGCGGGGATCTGGATCTGGGCCACGCGCGCAGCCTACTGGTCCGCACAGCGGGTGTCCGCCGCCTGTCCGGCCGCTGAGATGTGATCTTGAACGCCGACGGCCCGCCTTGCCACACCGGGCAAAACGGGCCGTCGAACGGGCTTCCTACTGCAGGTGCCCTACTGGGCGATCGACTCGTAGCCCTCGATCTCGCGCGGGCTGCGCGGGCCCGGGCCGATGTAGCGGGCGGCCGGGCGGACCAGGCGGCCGGTGCGCTTCTGCTCCAGGATGTGCGCCGACCAGCCGGCGGTGCGGGCGCAGGTGAACATCGAGGTGAACATGTGCGCCGGGACCTCGGCGAAGTCCAGCATGATCGCGGCCCAGAACTCCACGTTGGTGGCCAGCACCCGGTCGGGGCGGCGGTTGTGCAGCTCCTCCAGCGCGGCCTTCTCCAGCGCCTCGGCGATCTCGAAGCGCGGCGCGCCGAGCTCCTTGGCGGTGCGGCGCAGCACGCGGGCGCGCGGGTCCTCGGCGCGGTACACGCGGTGGCCGAAGCCCATCAGGCGCTCGCCCTTGTCCAGCGCGTTCTTGACCCAGGCCGCGGCGTCGCCGGTGCGCTCGATCTCCTCGATCATGCCCAGCACGCGCGAGGGCGCGCCGCCGTGCAGCGGGCCGGACATCGCGCCGACCGCGCCGGACAGCGCCGCGGCGACGTCCGCGCCGGTGGAGGCGATCACCCGGGCGGTGAAGGTGGAGGCGTTCATGCCGTGCTCGGCGGCCGAGGTCCAGTACGCGTCGATCGCCTTGACGTGCTTCGGGTCCGGCTCGCCGCGCCAGCGGATCATGAACCGCTCGACCACGGTCTCGGCCTTGTCGATCTCGCTCTGCGGGACCATCGGCAGGCCCTGGCCACGCGCCGACTGGGCGACGTAGGACAGCGCCATGACGGCGGCCCGGGCCAGGTCGTCGCGGGCCTGCTCGGCGGAGATGTCGAGCAGCGGCTTCAGGCCCCAGACCGGCGCGAGCATGGCGAGCGCGGACTGCACGTCGACCCGGATGTCACCGGAGTGCACCGGGATCGGGAACGGCTCCGCGGAGGGCAGACCGGGGTTGAACTTGCCGTCCACCAGCAGGCCCCAGACGTTCCCGAACGAGACGTGGCCGACCAGCTCGTCGATGTCCACGCCGCGGTAGCGCAGCGCACCGCCCTCGCGGTCCGGCTCGGCGATCTCGCTCTCGAAAGCGATGACTCCCTCAAGCCCGGGTACGAAATCGGACATCACGCGGCTCCTCAGTGACGTGACGGGCCGTCCGCCGTGGTGGGGCGGCCCGGCCAGTGACCGTTGGTGTGTGTTGGCACTCGGTGCCAGAGTGGCAGGCACTGGGTGCATTGCGCCATACACCACTGCGGTGATGTTTTCCCGAAGGGCCGCTCCACCTCTCGCCTCACCCGGTCGGAACCAAGGATCTTCCGGTGCGAACCGGTCATTTCCGGACGATTCCCCGGACCGCAGGTGGTGAAGCGGTGGCGAGCCACCATATCTCTCGATGTCGAGATTCCATAGGCGGAGCGCTGTCCGCTGCTTGTCGTACGGGATGATGTTGGCGTGCAGACCCCGGAAAGCGCCCAGCCCGCGCCCCTGAGCACCGTCGCCGATCTCGCCCGGATGCGCCGCCAGTACGCCCTCGCCGGCCTGTCCGAGGAGGAGCTGGCCCCTGATCCGGTCGTCCAGTTCGGCCGCTGGTTCACCGAGACCGAGCAGGCCGGGCTGCCCGAGCCGAACGCGATGGTGCTCTCCACCGCGGACGCCGAGGGGCGGCCGAGCTCCCGCACGGTCCTGCTCAAGGGCTTCGACCAGCGCGGTTTCGTCTTCTTCACCAACTACGGCTCGCGCAAGGGCGCCGAGCTCGCGGCCAACCCGCACGCCTCGCTGCTCTTCCCCTGGCACCCGATCGACCGTCAGGTGATCGTCACCGGCGAGGTGGAGCGGACCGGCCGGGACGAGACGGCGGCGTACTTCCGCACCCGTCCGCACGGCTCCCAGCTCGGCGCCTGGGCCAGCGAGCAGTCCAGCCCGGTCGCCTCCCGCGAGGTGCTGGAGACGCGGTACGCCGAGCTCGCCTCGCGCTATCCGGAGGGCGAGGGGGTGCCGGTGCCGCCGTTCTGGGGCGGCTTCCGGGTGATCCCGCGGACCGTGGAGTTCTGGCAGGGCCGGCCGAACCGGCTGCACGACCGGCTGCGGTTCACCGCGGCCCCGGACGGCTGGCTGGTGGAGCGGCTCTGCCCGTGACCGGGCGCGGCCCGCATGCCGGGGCGGGGGCCGGCGCGGGCGCGGAGCGCGATTCGCGCCAGTATGCCGGGCGACATGGATATGTGGCCGGGCGGATAGGCACGCGGATACGTCGATTGGCGTATCCGCGCACTCGCCCACACGAGTGCAGTTTCCGGCCGACCGGGCACCCGCTCGGCGCATCCGCGCAGCTGACGGCGTATCGGTCGCCGAATCAGCCGGTCGGGCGGGTGTCTGCGCCGCGACTGCGGGCAGTGATCCGGGCCTGCCGGAGCGCTACCTTGTCCCTGGGACACGTCTGTGCTGCCGAAGTTGATCTATGCAGCTCCACCCGAGTCCCTCCCTACCCACGCCCAAGGCGGTTCAACCGCCTTATTTCTGAGGGGAACTCAGATTATGGCTACCATGCTGGCCGTCAAGCCCGCGACACCCGAATCACCCGCCGTCCAGCAGTCCGGCCGTCCACGGCTGGACGAACTCGCGGCGGTCGGCAGTGAACTGATCACTGCCGAGTTGTACCGCGCCCTGCCGGGCACCGAGTCCGGTCAGGTCCCGGTCGCCGCCTTCAACTCCTCGATCTGAGGGCCGGGGGCTGCAACGGGCCCCTCGCACTGCACACGACGTTCTTCGACGGCCAACTCGACGGCGGGCGATTGATCATGACGCACCCCCTGGTGCCGTTCTCGCAGTTCGTACTGAAGGTTCACAGCAGGTGCGATCTCGCCTGCGACCACTGTTACGTCTACGAGCACGCGGACACCGGTTGGCGCCGTCAGCCCAAGTCGATCGGCCCCGAGGTACTGGACCGGGCCGCGCAGCGGATCGCCGAACACGCGATCGCGCACCGGCTGCCCGCGGTCCATGTCGTGCTGCACGGTGGGGAACCCCTGCTCGCCGGCCCGGTGCTGCTGCGCCGGGCCGCCGAGAGTATCCGCGCCGCGCTGCCCGCCTCCTGCGCGCTGGACCTGCGGATCCACACCAACGCGGTGCTGCTCGACCGCGCGTTCTGCGAGCTCTTCGCCGAGCTCGGCATCAAGGTCGGCGTCTCGCTCGACGGCGACAAGGCGTCCAACGACCGGCACCGGCGCTACGCGGACGGCCGCAGCAGTCACGCCAAGGTGCTGGCCGCGATCGACCTGCTGCGTACCCCCGAGTTCCGCGACCTGTACGCGGGCCTGCTCTGCACCATCGACGTCGAGAACGACCCGATCGCGGTCTACGACGCGCTGGTCGCGCTGGACCCGCCCCGCATCGACTTCCTGCTCCCGCACGCGACCTGGGACGTGCCGCCGAAACGTCCCGCCAGCGCCGGGCCGCACCCGTACGCCGACTGGCTGCTCGCGATCTACCGGCGCTGGCAGGAGCAGGGCCGCCCGGTCCCGGTGCGCACCTTCGACTCGGTGCACCGCACGCTGCACGGCCGCTCCAGCCTCACCGAATCGCTCGGCCTGGACCCGGCCGACCTGGTGGTGATCGAGACCGATGGCGGTTTCGAGCAGGCGGACAGCCTGAAAACCGCCTACGACGGCGCACCCGCGACCGGTTTCGACGTCTTCGCGAACAGTCTGGACGAGGTCGCCCGGCACCCGGGCATGATGGAGCGTCAGTCCGGACTGGCCGGACTCGCCGCTGCCTGCCGGGCCTGCCCGGTCGTGCGCAGCTGCGGCGGCGGCCTCTACGCCCACCGCTGGAGCAGCGCCTCCGGCGGTTTCGCCAATCCGTCCGTCTTCTGCGGGGACCTCTTGCACCTCATCAGCACCATCCGCGACCGGGTCGGCGCCACCGCCACCGCTACCGCCGCCGTCCCCGCCCAGGCGGGCGCCCCCACCGGCAGCGAGCTGACGGATGACCAGATCGACGAGCTGGCCGCCGGCTACGGCAGCGCGCAGACCGTTCGCGCGATGGCCGCGGCCCAGCTCGGCCTGACCCGCTCGCTGGTCGCCGCGGTCCGCGAGCAGGGCGGCGCGGCCGTGCCGGGCGGCGCCTGGGAGCTGCTGACCGCGCTGGACACCGAGGCCCCGCAGGCGCTGGACGCGGTGCTGGCGCACCCGTACGTACGCGCCTGGGCGGTGCGCTGCCTGCGCCGGGAGCCGGCCGCCGACCTCGGCACGCTGGCCGAGCTGGCTGCCGCCGCCGGGCTGCGGGCCGGCCGGAGCGAGTCGCTGAGCGTGCCGGTCCGGTTCGGCGCCGTCCACCTGCCCACCCTCGGCCGGGTGCTCACCGGTGGCGGCGGCGAGGCGCTGGTGACCGGCGGCCCGGACGGCTTCACGGTGCGCCCGGCGGACGGGCCCGCCGTGCGGATCGGTTGGGACGAGCCGCCGGGCGCGCACTGGGAGCCGGTCCGCCTGGTCCGCCCCGGTCTCGACTTCACGCTCGCGCTGGAGGACACCGACCCGCAGCGCGACTGCCACCAGTGGCCGGTCGCCGACCGGCTCGCCGAGCCCCCGGTGCTGGGCTGGACCGGTGCGCTGCGCGAGGCCTGGGAGCTGATCGGCCGCGACCTGCCGGGCTACGCGCCGGGCCTCGCGGCGGGCCTGTCGGTGGTCACCCCGTTGCGCCCCGGACCGGCCGGGCAGGACATCAGCGCGGCCGCCCGGCAGGCGTTCGGCGCGGTCGGCATCGCCCGCCCGGCGACCGCGCCGATCCTCGCGCTGCTGCTCACGCACGAGTTCCAGCACGTCAAGCTCGGCGCGGTACTGGACTTCCACGACCTGTACGACCGGGCCGACCAGGGGCTCTACCACGCCCCGTGGCGCCCCGACCCGCGCCCGCTGGAGGGCCTGTTCCAGGGCACCTACGCGCACCTGGCGGTCACCGAGTTCTGGGGCACCCGGGTGGCCGCGTACGACGGCCTGCCCGGCGGGCCGGCCGAGCACGCGCGGCTGCAGCTGGCCACCTGGCGGGTGCACACCGACCGGGCGATCGACAGCCTGATCGGCTCCGGCGCGCTCACCGAGCTCGGCCGGCGGTTCGCGGACGGCATGCGGCGCACGGTCGCACCCTGGCTGGCCGTCCCGGTGGGCGCGGCCGCCGAGCGGGCGGCGGCCGATGCGGCCGAGCGGAACCTGGCCGCCTGGCGGACCCGCCGGTCCGCGCCGGTGCCGGTCGGGCCGTGACGGCGCAGTCGCCCGGCCGGGCCGCCGAGCTGAGCCCCGCCGAGCCGAGCCCCGCCGAATCGAGCCTCGCCGAATCGACCCCTGCCGAGCTGACCGCGCAGCTGGCCGAGCTGGGCGTGCGGCCCGGGGGGATCCTGCTGGTGCAGGCCTCCACCCGGTCGCTCGGGCAGGTGGCGGGGGGTTCGGCCGGCGTGGTGACCGCGCTGCGGGCGGCGCTCGGTGACGCCGGCACGCTGGTGGCGTACACCGCGACCCCGGAGAACTCCGACACCTCCCGCCTGCACAAGCAGGCCACCGAGGGGATGAGCGCCGGCAGGCTCCGCAGGTTCCTGGACGAGATGCCACCGTTCGACCCGCTGACCACCCCGTGCTCACCGACCATGGGCCGGCTCGCGGAGGAGATCCGGACCACCCCCGGGGCCCGGCGCAGCGCTCACCCGCAGACCTCGTTCGCCGCGCTCGGCCCGGCCGCCGGGCGCCTGCTGGAGCCGCACCCGCTCGACTGCCACCTCGGCCCGCAGTCGCCGACCGGGCGGCTCTATGCCGAGCAGGCCCAGGCGCTGCTGATCGGCGTGCCGCTCTGGTGCTGCACGGCCTACCACCTGGCCGACTACCAGGTCCCCAAGCTGCCCTCGAAGAACTACGGCTGCGTGCTGTCCGGCCCGGACGGCCGGCGCCGCTGGGAACACTTCGAGGCGCCGGACCTGGACGACCTGCACTTCCCCGAGCTGGCCGAGGCGATCTCCCGGGCGCTCGGCGACCGGATCCGCACCGGGCGGGTCGGCACGGCCGACTGCTTCCTGGTGCCGATCGCTCCGGCCGTGGACGCAGCGGCAAACTGGTTGAACTCCCGCCTCATCGACGTTCCGTGACGGCCAGTCACTCACACGTGCCCCAGCGGTAACAATCCCGCCAAAGAGCCTCATCGCCGGCCACTCCTGACGCATGATCGATGCGTCAGGTTGGTCGTGCTCGCGCCAGGCGGTGCCCGACGGTGCTATTCCCATGGCGAAGGCGACCTTCCTACACTGAAGTCCCCTTCGGGGGAGCAGTGCTCGGCAGGCCCCAGGGGGAGGCGCGAGTGAACGCCGCTGCAGGCGGGCAGAATGCCTCGGCGAGGCCGCACTTCTTTCTCAGCTACGCGCACCTGCCCCCGGTCGGCACCCGCAACCCGAACGTCCGGGTGACCAGGTTCTACCAGGACCTCTGCGAGGCGGTCCTGCAACTGACGCCGCTGCCGACCTCGGACCCGATCGGGTTCATGGACGAGACCATGCACCAGGGTGACGACTGGGCCGCGAAGATCTCCGAGGCGCTCGCCACCTGCCGGGTGTTCGTCCCGCTCTACAACCCCCGGCTGTTCCGCAGCATCCCGTGCGGCCAGGAGTGGTACACCTTCGCGCAGCGCTCGGCCGGCGCACCCGGCGGGCCGGTCCGCAACACCGCGATCGTGCCGGTGCTCTGGGTCGGCATGCGGCCCGAGGCGCTGCCCCCGGTGGCGGCCGCCGTCCAGTTCAAGCACCTGGGCTTCCCCGACGAGTACATCACCGACGGCCTGTTCGCGCTGATGGCCCAGCGCCACCACCGCGAGAAGTACGAGCAGGTGGTGTACAAGCTGGCCCGGCGGATCGTCGAAGTCGCGCTGGAGACCGTGATCCCGGTCGTCGAGCCGGTCGACTTCATCTCCAGCCCCTCGGCGTTCCCCAAGGTCTCCCCGGGCGACCAACTGACCATCGCGGTCCTCTCGTTCAAGAGCTCCGAGGTGCCGCCGCACCGCGATCCGGGCTACTACGGCGCCGGACGCACCGACTGGCAGCCGTACGAGCGCGGCGGTGCGACGGCGCTGGCCGAGCAGGCCGCCAAGCTGGCCAGGCAGTGCGACCTCAACCCGCGCATCCACGAGTTCGACGCCGCCGCCGCCCGGCTGATGGAGCTGGAGCACCCGGGCGGTCCGGGCGTCGTCCTGGTCGATCGCTGGGTCCTGGAGGATCCGCAGCGCCGTGAGCTGGTCCGCGAGTTCGCCCGCCGCAACCCGGCCTGGGTGACCGTGGTCGAGCCGTGGAACCAGGACGATCCGCAGTGCGTGGCGTACAGCGCGCTGCTGACCGCGCTCAGCGACGAGGTGCTGCGCCAGCGCGGCAAGGTCGCCCGGCCCACGTTCCGCCCGGTCGTCGCCGACGGCGGGGACGCGGACGGGATCCCCACCGCGCGGGACTTCGGCGTCGCCTTCCAGCACGCGGCGATCCGGGCGCAGCGGGCTTTCAAGGAGCGCGGCCTGCGCCGCCCGGGCACCACCGGCGACGGTCGCCCCCGGCTGCGCGGCGCGTTCGGACCGCTCTCCCGGGCCGGCTTCGGCCGGACCGCCGACTCCGGGGACGGCGACCCGGACCACGATCCGGACGGCTACGCGGACGACGACCCCGACAGCGACAGCGACAGCGACAGCGACATGGACACCGGCACGGACACGGACACGGCTGCGCGAAGCGGCAGCGACACCGACGAGTACGACGACGGAGGCAACCATGACGTCTGATCGGACCCGCAACCTCCGGGTGGGTGGGCGGAGTTCCGGCTCGCCGCTGACCGCACCCGGATCCGTCCCGGCGGCCGAGGAGGACCGCCAGGGCAGGATCGTCACCTTCTACTCGTACAAAGGCGGCACCGGGCGCACCATGGCGCTCGCCAACACCGCCTGGATACTGGCGGCCAACGGTCACCGGGTGCTCACCGTGGACTGGGACCTGGAGGCGCCGGGCCTGGCCAAGTTCTTCCACCCGTTCCTGGACGCCGCCGAACTCGACGCGGCCCACGGCGTGATGACGCTGATAAGCGACTACCGTGAGGAGGCGCTGCGGGAGACCGAGCTGCACGCCGACCCGCTCACCGAGCCGGAGCGCTACCAGCAGGAACTGCTCGACATCGGCCACCACCCCGGCTGGCACCTGGACTTCGCGAAGGTCGCCGGGCACGCCCTGCCGCTCTCCTGGAACGGCTTCCCGACCGGCGGCAGCATCGACTTCCTGGCCGCCGGCCACCAGGACCGGGACTACTCCGGCACGCTCGGCAGCCTGGACTGGGACCTCTTCTATGAGCGGTTCGACGGCGGGCAGTTCTTCGACGCGCTCCGCGCCGACATGCGCAAGCGCTACGACTACGTGCTGATCGACAGCCGGACCGGCCTGTCCGACACCGCCGAGATCTGCACCGTGCAGATGCCGGACGACCTGGTGGTCTGCTTCACGCTGAGCGACCAGAGCATCGACGGCGCCTCGCGGATCGCCCAGCACATCGCGGACCGCTACCGCGACCGCGGGATCCGGATCCTGCCGGTCCCGATGCGGATCGACGACTTCGAGAAGGACAAGGCGGACGCCGGCCGCTCGCTGGCCCGGATCCGCTTCGACGGGCTGCCGTCCGGCCTGAACGACGAGGAACTCGTCCACTACTGGGGCTCGGTGGAGATCCCGTACCGGCCGTTCTACGCGTACGAGGAGATCCTGGCCAGCTTCGGCGACAAGCCGGGCACGCCGACCACCATGCTCTCGGCCTGCGAGCGGCTGACCGACATGCTCACCGAGGGCCGGGTCTCCGCGCTGCCGCCGATGGACGAGGAGGTGCGGCTGCGCTACGTCGAGGCGTTCACCCGGCGGCGCCCGGCGGTGCCGGCCGACGTCTACCTCAGCTACGTGCCCGAGGACCGGATGTGGGCCGACTGGATCGAGCACGTGCTCGCCGCCGCCGGTTTCCGGGTGATGCCCAGGGACGTCGGCGCGGGCGCCGACACCCGGGTCGAGACCGAGCGATCGGTGGACGCCGCGTTCCGCACCGTCGCGGTGCTCTCGCCCGCCTACCTGCGCTCGCCGCAGGCAAGGGCGCTGTGGGAGTCGGTGGCCGGCTCGGACCCGGCCGGCACCCGCCGCCAGCTGATCCCGGTCCGGGTCGGCTCGATCCCGCTCGCCGCGCCGTTCAGCAGCCGCAACCCGGTGGACCTGGTCAACCTCAAGGAGCTGCAGGCCCGCAGCGCGCTGGTCAAGGCGCTCGGCCGGGAGGAGGTGCCGGCCCTCGACCCGAACTCCGGACCGCGGTTCCCCGGCACCCAGCCGGGGATCTGGAACGTCCCGCCGCGCAACACCTACTTCACCGGCCGGCACGAGGTGCTGGAGCGGCTGCGCAACCAGCTCGGCGGCGGCACCACCGCGGTGCTGCCGGTGCCGCAGACGCTGTACGGGCTCGGCGGCGTCGGCAAGACCCAGGTCGCGCAGGAGTACGCGCACCGCTTCATGGCCGACTACGACCTGGTCTGGTGGGTGGCGGCCGAGCAGGAGGACGAGATCCAGGGCCAGCTGGCCGAGCTGGCCCGCAGGATGGGCAAGGCGACGAACGAACCGGTGGCGCTCGCGGCCGAGATCGCGCTGGACGAGCTGCGGCACGGCGAGCTGGCCAAGCGCTGGCTGCTGATCTTCGACAACGCGGACGAGCCGGCCGAGATCCGCCGGTACTTCCCGAGCAGTTCGGGCCACATCCTGGTCACCTCGCGCAACCAGGCCTGGTCCACCCACGCCGAGGCGCTCACCATGGACGTCTTCACCCGCCGGGAGAGCATCGAGCACCTGACCCGGCGCACCGGCGGCGCGCTGGAGCGGGCCGACGCCGACGCGGTGGCCGAGGCGGTCGGCGACCTGCCGCTCGCCGTCGAGGTGGCCGGTGCCTGGCTGAAGGCGACCGGCACGCCGGTCGGCGACTACATCCAGGCGCTGCGCTCGGAGGCCGCCCGGGTGCTGGAGCTGGGCCGTCCGGTCGACTACCCGATGACGGTCGGCGCGACCTGGCGGGTCTCGATCGGCCGACTGCGCCAGCAGTCGCCGGCCGCCGCCCGGATGCTCCAGCTCTGCGCCTACTTCGCGCCCGAGCCGATCTCGATGAACCTCTTCTACAGCGACCAGATGATCCGCGCGCTGGTGCCCTTCGACCCCGGTCTGAGCGACAAGTTCCTGCTCGGCCGGGTGATCCAGGCGATCGGGCGGTACGCGCTGGCCAAGGTGGACGCCGGGAGCAACAGCATCCAGGTGCACCGGCTGGTCCAGGAGGTGATCCGCTCCGAGATGACGCCGGAGGAGCAGACCGAGACCGTCCACGAGGTGCACCGGATCCTGATCGGCGCCCGGCCGGTCGTCGGCGACACCGACGAGCCGGCCAACTGGCCCGCGTTCGAGGAGATCTGGCCGCACCTCTCGCCGTCCCGGGCGCACGACTGCGACGAGCCGGACACCCGCGAGCTGATGATCGACCGGGTCCGCTACCTGTGGAAGCGCGGCGAGTTCGCCCAGGGCCGCCGGATCGGCCACCTGCTGGACGACGCGTGGACGGCGAAGCTCGGCGAGGACGACCCGCAGACGCTCCGGCTGCGCTTCCAGCTCGCCAACGTGATGCGCTCCCAGGGGCAGTACCAGGAGGCGGTGGACCTGGACCAGGACACCCTGGACCGGCAGAGCCGGGTGCTCGGCGAGCAGCACCCGTACACGCTGATCACGGCCGGCTCGCTCGGCGCCGACTGGCGCGCGCTCGGCGAGTTCCGCAAGGCGCTGGAGCTGGACCGGGTGACGCTGGAGCGGTTCCGCGAGCAGTTCGGCGAGGACCACCCGCGCACGCTGTCGATGGCGAACAACCTGGCCATCGACTTCCGGCTGGTCGGCGACAGCAAGGCCGCCCAGGAGCTGGACCAGGACACCCTGGACCGGCGCTCGCTGGTGCTCGGCCCCAAGCACCCGTACACGCTCTCGGTGAAGTCCAACCTGGCCCGCGACCTGCGCGAACAGGGCGACTACGAGAACTCGGTGACGATCCACCAGGAGGTCGCCGAGGCCTACTCGGAGATCCTGGACATCGACGTGCCGGAGACGCTGCGCAACGCGAAGTCGCTGGCCGTCTCGCTGCGCAAGGCGGGCCGGCAGGCGGAGGCCCGCCGGCTCACCAAGGAGACGTACGAGCGCTACCTGGAGCGGTACGGCGAGAACGCGCCCGACACGCTCGCCTGCGCGCTCAACCTGGCCGCCGACTACAGCGCGGGCGGCGACAAGGACGCCGCCCGCGACCTGGCCCGGCAGGTCTTCGTCGGGCACCAGCAGCTGTTCGGGCCCGAGCACCCGTTCACCCTGGCCTGCGCGAACAACCTGGTGATCTACCTGCGCGGCAGCGGCAGCGTGGAGGAGGCGGTCGAGCTCGGCCGCCGCACGGTCGGCACGCTGACCCGGGTGCTCGGCGCCGAGCACCCGTTCACGCTGAACGGCATGATCAACCTGGCGAACGCGTACGGCGACCTCGGCCACTTCGCCGAGGCCGAGCGGCTGGAGCAGGCCGCGTACCACGGGCTCTGCGAGCGCTACAGCCCGCGCCACCCGGACGCGGTCGCCTGCCAGGCCAACCTCGCGGTCACGCTGCGCGGCTCGGGCCGCGGCAACCAGGCCGCCGAGCTGCGGGCCAGGGCGGTCGCCGAGCTGATCCGCCAGCTCGGCGAGGAGCACCCGAACACGGTCTCCGCGCGCGGCTGGAAGCGGATCAACCGGGACCTGGAGCCGCAGCCGGTCTGATCCGATCCGGGGCCCGCACGTCGCCGACCGGTGACGTGCGGGGCCGGGCCGGGGAGCCGGGAGAGGGGGCTCAGTCGTGCCCGCCCGCCGCCCACTTCACGGCGGCGGTCAGCACCCGCAGCGAGCCGAAGTGCGCCGCGCCCGGCTCCACGAAGAGCGTCGCGTCGGGGATGTGCGCGGCCAGCCAGCGCGAGTGGTCGATCGGCGACCACATGTCGTCCGCGCCGTGCCAGAGCCAGGCGGCGGCGGTGATGTCCTGCACCTTGAAGCCCCAGCCGGTGGTGAACGCGAGCGCGTCGTCGATCCAGCCGTCGGCGTTCTGCCGGAACGCCTCGCGGTAGTTGCTCTGCAGCATCCGGCGGATGCCGGCGTCCGAGACCACCAGCCGGTCGGAGCCGACCAGCTCCCGGCGCAGGCCGGCGAGCAGCGCGCTCGGGTCCTCCCGGATCCGGCGGGCGCGGTGCTCTATCGTCGCGGCGATCCGCAGGTGGTCGAGCTCGGCGGCGCGGTAGTCGCGGATGTTGGCCGTGGTCATCCCGCCGTACCAGTCCAGGTCCTCGGCGTCCCACGGCGCCAGGCTGACCAGCGCCGCGACCCGGTGCACCCGGCCCGGCAGCAGCGCGCCGCAGGCGAGCGTGTGCGGCCCGCCGCCGGACCGGCCGACCACGGCGAACCGCTCCAGCCGCAACTCGTCGGCGATCGTCAGCACGTCGGCCGCCGCGTGGGCCACCTGGCGGCCCTTCAGCCGGTCAGAGCCGCCGTAGCCGGGACGGTCGTAGGTGATCAGCCGGACCCCGAGGTGGTAGAGCACGGTGGCGCGCGGGACCGGCCCGAGCCTGCTGCCCGGGGTCGCGTGCAGCAGGAAGACCGGCCGGCCGGTGGGGTGTCCGAAGGTCTGCACCGCGAGGGTTCGTCCGTCGGCGGTCTTGACCAGTCGTGGCTGCACGCCGGACCTCCATCAGTCGGGGACAGGAACGGGAACGGGAACGGGAACGGAGACGGGCACCGGGATCAGGGATCCGGCGCACGGCAGGCTGCGTGGTGCGGGCTGGTGCGGGCCGTGCGGGGGCGGCGCTGTGCCGGTGCCTCGAAGGTCGGTCGCAGGCCCACGGCTCAGCCGCGGACCTCGCGGCGGGCCTGCCAGGTGGTGTGCTCGCGCGAGACGGCGTCCTCGGCGTCTCTGGCGAGCCGGGCCCAGAGCTCCTCGGCGTCGCTCGCGGCGAGGTCGAGCTGGGTCAGCTGGACCCGGATCAGCTCCAGCTCGTCCGCCGCCAGCCGGTACGCCGCGGCCAGCGGCCGGTACTGGCGCAGCTGCGCCCAGGCGGCCACCGAGGCGGCCACCGCCGAGACGGTGCCGAGCGCGTCGTAGGAGAACCAGCCGAGTGCCCGCAGCACCGCGAGCGCCAGGCCGAGGGCCGGCAGCACGATGCCGAGCAGCTCGGTGAGCCGGCCGGCCCGGTCGCAGTAGGCGCCCTTCGCGCGGTACCAGTCGTGCTGCACCTGCACCCGCTCGGTCAGGTAGACGTCGCGGCGCACCGCCAGCGGCTGCGCGCGCAGGCCGCGCATCGCCGCAGTCACGCCGGCCCGCTCCTCGGCGTCCGCCGGCACCGCCCGGCTGTGCGCGAAGCCGTG
The DNA here is from genome assembly GCF_057158765.1 of Kitasatospora sp. NEAU-69. NCBI lineage: Bacteria > Bacillati > Actinomycetota > Actinomycetes > Kitasatosporales > Streptomycetaceae > Kitasatospora > Kitasatospora sp. NEAU-69. The sequence continues at coordinate 147,115 of NZ_JBWXUE010000015.1, forward strand.
CAGGATGCCGCGCAGCTGGAGGTCGTAGAGGCCCTCGGCGTCCGGCAGCGTGGTCGGCGGTGGCTGATACGCGTCGGCCCGCACCGCGAACTTCCAGGCGAGCGTCTTCAGTGACTCGGCGGCGGCCCGGCCCTCGTACCAGAGGCCCTGCGGGTTCTGCCGGCTGATCAGCACGGCCGCGCAGACGGTCGCCAGATAGGCCACCGCCGCCGCCCAGGCGTACGGCCTGCCGTCGGCCGAGCCGGCCGCGGCGGCCGCGGTGAGCAGCACCAGCTCCCAGCGGCCGAGTCTGATCGAGCGCTGCTGGCCCTGCAGCGAGGCCGCGTCGGCGACCCGGAACAGCTCGGGCAGCAGCTCGGCCTCGCGGACGAAGCCCGTGGATCGTGCCCCGGCTGCCATCCGGTCCCCCCGTAGCGCTGGTGTCCGTCCGCCGTGGACGTACTGCCCCGGGCGGAGCAGGACTACGCCCGGCGTCGGGGCCAGTATGGACGCTCGGCGCGGTCGGGCACAGGTCTGGTACGAGCCGTTCTTACGTGAACCTGACGCTACGTCAGGAGAGTTCCGCTCAGAAGGCGTAGAAGATCCGGTCGGCGTTCTCGGCCATCAGCTTGGCGTTCCAGTCGGTGCCGCCGTCCACGTTGCCGGAGCGGAACAGCGGCGGCGCGTCGCCCTCGCCGCGCTGCGCGCGGTCCGCGAGCCGGCCGACCGCACCGGCCACCACGGCCTGCATCAACGCGCTGGTCACCACGGTGGAGACCGGGCCGAAGGCGGTGGCCGCGCCGGGGTGGCTGAGCTCGCCGTCGCCGACCGCGATCTTGTTGTCCAGCACCACGTCGCAGTGGTCCTTGAGGTACGTGCCGGACGGGTGCTGCGAGCTGACCTGGCCGGGGTACGCGAGCGAGGTCACGCCGACCACGTGCATCCCGCGCGCGCGGGCGTGCGCCGCGAGCTCGACCGGCATGATCTGGCGGCCGGAGAGCGAGATCACGAAGAGCAGGTCACCGGCGGTGGCCGGGGTCAGGTCGAGCGTCGCGGTGGCCAGCCCGGAGACGCGCTCCAGCGCGCTGCCGAGCGGGGCCGGCATCACGTTGACGCCGGTCGCGCCGGGGACGTTCAGCAGGTTGAAGACGACCAGGCCGCCGGCCCGGTAGACCACGTCCTGGGCGGGGAGCGAGGAGTGGCCGGCCCCGAAGGCGAAGATCCGCCGACCCTCGGCGACCGCGTCGGCCAGCAGGGCCGCGGCCCGCCCGATGTTCTCCGACTCCTCGGTGCGGACCCGCTGGAGCTGGGCCACCGCGGCATCGAAGTACCGATCGACCAGGTCGTCCATGGAGATCTTCCCTAACCGCCAGTGGAGAAAGCTACGGCGAGCACCGTGCTGCCTGGACGCCCTTGCTGTCAACAGGGACGAATCCGCGTGGGAAGGGCACCGCGGCGGGACCGGTTGTCCGTCCGGTACGTCAGAATTGGCGATGAGGACCCCGAGGAACGGAGCCGGCGGCGATGTCTGGGCTGATCGATACCACTGAGATGTACCTTCGCACCATTTTGGAGCTGGAGGAAGAAGGCGTCGTCCCCATGCGCGCCCGGATCGCCGAGCGGTTGGAGCAGAGCGGGCCCACAGTGAGCCAGACGGTGGGCCGGATGGAGCGTGACGGGCTGCTCCAGGTCGCGGGCGACCGCCACCTGGAACTCACCGAGGACGGGCGCAGGCTCGCGGTGCGGGTGATGCGCAAGCACCGGATCGCCGAGTGCCTGCTGGTCGACGTGATCGGCCTGGAGTGGGAGGAGGTGCACGAGGAGGCCTGCCGCTGGGAGCACGTGATGAGCGAGACGGTCGAGCGCAAGGTGCTCGCGATGCTCGGGCACCCGACCCAGTCGCCGTACGGCAACCCGATCCCCGGGCTGGACGAGCTCGGCGACACCAAGGCCGAGGGCGAGGGCTTCGACGCCGCGCTGGTCACGCTCGACGCGCTGCGGCCGGGCGACGACGGCGCCAGCGTCGTGGTGCGCCGGATCGGCGAGCCGATCCAGATGGACGAGGAGCTGATGCGCACGCTGCGCCGGGCCGGGATCCGCCCGGGGGCGACGGTGCAGGTCGCGTCCTCGGTCGGCGGCGTGCTGGTCGGCAACGGTGCCGACGCGGCCGAGCTCGGCAAGGAGATCGCCGCGCACGTCTTCGTCGCGCAGACCTGACACCGGGTGCGTCGCGTTCGTTCCCCGATCGCGATCCGCTCCCGCTCCCGATCCTGACCCGATCGTCCCGAGGCCGGCAGCCGTGAGGCCGGGCCCGGCGCGTCCCCGCGCGCCGGGCCCGGCGGTTTCCCTCCCGACCCCCGTCTCCCGCCCGGGCCCCCGGCCCTGGTGGGATCCCTCCCTGTTTCCCCCCGCTTTCCCCTCCGCGCCACGCCCGGCTTCCCCGTCCAGGCGTTCCCCCGGCTCCCCCGGCTCACTGCCCCCGTGCTCGCCGCCCCCGGTTCTCTGTCTGCGCCCTGAGCTGCCCCTTTCGTAGTGATTTGCGCCCTTGGCGCTTCGCAGCAATTCATCCCCTCGGCAACTGCCGGCAATCCTTGAGCGCTGTCACTCGTACGAGCGGCTTGCCCGGCTGACCAGGGGGTATGCGGGTGCCTTATCCACACCCGGAGCCACACCCCGAGCCGCACCCCGGGGCGCGACGCAGGCCGGACGGCGGGCCCCGGGGTCCGGAACCCGCCGTCGGCGGTCGCCGTGCGGGGCCGCCGGTGTCAGCGCGCGCCCGCCGGCTGGCTCGGCTGCGCGGAGCGCAGCGGCAGCGCCTCCCGGCCGCAGGCGTAGGCCAGCGGGTTGATCAGCTCGCCCGCGTCCGGCAGCCAGCGGTTCAGCGCGGACGGCGGCCGGGCCCACTGCGCGAAGCTGTACGGGCCGACCCGGGAGGGCGGCGCGACGATCCAGTCGCCCTCGCCGCGCGCCACCAGGTCCAGCCGGCCCGGGCCCCAGCCGAGCTTGCGCAGCATGTCCGGCAGCTTGGCCAGCACACCGGGGAGCACCAGGAAGAGCAGCCGGCGGCCGCGCCGACCGGGCGCGCCCGGTACCGAGACCACCGGGCCGAGCTGGAGCTCCATCCGCTCCATCCGGGCCAGCGCCAGGCAGCCGGCCGCCTCCGGCACGTCCAGCACGTCGAAGACCCGTCCGGTCGGCAGCAGGATCGAGGCGTTCGGCGTCTCGGTCCACCAGCGCCGGACCACGCCCGGCCCGGCGCTGGCGCGGCGGAGCCAGTCCTGGGTGGTCGGGTGCGCACCCGGCAGCGGGCAGCGCGGGTCGCCGCACGAGCAGCGGACCGGTCCGTCCCCCTCGATCAGATGGCTGCCCGGCACGACCTCCCAGTGCCGGTCCTCCGCGTATCTCACCGCCTCCAGCAGCAGGGGTGAGATCGGCTTGCCGTCACTGTCCTGGTTCGGGGCTCCTGGCGTGTCTTCCACGTGCTGCACAACTACCGGCCATGGGACCGGTTACGGGCGCGTCGTGGCGGTGTGGCCGTCAGGCGTGAATGTCACTCGAAACGGTGAGCAGGGCGGGTGGCTCGCTCCGTGCGCCCCCTGAATGCTCCGTGGCGTGCGGTGGCGCCGACCCTGGCGGACCCTGGCGCACGCCATGGCGGTGCAGAGTGCGGAAGATGGCGCTCCGCAGGCGTTGGGGCGGCGTTGGGGTGGCGTTCGCCAGGTGTCGTCCGGACGGGCGCAACGGGGGCGCACGGGAGCATTTTTGAGGGCGCGCATGGGGAACAGGTCGTCCGCATGGGTATCCCGATGGTGTCGTTGATCGCTAACCTGGCCTCAAGTTCCTTCACTGGCCGGGTAGTCGGCACGCCGTGACAGTCCATCCGGAGCGGCGATCCGGCACCAGAGCAGCAGAATCGACGCCCGCCGGCGGGAACCGGGAGGGCGCTGGGGAGGCGAAGCCCATGGCCGCGAGACCACTCGTCGCACGACAGCCCAACGAGCGCCTGCAGTCGCTGATCCAGGAGGCGAGCTGCTCCAACGCGGGTCTCGCCCGCCGGGTCAACCTCTGCGGTGCCGAGCACGGGCTGGACCTGCGCTACGACAAGACCTCGGTCGCGCGCTGGCTGCGCGGCCAGCAGCCGCGCGGCCAGGCGCCGGCGGTGATCGCCGAGGCGCTGGGCCGCAAGCTCGGGCGCGGTGTCACCGTGGACGAGATCGGCATGGCCGACGGAAAGAACCTCACCTCGGGCGTCGGCCTGCAGTTCGCCGCGACGCTGAGCGGCGCGCTGGAGCAGGTCTGCGAGCTGTGGCGCAGCGACGTCAGCCGCCGCGACTTCCTGACCGGGGCGTCGGTGGCCGCCTCCGCGCTGGTCGAGCCCAGCCGGGACTGGCTGATCACCCCGCCCGACCCGGTGGTGGCCCGGACCGGCGGCCCGCGGGTCGGCCTCTCCGACGTCGCGGCGATCCGGGCCACCACCGAGATGCTGGTCGATCTGGACCACCGCTTCGGCAGCGGCCACGTGCGCCCGGTCGTCGTCCACTACCTGAACAGCGTGGTCTCCGGGCTGCTCAGCGGCGGCTACCGGGAGGAGACGGGACGCAAGCTGTTCGCGGCGGTCGCCCGGCTGACCGAACTGGCCGGCTACATGGCGGTGGACACCGGCCAGCCCGGCCTGGCCCAGCGCTACTACATCCAGGCGCTGCGGCTCGCCCAGGCCGCCGACGACCGCGGCTACGGCGGCTACGTGCTGGCCGCCTCGATGAGCCACCTGGCGGCCACCCTGGGCAACCCCCGGGAGATCGCCCAGCTGGCGCGCGCCGCGCAGGAGGGTGCCCGCTCGGTGGCCACCCCCACCGCGATGGCGATGTTCTACGCCGCCGAGGCGCGCGGCCACGCGCTGCTCGGCGACGCCCGGTCCTGCGAGCTGGTCGCCGCCCGTGCGGTGGCCGCGATGGAGCAGCGCCGGCCGCAGGACGACCCGGACTGGATCGCGCACTTCGACGAGGCCTACCTGGCCGACGAGTTGGCGCACTGTTACCGCGATCTGGAGCTGGCCAAGCAGGCCGAGCGGCAGGCCAGGATCGCGCTCGAACTGCACCCGGCGACCCGGGTCCGCCGCCGCGCGGTCGATCTGGTGCTGCTCGCCACCGCGCAGTTGCAGCAGCGCGAGATCGAACGGGCCTGCGAGACCGGGGCGCAGGCGATGCGGCTGCTCGGCGGGCTGCGCTCGAACCGGGGCGTGGAGTACCTGGACGACTTCCGCCGCAGGCTGGAGCCGTTCCGGGACCACCGGGTGGTGCGGGAGTTCCAGCAGCGGGCGGAGTCGGAGGCCGCTTGAGATGACGGTTCGTCGGCTGACGTATCGTCTACCGGGCGCTGTTCGTCTGCCGGACGGTGTTCGTCCGCCGGGTGGTGTTCGCCTGTCGGACGGTGTTCGTCCGGCGGCGGATGCCCGGAGGTGGACGAACCGCCGCCGGGCGGGATGGTCGGACCGGGTCCCCGGTCCGCCCGCGTAGTCACCCGTAGCGGTGAACCGGTAGCGTGGGCGGGACGTTCCGAGGAACCCCAGCAGAAGTGTTCCGCCGTCTCCGCCGCCAGCGCGCGGAAGAACCGAGGAAGGCCCGGGTGCTCGTACCGGAGAGACAGGGCGGGCGGTCCGACCGACGGACCGCCCGATTGCCCCAGGTGGCCCCGGTGCGCCCGCAGCCGTGCACAGGTGAGGATTCGCGTTGAGCCAACGCCGCTCGTACCCCAACTCCGGTGACTTCAATCTGGACGACCTGTTCCGCCCGGAGCCGGCCGCAGCGCCGGAGCCACCGGCCCCCGCCGCACCGGCCGGGCCGCCCGCAGGCGCGCCCTGGCAGGAGCAGTCGGCCGGGTATCCGGCGGCCCCCGCGGCACCGGAGACGCAGTACCTGCCGCCGTACCCGACCAATGACCCGGCGGGGGGCGGCGCGCCGGAGTACCAGGGCGGCGGCTACCAGGGTGCCGGCTACCAGGGCGCCGAGCACGGCGGCCAGCCGGGATTCCCGGTCCAGCCGCCGGTGCCGCCGCAGTACGGCGGCGGGCAGCCCTCCTACGGCGGCCAGTCGTCCTTCGCCGGCCAGCAGCCCGGTCAGCAGCAGCACGGCCAGCAGCCCGGCCAGCCGTTCGCGGGCCAGGGCCACGACGGCCAGGGCTACGAGGGCCAGTCCTTCGGCGGCCAGCCGTACCCCGGCCAGAGCTACCCCGGCCAGGGCTACGGCGCGCAGCAGTCCTACGGCCTCGCCGAGCAGACCACCCAGCTGGGCCGGGCCGGCGCCCAGGGCACCGACACGGGCCGCGAGCGCTCCTCGCGCCGGATGGTGATCGGTGGCGTGGTCGCCGTCTGCGCGGTGGGCGGCATCCTGGTCGGTGTGCTGGCCGGCAGCGGCGGCAGCACCGCCAAGACCGGCGGCACGGCCACCACACCGGTCGCCAAGACGGTGGGCGCGAGCGGCGCCTCGGGCGCGTCGGCCTCCGGCAGCCCCGCCGCGGCCGCGCTGAGCCCCGACGCGCAGGCCCAGGCGCAGGCGCTCTCGACCCTGCTCGGCACCGCCAATGCCAGCCGCCAGGCCGTGATCGGCGCGGTCGCCTCGCTGCAGAAGTGCGACAACCCGGCCGCTGCCCAGACCGCGCTGACCCAGGCGTCCGCCCAGCGCAAGGGGCTGCTGACCTCGCTCGCCGCGCTCAAGGTGGACAAGCTGCCCACCGGGCAGCAGCTGGTCACCCAGCTGAACCAGGCCTGGCAGGCCTCGGCGAACGCCGACGACGCGTACGCGGCCTGGGCCGGCGACGACATGCAGGCCTGCGACCCGACCAAGCAGGGCGACAACCCGCACCGGCAGGCCGGCAACACCGCGAGCGGCACCGCGAGCACCGCGAAGCAGCAGGCCTCCCAGCTGTGGAACGCCATCGCCCAGCAGGCGAGCCTGCCCTCCCTCGGCGACTCCCAGCTCTGACCCACCGCAGACACCGACGAGTGCGCGCCCGTGGCCGGTGGCCACGGGCGCGCACTCGTCAGTAGCGGTCGGTCAGCTGCCGGCCGGCGGTTTTTCGCCAGTCAACACCCCACGCACATCCACGAAACACCGAAGCCCGGCTGCTGCTCGCCGAGCCGGCCGGCCTGGACCTGCTGGAAGGTGACCCAGGTGTTCACCAGGCGCGGCGTGTCGGCGCTCGCCAGCATGCTGGTCAGACCCCAGCTGAGCGGCGGGGTGGCGCCGCCGGTGTCGATCTCGTCACCGCTGTCCAGCTCGTCGCGCAGCGCCTTGGGGGTGAGCTCCTGGTTGCCGTGCTCGCCGTCGGTGAGCTTCTGCACGGCGTCCAGGAAGACCTGGTAGGCGACCCAGGTGGTCTGCACACCGGGGTCGGAGACGTCGATGGTCGCGTCGGCGGCGGCGTGGGTGCGCACCGTCTCGCGCAGCGGGTCCCAGACCTTGGACGCCTCCGGCGGGTACCAGCTGGTCACGTAGGCGCTGCCGAGCGGCCCGCCGTCGCCGCCGGTGCTGTCCACCACGGACTGCTGGAAGCTGCCGATCACCGAGGCGAGCCGGGTGTTGGTGTGGCTCTGCCGGCGGTAGGAGTCGAGCAGCGTCTGGGTCGGCACCGGGCTGAGCGCGACGGTCACGCAGTTGCCGGGCAGGTCGGCGCCGATCGCCAGCTGGGTCGCGGTGGCGTAGTTGTCGGACTTCTCCGGCACCTTGATGTCCACCGGCCGGACGCCGGCCGGGGCGAGCGCACCGGCCAGGTAGCCGACCATCGCGTCGCCCGCGGGCGTGTCGGGCCGGATCAGCGCGACGCTCTTGCAGCCGGCCTGCACCAGCTGGCGGCCGCTGCCGGCGACCAGCGCGGGCAGGCCGCCGGCCACGGGGTAGGAGAGCGGGCTGCTGTACTCCGGCGCCGAGAGGCCGTAGCCGCCGAGGTAGGGAATGCCGGCGGCCTCCAGGATCGGCATGAAGTTGTCGCCGTACTGGCTGTACGAGCCGATCACCGCGACCACGTGGCTCGCCACGGCCTGGTTGGCGCAGGCGGCCGCGCCGTCCGCGGTGTTGTGCTCGTTGCAGGTCAGGACCTTGAGCGGGCGGCCGGTGAGACCGCCCTGCCCGTTGACCTCCTGGCCGATCGCCTGCGCCAGCATGGTCATGCCGGGGCGATCGGCGGCGCCGGTGTTGGACGGGGACCAGGTCATCACGGTCAGGGCGCCCTTCGGCCCGGCCGCGCCGGCCGGGCCGCCGCAGGCGGTGGTACCGAGGAGTAAGGGCAGCAGAGCCGCTCCCGCGGCGTACGCCAGTGGACGCCGGCGTGTGGGCCGGCGTCTGTGTATCGGTACCTCGGTCATCCTGGCTTCCCCTCCGTGGACCTGCTCCGGGGCCAGCCTCGATGGGGGTTCACACGGCAGGAGGGCAGCCGTGCGAACAATTGGTAAACGGCTGGCGAACTCGATATGCGGACGCGTGTAGAGGCTTACATTCCGGGAACGTACGATCATCTGTCATGCCGGTCAGCACAGAATCTTCGGAGAGCTCCGCTCGAAACCCTTCTCGTCCGGGGCGCCGCTCCAGCACGATGGGCGGCATGCCGCTCAACGATCTGCCATGGTGGCGCTGGCGCGCCCGGTTGCGCTCCGCCCTCCACATGCTCGCCGACCCCGTGTTCCAGTACGAGTACTGGGCGACCGGCCGGGACGGCTACGGCGACGTCACGGACGCCGTGTACCGACTGGTCGAGGACAGCTGGCTGGACCGCTGGTCCGCCGAGAAGTACATCGGCACCGTGGTCCGGGACGCCGCCGAGGCGGCCCTGGTGGACGCCGCGGTGCTCCAGGTGCTGCGGGTGCTGCACGAGGTGGGCGCCGACGCGCCGGCCACCGTCTACTTCGCGCACCCGGACTGGCCGGCGGCCGTCGCCGCGGCGCGCGAGGCGCACCTGCTGCTCGCGACGAACGACGGCGAGGACCCGCTCGCGCCGCCGCGCTCGCTCGAAGTGCTGAGGATTCTCACCCGCATCAACTGACCGGCCACCGAATGGCCCGAGTTGTGCAAGCCTGGGGGGATTCAGTGACGATCCGGCGGTGACGAGGCGGTCGATGGCGACGCGGTCGATCCGACGGCGATGAGAAGTAGGGACCAGTGGTGGAGCAGCAGACCGCGACCGAGCCGACCCAGTACGTGCTGACCCTCTCCTGCCCGGACAAGCGGGGGATCGTCCACGCGGTCTCCAGCTACCTGTTCATGACGGGCTGCAACATCATGGACAGCCAGCAGTTCGGCGACCGGGACGCCGACAGCGGGCTGTTCTTCATGCGGGTGCACTTCACCGCCGAGACCCCCGTGACGGTGGAGGGCCTGCGGGCCAGCTTCGCGGCGATCGGCGCGTCCTTCGGGATGGACTGGGCGATCCACCCGGCCGCCGAGAAGATGCGGATCCTGCTGATGGTCAGCAAGTTCGGGCACTGCCTGAACGACCTGCTGTTCCGCGCCTCGATCGGCGCGCTGCCGGTGGAGATCGCGGCGGTGGTCTCCAACCACACCGACTTCAAGGAACTGACCGCCTCCTACGGGATCCCCTTCGTGCACATCCCGGTGACCCGGGAGACCAAGGCGGCCGCCGAGCGGCAGCTGCTCGACCTGGTGGCCGAGGAGCGGGTCGAACTCGTCGTGCTGGCCCGCTACATGCAGGTGCTCTCGGACGACCTGTGCAAGGCGCTGTCCGGCCGGGTGATCAACATCCACCACTCCTTCCTGCCGAGCTTCAAGGGCGCCAAGCCGTACCACCAGGCGCACGCCCGAGGCGTGAAGCTGATCGGCGCGACCGCCCACTACGTGACGGCCGACCTGGACGAGGGGCCGATCATCGAGCAGGAGGTCGCCCGGGTGCAGCACGACGTCACGCCGGACCAGCTGGTCGCGCTCGGCCGCGACGTCGAGTGCCAGGCGCTGGCCCGCGCGGTCAAGTGGCACAGCGAGCACCGGGTGCTGCTGAACGGCACCCGCACGGTGGTCTTCGGCTAGCTCTCGCGGTAGGTCAGCGCCCGGGGCGCGTCAGGGCCGCGAGAGCAGCGGCACCGCGGTGAGCAGCTCGCGGATCGCGGCCCGGTCGCCGTACTCGCCGACCGGGAGCCGATCCGGATCCCGGTGCGCGGCGGCCAGTTGGCAGAACTCCACGCCGTCCAGCACCAGTTCGGCGACCGTCTCGGCCGCTGCCGCGGCCGCTGTCTCGGGGGTCCCGGGCACGGCGTCCAGCGGGATCAGCCACTCGCCGCCCGCCGGGCCCTCGATCACCAGCTTGACCAGCCGGGGCGGTCCGGCCTCGCGCGGCGGTCCGGCGTACTCCGCCTGCCGCTGCCCGGCCAGCGCGCCGGGCAGCATCCGGGCCGCCAGGTCGACCATCTGCCGCAGGTGCGGCGGTGCGGGCACCGCGTAGGGGTAGTCCACCGCGCGGGCGACGTCGTCGGCGTGGATCCAGGTCTCGAAGGCGCGGTCGATGAAGGCGTCCCGGACCGGCACCCGGACCGGCCCGTAGTCCACCTCCGCGGTGGTCTCCGGATCCACGCTGCGCAGCACGGCCAGCGTCTGCTGGCGCCACATCGCGCGGACCGCGTCGGTCGGCCGCCCCGCCTGCTGCTCGGTCAGCCGGTCGCTGCGCTCGACCAGCCGGGCCCAGGGGTCGGCCGGCCGGTCGCCGCCGCCCTGCGCCGGCACCCGCGGCTCGTCGGCGCCGAGCGGGTCGGGCAGGCCGAGCGCGACGGCGAGCAGGCCGTCCACGGCGGCCAGATGGCACAGCACCTCGGCCGGACGGCGGCGCAGTATGCCGCCGTGCCACGGAAGCTCGGCCAGCTCCTGCCACTCGGCCCGGCCCAGGTCGCGCAGCAGCGCGTCCAGCCTGGCGGTCTCCGCCGCGTACGGGACGGCCCAGGGCGCGAGCGGGTGTTCGGCGCCGCGCCGGGTCAGGCAGTGGTCGAGCACCTGCTGGCGCAGCCCGTCCGGCTGGTCGAGCGGGTCGTCGGAGCGGAGCCGGGCGGCGGCGCGGCGCAGCCGGTCGCCCTCCTCGGCGCACTCGGGGCACTGCCCGAAGTGCTGCTCCAGGCGGTCCGTCTCCTGTGCCAGGCAGGCCCGCAGCGCCCAGGCCCCGAGCAGGCCGCGCAGTTCCTCGTGCTCCTGCTCGGTCATCCGCCTGCTCCAGCCACTTCGCCGACCCCGCTGCCCGTACCGCTCGCGTCGACCCCGCCACCCGTGCCGAACTCCAGCTCGGACGCGATCAGTTGCAGCCCGAGCCGGAGCCGCTGACGGGCCACCTGCTCGCTGATGCCGAGCTGGCGGGCGGTCTCCTGGTAGGTGCGGCCGTCGAACCAGGTGGTCTCCAGCGTCTCGCGCAGCGCCGGCGGCAGCCCGGCCACCACGTACTGCGCCTGCGCGCCGGCGGCCCGCTCGTCGATCTCCTGCGGCAGCAGCTCGCCGCGGCGCAGGCGCTCCACCGAGCGCCGGTGGGTGAGTTCGCCGACCCAGGAGCGCAGCGAGCGCTCGGCCGGGTCGAACTGCTCCGGATGCTCCCAGAGCTGCCCGAAGACCTCACGGGTGATCTGCGCGGCGGCGGCCTCGTCGCCGAGGATCCGGCCGGCCAGGCCGTGCACCAGCGGCGAGAGCTGGTCGTACAGTTCGCCCAGCGCGCTCTCCTCGCCGCGGGCCAACCGCGACCGCATCTGCTGGTCCCAGTCCGGGGCGGTCATGGCTCCACGGTATAGCGGCCGGGCGGCCGCCGGGGCCCAATTACCAGAAGATCAGATGGTCCGGGACCGGATCGGACTCGCAACCGGAACGGCTAAGGATCGGCTCAGGATCCAGGCCCGGCGACACGCCCGGTGGCGGGCGTGGGAACAGTCGTGGGACCGGACGGTTCATCAGACCAGTAGGAGGGGCCGTTCGAGTGTGGCTGGACATATGTCGCACGGGTGGTTTCGCCGCGTGGCCGCCATCGGCTACCGGGGTCGGGGCGGTAGGTTCGAGACCCGTCCCTGTGCGGGGCCCGCTTCGGGTCGGCAGGCACAGTGGCCAGTGATGCAGGTGGTGCAGCGGTGCAGGTGCTTCAAGTACAGCTGGCAGTGGCGGCCGATCCGGCCGAGGTCGGCCGGGCCCGCCGGTGGGTCAGGACCCGGTTGCTCGCGCTCGGTGTGGACCCCGAGCAGACCTTCGCCGAGACGCTGGTGCTGGTCGTCTCCGAACTGGTCACCAACGCGGTGGTGCACACCGGCCGGCCGGCCCAGCTGCGACTGCTCTGGCCGCAGGAGGCCGGACCGCTGCGGATCGAGGTGTCCGACGCCAGCGGCACCGCTCCGCTGCCCCGGCATGCCGCGGGGGACGCCACCAACGGGCGCGGACTCGAGCTGGTCGACCTGCTCTGCACGCGCTGGGGCTGGTATCCGCAGGGCTCGGGCAAACTGGTCTGGTGTGAGATCGAACGCGGCGAGCCGGTCGGGCTGGACCGAGACCGTCAGGTGCTCAGCGCCTGACACTTTGTGTGCTGACGTCCCTTTCAGGCGTTGATGGGTGGTCGGTCGATGGCTGATCATCGATGCTCGGCAGGCCGAAATCGAGCGCAACCATTCCGAATTTCGGACAAAGCATTGACGTGTCGTATCCAGCTGATCACTCTTGGGTCAGCTCTCCGTCGCGAGGGGACGCCAAGGGGCTTTGGCCTGGGGGATCGGCCTTCGAGCCGGTCGGCCGCAGTGCTCCTTGGCGAGTGCGGAGCGCCGCAGTGCGGGTTCAGGGCCCGTACCCGGTGGCCGCGCTGACCATGGGTCGGCGCGGCCACCGTACTCCGCCCGCCGGATGCTTCCGGCCAATCGCGGCCGCCAGGGCCTCTCCGCGCCTCTCCGCGCCTCGCTGTGCCTCGCTGAGTCTCTCCGAGGCCGGTGTGACCGATCCGACAGTCCGCCGGGCGCCCGGGGTGACCGGGACGGCATCACCTTCTCGCCGGAGCCGCGCCGGGGCATGCTTCACTGGGGGAGCTGCCGTGCCCGTGGTGCGGCAGGTCACCGCCCGCCCCGCCCGCCCCGCCTGTCGTGCCCGTCGAGAAGGAAGCCACCCGTGAGCAGCAAGTCGCACGCCACGCTCCGATACACCTCCCTGCGGGCCAGCATCTTCCTCGCCTGCCTGCTGGTCGCCACGCTGCTCGGGCACTTCGGGATCATCCCGGTGGTGGGCGCCACCGGAATGATCTTCCTGGTCCTGCTCGCGGGCCTGGTCTCCGCGCCGATCAGCTACGTGGTGCTGCACAAGCAGCGGGACGAGATGTCGGAGCAGATCGTCGGCAAGGTCTCCACCATGCGCTCGCGCACCGCCGGGCGGATCGCCGCGCAGAACGCCGAGGAGGACGCGGCGGACGACGCGGTCCGGGCCACCGCCGAGCAGCCCGCGCAGTCGAGCGCGCAGTCGAACGCGAAGACCGAGCAGCAGGCGTAACGGGCCGGGTACGGGAGGCTGGTACCCGATGCCGAGCAGCGCAGCCGCGCCCGGGAAGCGGCCGACCGGCCGGGACGTCGCCCAGCTGGCCGGCGTCTCGCAGGCGACCGTCTCGCTGGTCTTCTCCGGTGCCGAGGCCGGCCACCGGGTCTCGGCGGCCACCCGGGAGCGGGTGCTCGAGGCCGCCCGCGGTCTGGGTTACCGCCCGCAGGCGGCCGGCCGGCAGCTGCGGCTGGGCCGCAGCGGCATGGCCCTGCTGGCCGTGCCGAACCTGCAGGGCCCGTTCTTCGGGCGGGTGCTGGCCGGCGTGCACGAGGAGGCCGCCAGGTACGGCCTCGCGGTGGTGGTCAGCTCCGGCTGGAGCGCGGCCACGCTCGCCGAGGCCGCCACCACCAGCCGCTTCGACGGCCTGCTGATCTGCTCCCCGGACGACGGCCAGCTCGGCGAGCTGCCGCCCGGCACCCCCGCCGTCTTCCTGGACGCCGACCCGGCGGCGGCCGGCGGCGCCCCGACCGTCGAGCTGGACCTGTCCGGCGGCATGGCGGCGGCCGTGGCGCACCTGGCCGGGCTCGGCCACCGGCGGCTCGGCCGGCTGCGCTCGACGCACAGCGCGTACACCTTCCGGGTCCGGCAGGCCGCGTTCGAGCGGGCGGCCCGCGGGCTCGACGTGCTGGAGCTCGGCGTCCCGCTGAACCGCGGCGAATCGGCGGCGCGGGCGGCCGCGACCGAGCTGCTGGCCCGACCGGACCGTCCGCACGCGGTGGTCTGCGACGACGACGTGGTGGCCTGCGGCGTGTACCAGGCGGCGGCCGACCTGGGCCTGCGGATCCCGGCGGACGTCTCCGTGGTCGGCATCGACAACGTCGCGGTGGCCGGGCTGCTGACGCCGCCACTGACCACCGTGGACCTGCCGGGCGAGCGGCTCGGCCGGACCGGGGTGGCCGCGCTGGCCGGCCTGCTCGGCGGGGAGCCGGTCGCGCCGGTCCCGCCGCTGGAGACCCGCCTGGTCGTCAGGTCCTCCACGGCGCAGGCCGCCGGCTGACCTGAACGGGCGCACTGAGCCGCACGACTGAATTATTGTCAGCTTTTCTCGCGTCGTCCCAGGTCGCGGCTATTAGTCGGATGAACTGCTGACCATGCGGACTTCCATCGGACGGCTCAAAGTGCCGGGGCTGACAGCGCCCCGACTACGTGCGGCCCGGCTAGGGGCGGCACTCGCCCTGGTGGCCGGCTCGCTCTTCGGCAGTGGCGTGCTGGCGTCACCGGCCCAGGCAGCGGTCTCCTTCAACAAGACGGTGGACAAGGCCACCGTCGGCCCAGGCGAAAACGTCACTTATACGCTCCGATACACCTGTTCGATCACCGAGTGCAACAACGGGCTGATCACCGACCAGTTGCCGCCCGGCATGGAGTTCGTCGGCTGGACGCCGGACCCGTCCTCGGTGGACGTGGCCGGCTCCACGGTGCCCGCAGCCGGCAGCGTCGGCGGCACCCTCGACATCAAGTTGAAGAACCTGGCGCCCGGCACCACGGCGACCGTCCAGGTGGTGCTGAGGTTCCCGAACTTCACCACCCCGAACGGCACCAAGACCACCAACACCGCCACCCTGACCGCCGATGGCGAGACTCCGCAGACCTCCAGCGCCGACACGACGGCCGTCGTGCAGCCGACCTACACGGTCACCAAGGGCGTCCAGACCTCCAGCGTGGACGGCCGACTCGTCACGTACCAGTTCAGCGCCTGTGCGGCCGACGGCGTGCCGAACGTCGACCTCGACGACAGCCGGCTGATCGACACGCTGCCGCCCGGCGCGGTCGTGGACACCAGCCGCTCGCCCGGCTGGTCGCAGGTCGCGCCAGGACCGAACACCTGGGGCTTCGACATCGGTGCGTTCCGCTCCGGCAACGGCCGCGGGGGCTGCCGCAACCCCGGCGTGCTGGTCGTCAACTACCCGGAGGACCACTTCCCGGACGGGACCACCTCGCACAACACCGTGGACCTGCGCGGCGACCCGCTCGGCCCCGAGCCCGAGCGGGAGCTCTCCACGGCGGGGGCCGACAGCCCGACGTTCCTGCCGCCGGTCTCCGGCGTCCAGGTCAGCGCGCGCAAGAACTGGCGGTCGACGACGACCTCCGGCGACCTCAACTCGATCGCGCTCTACCCGGTGAACCAGGCCGGTCCCGCGACCAGCCTGGTGATGACCGACCCGGGCGGCACCACCACCCCGGGCCTGTACAACTGGCTGGCCCCGCAGACGATCCAGCTCGGTGCCTGGTCCCCGAACAGCGTGCTGCTGACGCTGGACTACCGGCTCAACGGCGACCCGGCCTGGCACACCTTCACGCCCGGCACGCCGTTCAACGGGTCGGGCCCGCGCTACGTCAACTTCGGGACCGGCGCCGGAAACCCGGCCAACGACGTGCTCGGCATCCCGGACGGGCGCTGGCTGGACGGGCTGCGGTTCAGCTGGAACGGTCCGATCCCGACCGGCTGGAGCCCGGGTGGCGCGGTGCAGGTGCTGACTCAGGTCATCACCCCCGGCCACGACGGCACCGCCGCGCCGGCCCCGCTGCACAACTGCGTGGATGTGACCGCCACCGACGGCAGCTCCACCTCCGCGGCGAGCGACTGCGCCGACACCACCGTCACCGCCGCGACCAACCTCGGCGCCGCGAAGACCACGGTGGCCGGCTCGGTGCTCTCGCCCGGCGGCACCGCGACGTTCCAGGTGATCCCGTACAACCGCACCGGCCGCACGCTGGACCAGCCGCTGGTGCTGTACGACCTGCTGCCGGTCGGCCTGGTCTACGTGGACGGCTCGGCCCGGCCCGACCCGGCGTACGCCGACACCAAGGCCCCGCAGTCGATCAGCGTGCTGCCCGGCCCGAACGGCCGTCAGCTGATCAAGATGGTCTGGCCGGCGGGCGCGCCCGACATGGCGTACGTGCACGACTACCTCGCGTACCGGATGCTCTTCGACGCGATGGTGGCCGGCAGTGCCAAGCCGGGGACGCTGACGAACGACGTCTACGTGGGCGTCGAGAACCCGGCCGTCCCGGTGGCCTGCTCGTACTTCGGCAACGACACCGCCGTGCCGGACGTCCACGACCTCAACGGCAACGGCGACACGAGCGAGAAGCTCTGCCCGGCCTCCTCCACGGTCGAGGTGCACGTGCCGTCGGTGCTGCGCTCGTACAAGGAGGTCAAGGGCGACCTCGACGCCGACTACGGCAGCCTCGGCACCGCCACCCCCGGTGGCCGGATCGACTACCGGATGACGGTGCGCAACGACTCGCCGGACCCGGTCACCGACTTCGTCGCGTACGACCGGCTGCCCACCCCCGGCGACGCCTACGTGCTGCACCCCGACGTGCAGCGCGACAGCAAGTGGACGCCCTCCCTCACCCAGCCGCTGACCAGCAGCGACCCGACCGTGGTGATCGAGTACACCACCGACAAGCAGCCCTGCGTGCCGCTGCGCGACCCCGCCGCCAACGCGGGCTGCGACAGCGCGGCGGTCTGGTCCACCACGTTCCCCGGCCCCGGGCTGGCGACCTGGTTCCGGATCCGCCGGCCCGGCACGCTCGCGTCGGGCGACAGCTTCACGCTCACCTGGCCGATGGTCGCCTCGGTCGATGCGCCCGACGGTGACTTCGCGTGGAACAGCTTCGGCTACACCGCCACCGACGTGAACGGCCAGGAGCTGCTGCCGGCCGAGCCCGCGAAGGTCGGTGTCGGCATCAAGCAGCCGATCCCGCCGAACAACGCGCTCGGCGACCGGGTCTGGCAGGACCTCGACGGCTCCGGCATCCAGAAGCCGGGCGACCCGGGCGTGCCCGGGGTGAAGGTCACGCTGCTGGACGGCCAGGGGCAGGTGGTGCGAGACAAGAACGGCAACCCGGTCACGACGGTGACGGACGCGAACGGGTACTACCTCTTCGACAAGCTGCCGGACGGCACGTACGCCGTGCAGTTCGACCTGACCACGCTGCCGCAGGGCGCGACGGTGACCAAGCGCGGGGCGGGGACGGACCCGGCGCTCGACTCGGACGCGGACCCGACGACGGGCATCACGCAGACGGTGACCCTGAGCGGCGGGGCGCGGGATCTGGACCTGGACATGGGGGTGGTGCTGGCGACGCAGCCGACGCCGACGCCGACGCCGACGCCCACGCCTACGCCGACTCCCACGCCGACGCCGACGCCGACGCCGACGCCGACGCCGACGCCGACTCCCACCCCGACGCCGACCCCCACGCCGACGCCGACGCCTACTCCCACGCCGACTCCCACGCCGACGCCGACGCCTACTCCCACGCCGACTCCCACGCCGACTCCCACGCCGACGCCGACGCCGACCCCCACGCCGACGGAGACGGCCACCCCCACCCCCACGCCTACTCCCACGCCGACCCCCACCCCCACGCCGACCCCCACTCCCACACCCACGCCGACGGAGACGGCCACCCCCACCCCCACGCCTACTCCGACGCCGACCCCGACGCCCACGGAGACCTGCACGCCGACGTCCCACCCAGTGCCCTCGCACACCTGGATGCCCAAGCCGTCGCCCACCGGCAGCCTGCCCGACACCGGTAGCGACATCCCCGGTCCGATGATCGTGGCGCTCGCGGGCCTCCTCGCCTTCGGCGGCCTGATCCTGGCCCTCACCGCCTACCGCCGCCAGGGACGGCACAGCTGACGCACGGTCGGAGCTGACACCTGATCAGCCCGGCTGATCGCCCCAAAGCAGTGGGCCCGGCTCATCGGCAATGCCGACGAGCCGGGCCCACAGCTTTCCGGATACCGCCCTGGTCCGTTATCCGCCGGATCCCGGCTCGTCCGGTCCGCCGGTCCGCTCGGTGGACGGCCGCTCCGCCGGCAGCGGGTGCCCGCGCAGGGCGTCGGCCTCGGCCAGCGCCGCCAGGGAGAGCGGACGCCGGGGCCTTCTGCGGCAGGGCGAGGCGTCGTCACGGGCCGACCGGGCGGGGCGGTCCAGCACGATGGCTCTGCTGCGGTCGACCAGCCGCAGCCCTGCTCCCTGCGGCGCCAGTGCGTGGCGGGCGATGACGGCTCCGCTTGCGGTGGTGATCGACAGGAACGGGTCTCCGAGACGCCGGCAGACCTGCACCGACGCGCCCGACAGGTCGGGTGGCACCGCATAGTGGTTGCCGCGGAAGGGCACCAGGCCCTGGGGGGTGACGGTACGTCCGACGCAGCTACGGAGCGGGTACGGCGTGGCCGGCAGGTCCATCAGCACCATGTCGGGAGCCGGCCGGTTGAGCTCGCAGGGTGTGCGGTGGCCGTCCATGGCGGACGCGAACCGGTCGAGGCTCTCCTGGGCGGCCCACAGGGAGCCGCCCTCCGGCACGGTGCGCCACCATCGCCGGAGGGTCGGGTGCTGGGCCGCGTCCGCAGCGCCGTCAGGGTCGGAGTGACAGTCGCTCACCGTGGCCCCGTAGTACTTGGCCGCCTCCGCGAAGGCCGGCATCACTCGGCCGGTCCTCGGGCACCAAACCGCGGGCATCCGGCCGAGTCGCCAGTGTGCGGCGCTGCCGCTCAGACGCCGCAGCACCTGGTCGATGGCTTCGATGACCTGTGGGAGCTCCTCGCCGTCCGTGATCACCGCGCGCCAGCGGTCCAGCCGGACCAGCGTGCCCAGCAGCAGGTGAGCGGGGCCCTCGCCGTCCAGGCCCGCAGGTGGACGGCGAAGCTGCAGCCACTCGAACAGGACCGTCTCGTCCGCCGGCCGCGGGGCGGTGCTGCCGTCGCCGGACCCGGTGGAGTGGCAGAGCTCGCAGCCCGGCCGGACCCGATGCCTGCGCAGAGCCCGGGTGAAGGTCGAGTAGCCACCCGGATAGCCCAGTGCGGTGACCTCGTCGAAGAGCGTGGACGCCGGCAGGTGCTGATCGTCCGCGAGTCGGGCCCGGCAGTACGGCAGGAACCGTGCGAACTCGTCGAGGGCGGGGCTGCGGGTCCCCGCGACCCGCTCCCCGCCGATATAGGACCTCACCGTCTTGCGGCCGCGCCCCAGGTGTCGGGCGATCGCAGAGATCGACCACCCCTGTTGCTGCAGTGACCGCACAACATCGTATTCCTCTCTGGTGAGCATCCGTTGCTCCTCACAAGCTGGAGTTCCCTTCGCGGGTGGGGCCATGAATTTCCGATGGATCCCCATGCGGCCGTAAATGCTACACGATGGCGGCAGAGCAAAAGGCGGAAATGGCTTGGTCGTCCGGGCGCGCGCCCTGGGGAAAATCAGGGAGTACCGCCGTGTGCGATTGCGCCACCCGCTGCGCCACTGGGGAGATTCGGTGAGCGCAGCTGGAAACTCATATGGAACGATGCCAGAATTCCCCGGAAATCGACCTTCGAAGATGCTCTCCGGCGGCGCCGTCCCGTGCGGTTCACCGACTATTGATTGCGCTCCGGCCGGGCGTCGATCGCGAATTGCCGGAAGCGTTTCGCCGGGCTCGTGCGGGGTGGCGCGCCGGTGCCGGGCGGCGATCGGACCGTCCGGCCGCATGTCAGCCGGTGCGAGGGTGTGGCGACTCGGCCACCGAAATGCCTCCGGGGCCATTCGGATGCCTCGTGACCCGATCGGAGGAGCCCCGGCAAATGCCTGGGGCAAGCATCTCGGGCAAATGCCCATCCGACGGTCCGGCGGGGACGGGCTCGGTCACTGCGGTGACCGTGCCGTTTACCGGAGCGTCGAAAGGTGCTCGAACGGAGAATCTGTCGGCAAAATAAATATCATCGTAAAGTCTGCCGAGAGCAGCGGATTGCGCGCCCCGAACCGGTGGCGTCTGGCGTGGGATGCCGGATCGTGCGGCCGTCCGCTGTTCCGGTGCCCCATGGTGGGGGTGTCGCGATCGGACGGTGTGGACCCGGGGGAGCCCCGCCGGATAATTCGGTGCTTGCCGCATCCGGGCGTGCGCGGCAGAGAGGGAATAATCTCCCGGATAGCGAAGGGGCTGGCACTGGGGAATTTCGGTGAGCGCTTCCGGTGTGGAATCCCGGCTGAATCCCTGATCCGTCCGGCGGCAGGAGGGGGTGGCTCGAAAGCGGTCGGCCGTGGTTTGCCAGGGTAATTTCGGCGAGCAGTCGGAATGCTGAATATGGAAGGACGCCCGGATGCCGGACACGTGCCGGGGAAGCCCATTCGTTGAAGTGGCATGAGATCAATGTGCCAGCCAATGACTCGCCCGGAGCCGCCGCAGGAGCCGGTGGCCAGTCTCGGAAAGTGGCTCTTCGTGCCGGACCGGCGGAACCCGGTGGGTGACGTGCGGACCGGCTACCTGTCATGCAACGGCGAGCGGGTCGTGCTGCGGCACTGCTCCCGGCAGTTGGCCGACTTCCTGCGGAGGATCCGTCAGCTCGAGGAGGACTTCGCCAGGCGCTGCGGCGCCGACTCGTTCCCAGCCAGGGCGTGACGGCTGCCGTGTGTGCCGAGCGGACGACCGCCGGCCTGCGAAAGCACGGAGGGTGCCGTGTATGACCCGCGAGGCGAGTTCCTCCCCCCGCACGGGGGCACCGTGCACTACGACCCCGAGGGCGAGTACCCCGGCGAGTACCCCTCGCGCTTCCCGACCATCGAGGCGCTGGGCGGTTGGGAACCCGATGGCCTCTTCGTTCCGCATCCGCGTGCGTCCGCCGACGACGCCACGATGTCCGCCGCCGCCGCGGCCCCCGTGGTGCCGCGGCACCGGCGGCGGGCGCACCTCTTCGCGGTCACCTGGGCACAGGTTCTCGGCTCGCTGTTCGGAGTGCTCACCGCCGTGACCGTCGTAGCGGTGTGCGTGCTGGGCTGGACGCTCTCCTACGACCCGCTGCTGAACCTGGCCTTCACCCGGGTGCCGCTCGGACTGTCGCAGCTGTGGCCGCTCATCGTCTACGGGCCGTGGCTGGTCGGCTGTCTGTCGGTCCTGCGCGGCGCCCTGGACGGACGTCGGCCCGTGCACTCCTGGGTGGTGGTGGTCGTCTTCTCCACCGTGGCGACCGGGCTGTGCGTTGCCGACGTCTCCCTCACCGTCCCCGACGTGATCGTCGCGGGCCTGCCTCCGATCACCGCCGTCGTCTCCCTGCACCAACTCGCCCGCCAACTCCTCGCGGCCAAGGGCGCCCACCGTCCCGGTTGTCGCCAGGCATCCCACAAGGCAGGCCCCATGAAGGGAGTGCGACGATGACCAGCCGGCCGCTCAGTCCACCCGGCGCGCTTCGGAGTCCCCCGCGACCGCGACCGCGGCCTCTGCCACCGCCGCCGGATCCGCAGGGCCCTCGGCCGCAGCGCTGCCGCTCGCCACCACGACGCTGGCCACCACGACGCTCGCTGCCGCGCTCCGCGCGCCGAGCCGTCCACGGGCGGCGAACAGCAGCACCGCGCCTGCCGTGATCCCGCCGACCGAGCACCCGGCGACGGCCGTCAGCGAGCTCGCGGCCAGCGACCCCGACACCGCGTACCCGAGCGCGTTGCCCGTCGCGAAGAGCGTCACCAGCCAGGCGAACGCCTCCGTCACGGTGCCGGTCGGCGCGAGTTCGGCGACCAGCACGAAGGCCGCCGCCAGCAGCGGTGCCAGCCCGATACCGGAGAGCAGCGCCAGCCCGGCCATCGGCCACGGCCCGGGGAGCAGCAGCAGCGGCAGGTAGGAGACCGCCATCGCGAGCGCCAGCACCCAGGTCCGGGTGGCAGTGCTGCTGCGCCAGCGCACCGCGCCGTAGCCGAGCGCGCCGAGCAGGCCGCCGAGTGCGGCGAGCGCGAGCAGCAGCCCGGCGCCGCCCGGCAGCCCGCCGCCGTGGTGCCGCTCCGCGTAGGCGATGAAGAGCACGTTCTGCGCGCCGACCGTCCAGCCGCCGCCGGCCAGGCCGATCAGCAGCAGCACCAGGCCGGGGGAGCGCAGCGGGCCGAGCAGTCCGGAGCCGTGGCCGCGCGGCGGCGCCTGCCAGCGGCGGGTCGGCGCGGCGGTGGCCACCACGAGGGCGCCGGCCAGGCCGAGTCCGGCGGCGGTCCAGAGCGCGGCGACCGGGCTGGCCCAGGCCGCGATGCCGGCCACCGCGAGCGGGCCGGCGACGTAGAGGATCTGCTGCGAGGCCGAGTCGAAGGCGTACGCGGTGTCGAGCTGGCGCTCCTCGACGACGTCGGGCCAGAGCGAGCGCAGGCACGGCTCCAGCGGCGGCATCGCGAGCCCGGCGATCGCCGCGCCGCCGATCGCCGCCGCCGTGTTGCCGGGCGCGAGCGCGAGCAGCGCGTAGCCGAAGCCGGCGACGACGGCCGAGCAGAGCAGCACCCGGGGCTGGCCAGTGCGGTCGACGACCCGGCCGAGCACCGGGCCGCCGACTGCGGCGGCGAGCGCGTAGGTCGCGGTGGCCACCCCGATGCGGCCGTACGGCGCGCCCGCCTCGCGCAGGGCGAGCGCGATGACCAGCGCGGTCATGCCGGCGGGGAGGCGGCCGAGCAGGGTGCCGAGGAGGAGTCGGGTGACGTGCGGGGCGCGGAGCAGGGCGAGGTAGCCCACGGGGGTCTCCCGGGCAGAGGGGTGGCAGGAATAGCAAAGTTATACGTATAACTTCCTTCGGTCAAGTCGTCGGTCGGGCCGCTCGCCTTCGATCCTGAGCCGACCGTTCGTGTCCACATCTCAAACAACAACTTTGAACAACTCAAACCTTTACTGCTAACGTCTCGCTCATGACCACCCCAGGCGCACTCCGGCAGCAGGACACGAGCGACTCGCTCGTGCTCCGTGCGCTGCCGTTGCTGCCGTGTTGCCTGGCCGGTGCCGTGGAGAGCCGTGGCGGGTGTCGCCTCCCCCGCGTGTCGAGCTGTAGCCAGGCGGCGTACGCCTCCTCCTGAACCACCCGGCCCCGCTGTGGGCCGGCCGTTCCCGTGCGCCGCCGTCGCCTCCCGCCGCCCCCATTCGCCCTCCCGTGCCCCGGAGTTGCACCACCATGTCCACCGCACCCCGATCCACACCGCCCTCGTCCATACCGCCCTCGTCCGCACCGCCCTCGGCGCTCGCCCGGCTGCGCCGCACCCCGTTCTGGGTGCAGATCGTGGCCGGCCTGGTGCTCGGCGTCGTGCTCGGCTTCGTCGCCCGGCAGAACGACGTCTCCTGGCTGAGCACCACGCTGGACACCGTCGGCAAGACCTTCGTCCAGCTGCTCAAGCTCGCCGTTCCGCCGCTGGTCTTCACCGCGATCGTGGTCTCGATCGCGAACCTGCGGAACGTCACGAACGCGGCCCGGCTCGCCGCGCGAACACTGCTCTGGTTTCTGATCACCAGTCTCATCGCCGTCTCCATCGGCCTGGCGATCGGCCTGGCGACCAACCCCGGCCACGGCACCAAGCTCTCCACCAGCGGCCTCAAGGCCCCGGCGGACGCCGGCTCCTGGGTCGACTTCCTGACCGGCATCATCCCGACCAACATCGCCGACGCGTTCCTCAAGGTGAACGTGCTGCAGATCGTCTTCCTCGCCGTCGTGGCCGGCGCCGCGATCCTGAAGGCCGGCGAAAAGGCCGCGCCGGTACTGAAGTTGAGCGAGTCGCTGCTGGAGCTCGTGCAGACCGCGCTCTGGTGGGTGATCCGGCTCGCCCCGCTCGGCACGCTCGGCCTGATCGGCAAGTCCGTCGCCAAGTACGGCTGGGACCTGCTGCGCCCGCTCGCCACCTTCACGGTGGACATCTACGTCGGCTGCGCGCTGGTGCTGTTCGTCGTCTACTCGCTGCTGCTGCGCTTCGCCGGCGGCCTGAACCCGCTGCGCTTCTTCCAGGGCGCCTGGCCCGCGATCCAGCTCGCCTTCGTCTCCCGCTCCTCGGTCGGCACGCTCCCCGTCACCCGCCGGGTCGCCGAACGCCTCGGCGTCCCGAGCGAGTATGCGAGCTTCGCCGTCCCGTTCGGCGCAACGACGAAGATGGACGGCTGCGCTGCGATCTACCCGTCGATCGCCGCGATCTTCGTCGCCCAGGTCTACGGCATCCACCTGGGCATCGGCGACTACCTGCTGATCGCCTTCGTCTCGGTGATCGGCTCCGCCGCGACGGCCGGCCTCACCGGCGCGATCGTGATGCTGACCCTGACGCTTTCGACGCTCGGCCTGCCCCTGGAGGGCGTCGGCCTGCTGCTGGCGATCGACCCGATCCTCGACATGATGCGAACGGCGACGAACGTGGCCGGGCAGGTCGTGGTGCCGGTGCTGGTCTCGGCGAGGGAGAAGACCCTCGACCTGGTCGCGTACAACAACCCGACCGACGACCTGTACGCGGGCGCGGGAACGGCTGCGGGCGCTGCTGCGGCGCAGGCCGATGGCGCCGCCAAGGTCTCCGTGGCCGCCTGATTGCGTGGTCGTCTGACCAGCGACGCTTCGTGCCCTTCCCCGCCGGTTCGGGGAAGGGCACGAAGCGTTGGTGGCGTGCTGTGGGGGTGTATGACGGAGGCTTCCGCGCACGTGATCGTGCACGGAAGCCTCTCGCTGTGCCGCTACGGCCGCTTACCGCCGCTCGAAGTGGTGGTAGACCTCGGTCAGCTCCGGCGGGGCCTTCGGGTCCGGGAAGCCGGACTCCTGCGTGATCGGCAGCATCCGTCCCATGAACGCGTCGAGCTTCTCGCGGGACTCCCAGAGGTCAACCACGCGCAGGCCCCCGCTGGTCACGATGGCGCTGTGGAACAGCAGCCCGTCCGGGGTTTGGGGGGCACGCGAGCCTGCTCGCTTGTCCACCTCGTCGTACTGCGCCGCGGTCACGCCAGGGAACTCGAGCTGCATCAGTACTGCCATGACTGGCCCTTCTCTCGGTCAGGTGCGCGATCAGCTCAGCAGCACCGCCGGGATGCCGCGCGGTGTCGCGTCCGATCGAGTGGGTCACCCACCGTTGCCGGGCCCGCTTCGGGCCAGGTCGGGGCCGGCGCTACTCCGTGGGGAGCAGCGGGACTCCCTCCACGGGTACGACGACTGCCGGCGGGGATTCCGGTGTGCTGGGGGCTCGGACTCGGAATTCGGAATGAGGGGCACCATGGGCAGCGGAAGTACGCGTTTAGGGTGGCGACTTGGCGGGCCGGTCTTCGTGGTCTGCTTCATCGGCAGTCTGGTCTGCGGGGCGTTGCTGTCCCGGGGGTCCGTCTTTCTGCCCACCGCCACTGCGGGCCAGTTGAGGCACTACTACGAGAGCAGCGGACCGGCGGTCACGGTGTCCTCGCTGCTCCAACTGGTCGCCGCCGCAGGGCTGGTCCGGTTCGGGCTCGGTGTCTCCGGCGTGGTGGGCGCCGATCGTCGCGCGAGCTACGCGACCTGGCTGGCCGCCGGGGCCTTCACCGTGTCGAGCGCACTGGCGCTCTCCCTGGCGGCGGTCGCGGGCGGTGCGAGCGACGGCACGCTGCTGGTCCTGGCCCGGCTCACCCTCGTTGTCGGTGGGCCGATCCACTTGGCCGGGCTCGCCGGGCTGCTCTGGTACGTCTCGCGGCGGGCGCTCGCCGAGCGGCGGGGGCCACGGTGGGTGGTCCGTTTTGGTGTGGCCGCCGGGCCGTTGCTGCTGATCTCACTCGTCTCGATCGCGGTGCCCTCGGTGACCCGGGTGGAGCCGCTGTGGCGGCTGCTGGCGGCGGTGTGGATCATCGCCGTCAGCGCGGGCGCCGGCGCGCTTGGCCGGGCCGTCCCCCGCGTCGGCTCGCGGCTACGGGTGACGGCGCGATGACCGCCGCGCAGCGGGGCGCCGCGAGCCCGTTCAGGCTGGGCCGCCGGGCGCGGCGGATCATGATCATCGCGCACCTGGTCTCCTCGCTCGGCTGGCTGGGACTCGACCTGGTGCTGCTCACGCTCGGGTCCGCCGCCGCAGCCGATCCGGGGAGCAGGCACGCCCGGTACCTCGCGATGCAGCTGCTGATCGACACGCTGCTGCTGCCCTTGGGCCTGCTCTCGATCGCGACCGGGCTGCTGCTCACGGCCGGCCGGTGGAGTCTGCTGCGGGACCGGTGGGTGGGCGCGAAGTTCGTGCTCAGCCTGGCGGCGGTGGCGGCCGCCTGGTTCGCGTTGCGGCCCAGGGCGGACATCGCCGTCGCCGCCACCGTGGGAGACGGGTCCGGGGCCGGGGCCGGGCTGTTCGCCGGCTTCTACGCGCCGGGTTGGGCGCTGGTCATCGCACCCTGCGTGGGGTTCCTGCTCTACCTCACCGCGACCGTGCTCGGAGTGGTCAAACCGGGGCGGCGCCGCTCGCGTAGGTCGCTGTCGGAACCAGCCCCGGCCTGAGGAGTCTCAATAACGCAGCGACCCCCGACCCCTGGACCGGCCCTGCGCTGCCTTGACCTTGCCCTTGGGGCAAGCCCCAGCGTTTGGGCATGGGGATCTTCATGGATATCGAGCCGCTGCGGCATCAGGACTTCCGCAGGCTGTGGCTCGCGGGGGCGATCACGACGATCGGTGCCCAGTTCACGGCGGTGGCCGTGCCGTTGCAGATCTACGGCCTGACCGGCTCGTCCGTCGAGGTCGGACTCGCGGGCCTTGTCGGCTTCGGCCCGATGGTTCTCGGATCCCTCTGGGGAGGAGCCGTGGCGGACGCCGCAGACCGGCGCCTGGTGCTGCTGTGCACCAATTCCGGGATCGGGGCGGCCTCGCTGCTGCTGTGGGTCCAAGCCGCGATCCACCTGCGTTCGGTGGCGCTACTGCTCGTCCTGGTGGCGCTGCAACAGACGTGCTTCGGCGCGAATGCGGCCGCAGGCGGTGCGGTCGTCCCACGCCTGGTCCCCACGGCGGCCCTGCCGGCGGCGAACACGCTGCAGTCGACGGCCTCCTGGTCAGCGGGAATCGCGGGCCCGCTGCTGGCCGGCGCGCTTCTGCCCACTGTCGGGAGCCCGACGCTCTACTTGATCGATGCCGTGGCGCTCACAGCGACGCTCCTGGCCGTGTGGCGGCTCCCGTCGTTGCCGCCTCTGCGCTCCGGCGGACGCCGTCCTGGCAAGAACGGCGTGCTGGCCGGGCTCCGGCTGCTCGGCAAGGACAAGGTCCTGGTCGTCACCTACGCCGCCGACTTCTCGGCGCTCTTCCTCGGCCTGCCGTACGCGGTGTATCCGCAGCTCGCCTCGGAACTGCGCGGCGCCGACGTCGTGGGCGTGCTGTATGCGGCGATACCGGTCGGCAGCGTGCTGGCCGGGCTGCTCTCCGGGTCCTTCACCCGGGGTCGCCGCTACGGCGCGGCGATCTGTGGCGCGGTCTGCTGCTGGGGTGGGGCGATCGCCGGGTTCGGCCAGGCCCGGTCCCTGGCAACGGCTTCAGGCCTGCTCGTCCTGGCGGGCGCCGCGCTCACCGTGCTGAGCGCGTTCCGCAAGTCCGCGCTCCAAAGCGTCGTCACCGACGAGCTGCGGGGGCGCCTCCAGGGCGCCGACACGGTCATCGCCGCCGGCGGCCCCCGCCTTGCGGGCCTGGCCCACGGTGCGGCGGCCTCCCTGATCGGTCCCACGTGGGCGGTCACGGGTGGGGGCCTGCTGGTGGTGGCAGTGATGCTGGCGCTGTATCTGGCGGTCCCGGACTTCCGACGTTTCGAACGGCCAAGGTGCTGACAGGTATGGGGAGGAGCGTGTCCGCATCAGTGATGCAGCGAACCCCCGACCAGTCCGGTCGGGGGTTCGCGGTGTCGGTCTGAGGACGGCTCAGATGGCGCCGAACTCGCCGTCCTTCACGCCCGCCACGAAGGCGGCGAAGCCCTCGGGGGAGAAGAACAGGGCGGGGCCATTGGGGTTCTTGGAGTCGCGGACAGGGACGGTGCCAAGGCGGCTGATCTCCCTGGGTGCCCACTCGATGCACTCTCCGCCCGTCTGGCTGTAGGACGACTTCACCCACCCGGCGTCGGTAAGGTCGATGCTCATTGAAGTCCCTTTCGGACGGTGCTGATCACGGCGAGCGAAGCCACGGTTGATAGCGACTCCGCCATCAGCTGATCGTAGTCTCTCTCCCACGCAGCACAGGCAGTTGAGTCCCGCTCCAGGTACCCGCGTGCGTTGGTCTCGCTGTACCCGATGACCGATCGATCGGGCAGCGTCAATAGAACCAGCGGAAAGATGAAAGGTGTCAGTTCATCCAAGCTCAACGGAGCTACTTGGACCGTGACGTTCGGTCGTTCGGCCATGCTTGCCACGTGATCGAGCTGGCGAGCCATCACCTTGGAGCCGCCGACAAGTCGAACCACACAGCTCTCATCCATGACGCTGTGGATGATCGGAGGAGTGGGGCGCTCCAGTACACGCTGTTGGCGAGCGGCCAGGAAGGCCAGGCTCTCGTCCGCTTGGGCGCGGGTGATGCTGCCGCGCCGAACTGCCCCTGCTGCCAGTGCTGCTGCGTACTCAGGAGTTTGGAACAGCCCTGGAATCACGCCCGTCTGGAAGGACCGCAGCTTCCGGCAGCGGGCCTCGCACTCGGCGAACTCCTCGAAGCCCTCCAGCAGTGCTGCCCGCGTGATCCGCCGGTACAGCTCGTAGAACGATCCGCCCGTCTCGAACACTTCGTCGGCTTTTACAGCGAAGTGGCGTGTTGGGGGTCGCTTCACTCGTTCGATGAACGAGATCAGCGTGTCCGAGTAGCCCATGCGTTTGCCGAGCTCCACCTGGGACCAGCCACGCGCACGCCGTGACCTGCGAAACTCCGCCGCGAATCTGGCGACCGGAGATGACGTGGAGTCAGGAATGTTGACTTCTGGGGCCATTCAAGGATTTTACGTGCCGGATCGGTACAGGTGGAACCCCTGGTCTCCGGTCGCCTCGATGCCGATTCTTGTGGTGGATCGACTACGGAACGGAGTGGCCGTGAGCGCGCGCAGATTGCCCAAGCCCCCCAAGGCCCTGTACACGCCCCGCGTCGGCGAGGTGGTGCGGGATGCCAGGACCGGTCGGACCGGGGTCTACCAGTGCCCCGGGTATGACAAGTACCCCACGGTGTTCCTGCGGCCGGAGGGCGGCGGCGTGGAGTGGGAGGTCCCGGCCAGCGAAGTGGAACCGCTCGACCCGGCAGGCGAGTTGGAGCCCGTGGCGCAGGCCGTGGTCCGCAGGGGCGAGCCGTGAAAGTCCGTCTCGCGCACGGGGTGGACGTGGTGGTCGCGATTCTCCTCGTCGTCGCGCTCAGCTCCGGTGCTGCCTGGCTCGCCGTGTTGCCGATGCCGTCCTGGCCGTTCAGCATGCGGGCGCTCGTGTTTCTGCTGGCCTTCGCGGTCACCTGCATGGTCGGGGTCTCGGCGAGTGAGCCGTTCATCCGTCGGTCGGCCCAGCGCCGGGCCCGGAAGGCGAGGCGGGGTGACCACTGAGCCACCGCCTGCGCTGCCGGTGCCGCTGCCGCCGCAGCACCAATGGCGATTCGGGCGCTGTACCTGCTGTGACCGTCAGACCCTGGTCGCCCCCGGGCCTCAAATCGCCACGGACGAGGGCAGGTTGGTGACGCTTCCGTACTGCGTGGCCGGCTTCGAGCGGGCCGGGCGGTACGTCCACCGGGTCCGGATCCGCGCGATGCTGGATCCGGATCGTGGATTGGTGTGAGCCGGATCGCGAGCGCTGCTGGAACTGTGACCGCGCCCCCCATTCCGTCGAGTCCAACCTGCCCCGGCCTGCTGACAGGCCCTACAGGCGCCCGTGCCGATTTCCTGGGGAGGGATACCCAATCGGCGCGGGCCGCTCGCCCCGGCCGCAGTAGCGCGCCGTGCGCCCGTCGGTCGGGGCGGGCAGCGTCACCAGTCCCGCTCAGGGAATGTCCGTCCGTTCACCGTTCACCGTTCACCGTTCACCGTTCACCGTTCACCGTCCGGCGGGCGTTGGAGGAGCTGGCGGGACGACTCGAAGCCCAGCCGTTCGTACATCGGCACGGCCGTGCGACCGGAGTGGACCGTCACGCGCATGGACCCGAGGTGTTCCGCATGCTCCGAAGCCGCCTTCACGAGCGCCGAGCCGATCCCCAGGCCTCGGTGCTCCGGCATGACGAAGACGGTCTGGATGTCCGCAGACAGCCGACTCGTCGCTCCGGGTCTCGGTATGCGGGGGAGGAGGGCGACCCAGGCCATGCCGACGATCTCCGGTCGGTGGAGTCGGGCCACGAACGCCAGGTGCGAGGTCTGGTGGGCTGTCCACCAGTGCGCGAGCTCCGCTGCGAATGCGTCGACCGATGGTTGCGTGGGCTCCTCGTGGTGGGTGTCCAGCCACAACAGCCGGGCCAGGTCTGGAACGTCGTCCGTATTCGCCTGACTGATGATCATGCGGTGAGTCTAATGACGAGGCCCTCGCGCGCTCCTGCCGGCAGTGGATCGCAGGCCGTTTGGGCTGGGGGATCAGGTGGAAGGGGCGCTAGAGGTGTGACCGGAAGGGAAGAGGCGATCGTGGGGGAACTGGACGGCAGGACCGCACTGGTGACGGGCGGCTCGCGGGGGATCGGGCGGGCGGTCGCCCTGCGGCTCGCGGGCGAGGGGGCGCTGGTCGCGGTGCACTACGGGGAGAACGAGGTGGCCGCCGCGCAGACCGTGGAGCTGGTGGCCGAGGCGGGCGGGCGCGCGTTCGCGGTGCGGGCACGGTTCGGGGAGAGCGGGGCAGTGGACCGGCTGTTCGAGGGGCTCGTCGCCGGGCTGGCGGAGCACGGTGCGGACGGGCTGGACGTCCTGGTCAACAACGCGGGCATCCACTCGGTCGGTTCGATCGGGCAGCTCACCGAGGAGGAGTTCGAGCGGCTGCTGGCGGTCAACGTGCGCACGCCGGTCTTCGTGATCCAGCGGGCGCTGCCACTGCTGCGGGACGGCGGGCGGATCGTCAACGTGGCCTCGGCGGCCACCCGGATCGCGGCGCCCGTGCAGATCGGATACACCGTCACCAAGGCTGCGCTGGTGGCCCTCGGGGCGCCGCTGGCCAACGAGCTCGGCCGGCGTGGGATCACCGTCAACACGGTCAACCCCGGCGTGGTCCGGACCGACATGACCGCCGGCTGGACCGGCGTTCCCGAGGCGGTGGCCGGGCTCGCGGCGATCACCGCGCTCGGGCGGCTCGGCGAGCCGGAGGACATCGCGGACGTGGTGGGCTTCCTGGCCGGTCCGCAGGGCCGCTGGGTGACCGGCCAGATCATCGAGGCCTCCGGCGGCACCTACCTCGGACCGATCACGCCCGGGTGATCCACCGTCAGAGGCAAAAGGGGGTAGTCATGATCGCGGTCGGGCTGCTAGTTTTCACCCGACCGCGACAACGTCCGAGGAGGTGAGACCCATGAACGCTGGATCCATGTGGGTGCTCCCCCTCTCGTCACGGTCAGGCGATTGACGTAGCTGTCGCCGGGAGCGCCTAGACAAGCAGGCACTTCCGAAAGGCAACACCCATGTCCTCTCTTACGCCCTCCCTGCACTTCACCGCCGAGTCGTCGTCGAACGGCATGCTCGAGCGCGACTTCACCATCGGCGACGCCCCGGGCGTCCTCTGGTCGCCGGTCTCCAGCTCCCCGGTCTCCGGCGCGGCCGATCGCGCGCCCCTGGTCCTGATGGCCCACGGCGGCGGCAACCACAAGAAGCACCCGGCGATGTCCGGCCGTGCCCAGCGTCTGGTGAGCGGCTGCGGCTTCCACGTCGCCGTTCTCGACGCGCCGGGCCATGGCGACCGGCCGCGCACGGCGCACGACGAGGCGGAGATCGCCGAGCTGTTCCGGGCGCGGGCGGCGGGCGAGCCGGAAGGCCCGATCGTCGTGCGCTACAACGCCCACCTGGCCGAGCTCGCCGTGCCCGAGTACCGGGCCACCCTGGACGCTCTCCAGGAACTCCCGGAGATCGGCGCCGACGGGCCGGTCGGCTTCTGGGGCATCAACATGGGCACCGCGATCGGCGTGCCCTTCGTCGCGGTCGAGCCCCGGATCACGGCCGCGGTCTTCGGGCAGCACTGGCCGGACGTCCTGGCCGAGCAGGCGAAGCGGATCAGCATCCCGATCGAGTACGACATGCAGTGGGACGACGAGCACATCTCGCGTGAGGAGGGCCTCGCGCTGTTCGATGCCTTCGCCTCGAACGAGAAGTCGCTGCACGTGAATTCGGGCAAGCACAAGGAGCTGCCCCGGTTCGAGGCCGACAGTGCGGTGCGGTTCTTCGCCCGGCACCTCGGTGGAGCGGTCACCGCGTCGGCCTGACCTGAGCGGTAGCGGGGGGGGGGGGGGGGGGGGGGGGGGAAAAAAAAAGGGGGGCCGGTGGGCGGAAGCGATTGTGGGGAA
>NZ_JBWXUE010000015.1:179770-225714 GCF_057158765.1 Kitasatospora sp. NEAU-69
TGCACTTTGGGGGGGTGGCCACTGCCCCGCCCTCCCCGGAGCGGGAGCGGCGGCCCGGCCGGCAAGCCGGGCCGCCGCCAGCGGGCTCATCGGTGGCCGGACTCGGTGGCGGAGAGGATCTGCCGTAGGGCGCTGAGCAGTTCGGTGGCGTCGGTAGGCGGGTGGGCGGCGCGCCAGGCGGTGTGGCCGTCCGGGCGGACGAGCAGGGCGCCGGTGGTGGGGAGGCCGAAGAGGCTGGTCCAGTCGTCCGCCGGTGCGTTCAGGGCGTGGACGGTGAGCAGGAGGCCGGCGGCGGTGACGGTGTCTGCCTGGTGTTGCCAGGCGGGGTCGGCGGCCTGGGTGAGCAGAGTGAAGGTGAGGTCCGGGCTGATCAGGTCCAGCGTGGAGCGGCTTGCGGGCGATCCGGCCAGGCGCAAGTGCGGTGCGCGGTGGCCGGGTTGGCTGCTCGGGCGGTAGCCGTCCGGATCAATGGGTTGGCTGGCGGGTGTGTCGGGGTCGGGGATGACGGCGGTGGAACGGTAGGCGGCGCTCAGCAGCAGCTCGTCGTCGATCCGGTAGCTCGTCCGGGCCCGGGAGTTGGCGAGGGAGAGGTCGATCACCCGGCGGGCGACCGGGCGGCGCTCGGCCTCGTAGCTGTCCAGCAGCGCCTCGCCGGCCAGGCCGCCGGTGACGGCGGCGAGCTTCCAGGCGAGGTTGTCCGCGTCGCCGATCCCGGTGTTCATCCCGTGTCCGCCGGTCGGCGGGACCACGTGGGCTGCGTCGCCCGCGATCAGGGCGCGTGACTCGCGGTAGGCGTCGGCGAGTTGGGCGTCCATCCGCCAGGTCATGGTGTCCTGGACGGTCACTGCCAGGTCGGGCAGGCCGGCGGCTTCTCGGACGAGCCGGGCCAGTTGGGCAGGATTGCCCAACGTGGTGGAACTGTCGGCGTGTTGGGGGTCGAACGGGCGCTGGTAGATCCACCGGCGGTCGTTGTCCACCGCCAGGAACCCGCCGCGCCCGGGCTCGGTGAGGAAGTACGAGGCGCTGGCCCGGTCGGCCACCACCTCGCCCAGCGGCGCCTCGAAGCGGATGCTGAGGAAGTGGTTGAGGCCCGTCGGGCCGTCCATGGCGATGCCCGCACCCGCGCGGACCGTGCTCGCGGCGCCGTCGCAGCCGATCAGCCAGTCGGCGCGTACGGTCCGCTGCTCGCCGGTGGCCCGGTCGGCGAGGACGGCGAGCACGCCGTCGGGGCCCTGGGTGAAGGAGAGCAGCCGGGTGGAGAACTGGACTGCGCCGGAAGCGAGTTCGCGTGCGCGGCGCAGCAGTACGGCCTCCAGGGCGTCCTGCGGACAGAGCACCCCCGGTGACGGGGTGTGCTCCTCGCCGTCCGGTGCCTGCCGGACGACTCCGGTGCGGACGTAGTCCGGGTCCACCAGGCTCCGGCCACGGAAGAAGTAGACGTGCTCGGCCGGGAGTCCCGCCCGCCGGACGGCTTCGTCGAGGCCGCAGCGTCGGAAGATCTCCATCGAGCGTGCCGAGATCCCGCGCGCCTTGGGGTAGGGCGAGGTGTCCGGGTGGGACTCGGCGAGCAGGTGGGGCACCCCGTAGCCGGAGAGCAGGATCGACAGGGTCAGGCCGACCGGGCCGCCGCCGACGATCAGTACGGGTGTGGTGGTGGTTGCAGTAGCTGTCGGTTCGCGCATCGCGGGTCCCTTGGATTTCGGCAGCGGATCTTGACGTGCTCTGCCATGATCACCCGAGGCCGCCGCCACAGGGCGGCCGAGACTTCTCGGGGGAGAGTGGCGATGACTGGGGAACCCAGCGACAGCACGGGCAGTCCCACGGACAGTCCCACGGGCAGATCACTGTGGCGGAGGATCGTCGAAGCCGAGGGTGCGGGCACCAAGCTGACGATCACCGGGGGACTGGGCGGCGCGTTCTTCGGGATGCTCGGTCTGGGCGCGATCTTCGGCCCGGACTACGGCTACGGCGGCGACAGCCTCACCTGGTTCGGCGGCATCAGCGTCCTCGGTCTGCTGCCCTTCGGGGCCGGCCTCCTCTGTGCCTTCTTCAAACCGCTCCTCGGAGTGCCGTCGATCGTGGTCGGCGCGCTGGCCGGGTTGGGCGTCTTCGTGCTCTTCGCGGGTCCGGGCCTGGGCACTGCCTGGCAGGCTCCGCTCGACCGGCCCACGGACGTCCGCGCGGTGGGCAGTTGGACCAGCGGCGATCTCGTGGTCCGGGCCCGTCCCGACCAGGTGGTCGCGTACCGCGGTGCCACCGGCGAGGTCGCCTGGCGCTGGACGCCGCCCGGCGAGGACTCCGTCTGCGCGATGAGCCGCGAGACCGGCCACGGTATCGGGCTGCTCGGCCACGCCGCGCTCAACCAGCCGTGCGCCGCCGTGGTCGCGCTCGACCTGACGAGCGGCACGGTTCGCTGGACGGCCCAACTGGCCGCGCCGGACCGCATCGGCGACTCCGCCGCAGCCGGTCTGCTCGCGATCGCCGGTGACCGTGCCGTGCTCCAGGAGGACGGCGACTGGCGTGCCCTGAACCTGGCGGACGGCACTGCCGCCTGGCGCAGCGCCACCGACCCGGGCTGCTCGCCACTGCGCGTCGCCGGTGGCGCGAACTCCGTGGTGACGGTGGCGAACTGCGGCACTGCTGAGCCGGTGCTGCGTTCGCTGGCGGCTCAGGACGGCCGCTGGCAGATGCGCATCGAGCTGCCGGTCATCAACGGGCTGAACGACACGGCCGTGCTCTCCGTGGACCCGCTCACCGTGTGGGTCGACGAGAACGGCGACCGCGGCACGCACGCCGTGCTCAGCTTCGACCAGGCCGGCCACCTGCGTTCCTCGATCCCGGTCTCCGGTGACGAGTACGACCTGGACATCGCGCTGGGTGGTCCCGGCTACGACTTCGCGTCGTTCGCCGCCCGCCCGCTGTACGGCGCTGTGGTGGCCGGCGGGCTGCTGATCGCACCGGCCGAGAAGCCGAACGACGTGACGTTCAGTAGGAACAAGAACGGCCTCAGCCGGAACGCCACCGGCCGCCTCGCCGCCTACTCGCTGGCCGACGGCAGCAAGAAGTGGGTGTCGGGGCTGGACGACCAGGTGATCGGTGTTTCGGTGGACGGCACTGGCGCTGATGCCGGTGCCGGCGCCGGAGTCTGGGTGCTGACCCGCGACACCCTGGTCCGGATCGACGTCGCCACCGGGCACCGGACCGCGAGCCTGGGCATCAACAGCGGTGTGTCGTACCTGCCGGTGGACCTCGCGGCCGCCGGCGCCGACCGCTTCACCATCGTCTCCCAGGACGGCACCGGCGCCGAGCCGCCGGTCGTCGGCCTGAAGCACTAGGGCCTGTCCGGCGGATCTTGCCGGGCGCGCGACGCCGGGCATCCCGGCTGGACGCACCGCAGAATCGCCCAAGTACGTCCAGTACGAGGGCGACTCTGCGGCACGCCCAGCCGGGCGCCCAACGCCGCGCGCTGATCCGACAAGATCCGCCGGACAGGCCCTAGGCGACGGCGAGGGCAACGGTGAACAGCGCGAAGGCGAGCACGATCACAGCCACCCGCAGGTAGTGGAACCGGTCCCACCGCCCCGCCTGCTGCTTCCAGTCCGCCGGCGCGCCCTCCTGCGCCCAGGTCACGACCCGCGAGTTGATCGGCACGAGGATCAGGACCGACAGCAGCACGCTCAGCACGAGCAGCCCGACGCCGGTCGCGATCAGTGCCGCGCCCGAGCCGCCCCACGCCAGTGCGGTCCACGCTGCGGCGAGGACGAGCGAGCCGATGTACCAGAACGGCATGACCCGCCCGAGCACGCGCCCCCCGTCGCTGCGGGCGGCGAGTCCGCCGTCCTCCGGGAGCCGGTCGAGGATCGGGTTGACGAACACCGCCACCGCGAACTCCACGCCCACCATCAGCCCGACCACGACGACCGTGACGACGGCCAGTACGTCTTGCATGTCCCCTCCTGAAGGGAATTTCTAGCGGCGCTAGATCCTGGTGCAATGCTAGGCATGTCAGCGCTAGATTGTCTAGCGTTGCTAGAATTTTTGGCATGGGAGTGCCTGTCGGGCCGTCAGTGGGGAGCCGGGATGCGGGAGTTGTCGCCGGGGTGGCGTGCGGGGCGCATGGGGGGAGTGTGGCGTGACGTACGCGCCGGCGCCCTGTGGGGCGGGCGGGGCTCGTCGGCGGTGGCACCGACGGCGGCGTCGAATCAACGGCGGCGTCAACGGCAGGGGGCCCGCCGTCCGAAGAAGCGGCGGGCCCCCTTGGGTACTACAAGTCATGCTCAGCGGCCCGGGGCGGACCGCCGGGGGACCCGGCTCGGGGCGAGGTCCTGAGCGATCAGATCAGAGGTGATCAGATGGCGGTGACGTTCTCCGCCTGCGGGCCCTTCGGGCCCTGGGTGACGTCGAAGCTGACCGCCTGGTTCTCCTCCAGCGAGCGGAAGCCGTTCGCGTTGATGGCGGAGTAGTGGACGAAGACGTCGGGGCCGCCGCCCTCCTGGGCGATGAAGCCGAAGCCCTTCTCAGCGTTGAACCACTTGACGGTTCCCGTGGCCATGCCGTTCTCCTTGCGAGGGACGTGTTGGTTGCCACACCGTGTGACATCCGGTCCGCTGCGCTGATCGCCCCGCCTCCGGAGTGGGCCCGGAGTTTTTCGCACAATACGCAATGCTGAAAAACTACAAAAAGCCCGCGGTTACATGCTCCGCAGGCTTCAAGTACTGCAAGGGGAATCAAACTGCAACTGGATGGAACGGTAGCACGGAGGCGCGGGCTCGACCAGGGGTCTCTTGAGCCTCCAAGAGGCGTGTCGGGTACTACGTGAGAGGTGTGTCGGGGAGGGGTCGCGCCGAGTCGCCGAGGTGCCGGGCATACCCTGCGAAGACCGGACGAACGGGCGAGGGAGCACGTGGTGGCTGATCTGCTGGATGGCGCGCTGGCAACGGGCGGCGAGGGCGACGCGGGCCCTGTGCGCGACGGGTTGGAGCTTGTGGCGGGGGCGGTGCGGGAGGCCCGGCCGAGAGTGGGGCACATCCAGTTCCTGAACTGCCTGCCGCTCTACTGGGGGCTGGCCAGGACCGGCAGCCTGCTCGACCTCGACCTGACGAAGGACACCCCGGAGAAGCTCAGCGACCTGCTGGTGAGCGGCTCGCTCGACATCGGTCCGATCACCTGTGTGGAGTACCTGCGACACGCGGACGAACTTGTCGTACTTCCTGATATTGCGGTCGGAAGTGACGGCCCCGTGATGTCCTGTGTGATCGTCAGCAAACTGCCACTGGAGGAGCTCGACGGCCGGCCGGTCGCACTCGGCTCGACCAGCCGCACTTCCGTTCGACTGGCGCAGCTGCTGCTCTCCGACCGGTACGGCGTTCAGCCGGAGTACTCCAGCTGCCCGCCGGACCTGGACGCGATGCTCGCCCGGGCCGACGCCGCCGTGCTGATCGGCGACCCGGCGCTGCGCGCGACGCTGGAGGTCCGGCCGGACTCCGGCTACGTGGTGCACGACCTCGGCCAGATGTGGAAGGACTGGACGGGCCTGCCGTTCGTCTTCGCGGTCTGGGCCGCTCGGCGCGAGGTGGTGGAGAGCCGCCCCGAGCTGGTCGCGGCGGTGCACCGGGCGTTCCTGGAGTCCCGGGACCTCTCGCTGGCCGAGGCCGACCAGGTGGCCGAGCACGCGGCGCGCTGGGAGGACTTCGACGCGCCGGTGCTGGAGCGCTACTTCAGCGAGGCGCTGGACTTCTCGCTCGGCGAGCGGCAGCTGGCCGGGATCGCCGAGTTCGCCCGCCGGACCGGGCACGACAGCGGGTTCGCACCGGACGTGACGATCACTCTGCTGGCCCCGGCCGTCGCGAGCTGACCCGCGCAGCGGCGGCGGCGCAGGGGAGACGGCGGGGCTGGACCGGGTGGGCAACGTGCGGTAGAGGGCGGCCCGAGGGGCTGGCGTAGGCTGGTTCGGTCATGCCGCCGGGGTCTGCGGACCAGCCCCCGGCCACCCCTGGAGAGAAAGAAGGCCGCCAGGTGACCGAGCTCGCCGCGCCCCTCGCCGCGCCCAGCACCGACCTGCAGGCCGTCCTCGACCGGGCCGCCGCCGGTGGCAGGATCTCCGCCGAGGAGGCGCTGGAGCTGTACCGCTCGGCGCCGCTGCACGCGCTCGGCGCCGCTGCCGACGCGGTGCGCCGCCGCCGCTACGCCGGTACCGAGCACATCGCGACGTACATCATCGAGCGCAACATCAACTACACGAACGTCTGTGTGACGGCGTGCAAGTTCTGCGCGTTCTACGTGCCGCCGAAGAGCGACAAGGGCTGGTCGCGCGACCTGGAAGAGATCCTGCGCCGCTGCGCGGAGACCGTCGAGCTCGGCGGCACCCAGATCATGTTCCAGGGCGGCCACCACCCGGACTACGGCGTGGAGTACTACGAGCGCGCGTTCTCGGCGATCAAGAAGGACTTCCCGCAGCTGGTGATCCACTCGCTCGGCGCCTCCGAGGTCGAGCACATGGCCCGGATCTCGAACGTCTCCGTCGAGGAGGCGATCACCCGGATCCACGCGGCCGGCCTCGACTCCTTCGCCGGCGCCGGCGCCGAGCTGCTGCCGGAGCGGCCGCGCAAGGCGATCGCGCCGCTCAAGGAGTCCGGCGAGCGCTGGCTGGAGATCATGGAGATCTCGCACGGCCTGGGCGTGGAGTCCACCTCCACGATGCTGATGGGCACCGGCGAGACCAACGCCGAGCGGATCGAGCACCTGCGGATGATCCGCGAGGTGCAGGACCGCACCGGCGGCTTCCGGGCGTTCATCCCGTACACGTACCAGCCGCAGAACAACCACCTCAAGGGCTCCACCCAGGCGACCGTCTTCGAGTACCTGCGGATGATCGCGATCGCCCGGCTCTTCCTCGACAACGTGGCGCACATCCAGGGCTCCTGGCTGACCACCGGCAAGGAGGCCGGCCAGCTCTCGCTGCACTACGGCGCGGACGACCTGGGCTCGGTGATGCTGGAGGAGAACGTCGTCTCGGCGGCCGGCGCGAAGCACCGCTCCAACCTGACCGAGCTGATCCACCTGATCCGCACGGCCGGGCGCACTCCGGCGCAGCGCTCGACCACGTACCAGCACCTGCGGGTGCTGGACGACCCGGCGAACGACCCGGTGGACCCGCGGGTCGCCTCGCACATCGCCTCCACGGCGATCGAGGGCGGCACCGCGCACCCGGAGCTGAAGATCCTCTCCACCAACTGATCCGCCGACCGATGCTGACCCTCCACCGGGCCGCCGTTCTGCGGCCCTCCGGCACCGCCTCGTCGATCTCCGACGGGGCGGTGCTGGTGCAGGGCGCGGTGGTGGCGGGGGTCGGCCCGTTCGCCGAGCTCGCGGCGGCGCATCCGCAGGCCAGGGTGCGGGAGTGGCCCGGACTGCTGGTGCCCGGCCTGGCCCAGCCGGCCGGGCGGCTGCTGCTGGAGCGGCGCTACCACCCGGATCCGCGCGAGGAACTGGGCGAGCGGCCGCTGCCGCTGCCGGTCGAGCTGCCCGACTCGCACTACGGGGGTCTGGGCGGCAGCGCCCGGCGCGGGCTCCAGCGGATGCTGGCGCACGGGACGACGGCGCTGGCCGGGCCGTTCGAGCTGCCGGCGATCCGGACGGCGGTGAGCCGCTCGGGGTTGCTGGTGCTGTCGCCGTCCGAGCTGCCGAGTACTGCGGTGGGCGAGGAGCGGGCCGAGGGGCTGCATGGGGTGCCGTACCGGTCGCTTACGGTCGGAGATCGGGCGGATTTCGCCATCTTCGAACAATCCGAACAGTCCGACGATCGCGTGACCTCACGCTGCCTCGGCACCGTCCTGGCCGGTCGCCTGCTGCACCGGACCCGCTGAAACCCGGCCCTGAGCGGCCATCAGCGTTCTCCCGCAAGGCCCGTCCGCAGTCGAACTGCGCTCCCCGGCCGATGCCCTGATCCGCCCTCGCCGTGACCTGAGGGGGCGCCAGCAGTTACGATCCCGGTTCGGCCCCGCTGACTCCTCCCAGGTGGGCGGGCCTCTCCAACCCGCCCCTCACGGGAAGCCAGGTCCCGCACACCCATGCGATCCCCGTCCGCCACCGCCCCCAGGATCGGCCGAGGTTGGTACCTCGCGGCGGTGCTCAGCGCCGTGGTCGCGCTCGGCATGTGCGTGCTGGGCTGGCGGCAGGCGGACCTCGCGGACAAGATCGGCGCGCACCCGGTGCAGGTCCAGGGCACCATCACGCAGCTGCCCGGCGGCAGCGCGACGTACAGCGGGGTCAGCTACCGGGCCGACGGGCAGCAGCACCGGGCGGCCGACCTCAAGCTGCCGGACGACGCCAAGGTCGGCGACCCGATCTGCCTGGAGCACGCGGCGCAGGACGCGGGCGCGGTCCGGGTCTGCCACCAGCACTACCCGCAGGCGGCGGGGGTGCGGCTGGCCCAGATCAGCGTGCCGACCGCGCTGCTGATCTGCGCGCTCTGCGTGCTGCGGATCCTGCGGCACCGGCGCAACGTGGTCTTCCGGGCCCGGGAGTCCCGGGTGTACGCGACGGTCGCGCTGGCCACCGAGGCGCTGGCCGAGGGGATGCCGGCGATCACCCACGGCAAACGCTCCCGGCGCCGCCGCAAGGGCGGCCGCCGCGCACTGCGCTGAGCCGCCGTGCGCTGAGCCGTCGCCCACTGCGCCGAGCCGCCTCGCGGCGCCGCGCCGAGCCCCGGCGCAGCGGCGCGGCAGCCAGGGTGAAGAATGGGGTGCGTGACCCGAGCATCCCTGGACAAGCAGCCGCACGAAGTCGCCGCCATGTTCGACGACGTCGCGGCCAAGTACGACCTGACCAACGACGTCCTCTCGCTCGGCCAGACCCGGCTGTGGCGCCGCGCGGTGGCCGACGCGGTCGGCGCGGGCCCGGACGACCTGGTGCTCGACCTGGGCGCGGGCACCGGCACCTCCTCCCTGCCGTTCGTCGAGGCCGGCGCCAGGGTCATCCCGTGCGACTTCTCGATCGGGATGCTCACCGAGGGCAAGAAGCGCCACCCCGAACTGCCGCTGACCGCCGGCGACGCCACGAAGCTCCCGTTCGCCGACGCCTCCTTCGACGCGGTCACGATCTCCTTCGCGCTGCGCAACGTGCACGAGACCGAGGCCGCCCTGGAGGAGATGTACCGGGTCACCAAGCCCGGCGGCCGCGTGGTGATCTGCGAGTTCTCCACCCCGACCTGGACGCCGCTGCGCACCGTCTACACCGAGTACCTGATGCGCGCGCTGCCGCCGGTGGCCACCAAGGTCAGCAGCAACCCCGACGCGTACGTCTACCTCGCCGAGTCGATCCGCGCCTGGCCGGACCAGCCCGCCCTGGCCGCCAAGCTCCAGCAGGCCGGCTGGACCAAGGTCGCCTGGCGCAACCTGACCGGCGGCATCGTCGCCCTGCACCGCGGCACCAAGGCCTGAGCACCAGGCCTTCCCGGGCCGGTGGTCGGCCGTCAGTCCCGTAGCTGCAGGGCCATGATCAGCCGCGCGCCGTCGGGCCCGAAGTACTCCGGATCGACGCGCAGGTCGCGGAACCCGAGCGAGCGGTAGAGGCGCAGCGCCGACTCGTTGTCCGGTGCGACGCTGAGCCGCACCTCGGCGACCTTGTCGGCGGCCAGCAGCTCCAGCCCGTCGGTCAGCAGCCGGCGGGCGTTGCCGTGGCGGCGGGCCCGGGGCAGCACGCCCAGGCCCAGCACCCAGCTCAGCTGCCCGTCGGACGTGGTGGCGAGCATGTTGTAGCCGACGAGCTCGCCGCCCTGCTCCAGCAGTAGCAGCCGGCCGCCGTGCACGTCGAAGTTCTGCCGTAGGACGAAGTACGGGTAGGCGTGCCGCCCGAAGATCGCCCGGTCGAGCCTCGCGATCCCCGCCAGATCGGTCTCGGTCGCAAGCCGTACTCGACCCGCTTCGCTCGCCTCACTCGTTCGCGTGAACTCTGGCACATCCTGGCCTTTCACCCGGCTTGACTCGGTGAGATTTGCTGTGAAGCAGTGGCTGAGAGTGTCCTGACGGGTATTCTCCGTGCCCGGCGAGTACTCCACAAGGCTCCTGCGGGACGCTATCCTTGACCCTCCATCGAGTGAATGATGCGCTCAAGATCCTGACGTATCAAAAGAGTTGACGGGGGGTCAGCCGGTGCAGGCTGTGCGCATGAACGTCCTGCCCGCGGCGGCTGAGAGCACCCCTGAGGTCGAACCCGAAGGCGAGGCCCAGCCGTCGGACACCGATGACAGACGGCGGAACGGGGACGCCGACTGGGACGCCTTCGACGCCGACGCCTACCTCGAGAAGAACTACAGCAAGCTGCTCCCCGAGGACCGGGAGATCCTGACCCTCGTCCGCGAGCACTTCGCCGAGCACTTCGAGCACCACCCCGGCGGCGGCCTGCACGGCCTGGACGTCGGCACCGGGACCAATCTCTACCCGGCGCTGGCGATGCTGCCCTGGTGTTCGCGGCTCACCCTCTTCGAACGCTCCGCGCGCAGTGTCGCCTGGCTGCGTGGTGAGGTCGCGGCGTACGGCGCGAACTGGGATCAGTTCTGGCGGCTTCTGGCGGACCGCCCGGTCTACCGCGATCTCGGCGACCCGCGCGCGCTGCTGGCCGGCCGGGTCCGGGTGCTCCAGGGCGACCTGTTCACCGACCTGCCGGACGAGCCCGCCGGCATCGGCACCATGTTCTTCGTCGCCGAATCACTCTCCACCGCGAGCGACGAGTTCGAGAGCGCGGTGGACCGGTTCGCCGAGGCGCTGAGCCCCGGCGCGCCGTTCGCGGTGGCCTTCATGATGAACTCGAAGGGCTACGACGTCGGTGCGCTGGACTTCCCCGCGTGCGAGGTGGACAGCAGCCACGTATCGGCGAGTCTGGACCGGCACGCCATAGAGGGTCTGGTGGTCAAGACGGTCGTTCTCCCGCCCGAGGACCGGGTGCGCGCCGGATACGACGGCATGGTGCTGGCGCTGGGGCGGATGCGCCCGTAACGGACCGGGGCGGCGGACCGGGCAGACCCACCGAGGCAGGGGTGAGAGGTGCGGATCAAACCACGCCAGCAACTGCTGGAGCTCTGGGAGGCGGTCGCCGCGCAGGGCCGGCACGGCCGGCTCGCCGACACCGGTGAGGGCGGTGAGGGCGGCCCGGCCGGCGCCGTGCCGAACAGCGTCAGCGACGCGGAGCAGCTGCTCTGCCTGCTGTATCCCGCCACCGAGGTTCCGGCGCTGGGCCTGGACGTGCCGGACGAGACCGCCGAGGACGTGCTGGCGGCGCTGCGCAAGCTCGGCGACAGCGTCGAGATCCCCCGGGTGCTGATCGACAGCATCACCGGCTACATGGCGCGCCACCGCGACGGCGACACGCCCACGTTCGCCGGGGGCGACTACTTCGACAGCGCCGAGCCCGGGGTGCCGGTGACGCCGGAGCAGCGGGCGCTCGGCGTGGTGGACGCGTACTCGATGTCGATCACGCTCTCGCTCGCCACGCTCGGCTTCCTCAAGGTCTTCACCCCCAAGGTGACCAGACCCGACCTGCGCCGCAAGGTCGCCGAACTGGAGGAGGCGACCAGCGCGCGGCTGTCGGCCGCGATGGCCGCCCTGCTGCGCTGCTTCGCGGTGAACGTCTTCGAGGCCGACTCGGAGCGCGGCGCCGCGCTGGTCGAGATGATCAACCGGACCGGGGCGCCGAACCGGTCCGTCGTCCAGCAGTTGCAGCGGCGGCTGCAGCCGCTGCGCGCCACCATCCGCGACTACTTCACGATCGGCCTGACCAATACCGGTGACCTGGAGAACGAGAACCTGCTGTTCGAGTGCGGCTGGTCCTGGGGCGTGCTGGAGAACGCACCGCCGGTGGACACCACCGAGCAGGTCGGGGTCCAGC
The DNA here is from genome assembly GCF_057158765.1 of Kitasatospora sp. NEAU-69. Taxonomy (NCBI): domain Bacteria; kingdom Bacillati; phylum Actinomycetota; class Actinomycetes; order Kitasatosporales; family Streptomycetaceae; genus Kitasatospora; species Kitasatospora sp. NEAU-69. The sequence continues at coordinate 191,654 of NZ_JBWXUE010000015.1, forward strand.
CGGACGGCGTGGCCGACGCCGTGCCGTACCTGTACTTCACCGTGGTCGCGCTGGACGGCATCGCCGACCTCTTCTCCGAGCGCACGCTGACCCTCGGCCTGCTCAACGAGGGCCAGCAGCGGATGTCCCAGGCGCTGCGGCTGCGCTGGGAGCTCACCCAGCAGTACTGGTCGACGCTGGCCCGGTTCGACGACCAGGCCTGGCCGCTGGAGAACATCCCCTGGCGCACCACGGACCGCCAGCAGTCGCTCTACTTCAGTCTGCTGGTCAGCTCGATCGTGGTGCAGGACCTGCAGCGCCGCCGGGCCAACGACGACGACCTGACCCGGACGGTGACGGTCCTGGAGGAGCTGGCGATGCGCTCCAAGACCACCCGGCAGCTGGTGCCCGGCGACACCGCGCTCTCGCTGCACTACCCGGGCGTGCCACTGACGCTGCTCGGCAGCGAACGGCTGGGCCCGCTGCTGCGCTGGTCGGTCGCCGACTTCTCGGCCCAGCTGCTCAAGCGGACCATCCAACTCGGCGGACTCTCCCGCAACATCGGTTCGCACGACCGGCTGGTCCGGCTCGCCGAGGGCGTGATGGACCAGCTCTGGGAGCGCCGGATCGGCACCGGAGAGGGCGCCCGGCTCTGGGACGACATGAGCAACGTCTACCCGCAACTCGGCGTGGAGGGCCGCGAGCTCTCCTGGAGCATCACCGAGCGGGTGGTGGAGAGCCTGGTCGCGGCCTCCCGGATGATCGCGCAGAGTCCGATCCGCAGCTCCCGGCTGATCGACCTGGCCACCGACCTGCTCAGCGAAGCCGACCACCAGCTCGACCGGGAGCTGATGCAGGTGGCCGGCGGCGGGTTCGCCTCGGTGCACAGCATGCTCCGGCAGGCCGAGGCCCGGTTGCAGCGGGCTCGCCGGATGCTCCGCGACCGGCCCGGCGCCGCCTGCGCGCTGGCCTACCAGGTGCTCGGCTCGCTGGACGAGCTGGCCGCCGCCCGGCGCTCGGCATCCTGGGGGGACTGAGCGGTGCTGATCTTCGCGATCTCCGACAAGGGCGGCACCGGACGCTCCGTCACCAGCGCCAACATCGCCTACCGGCGGGCGCTCGGCGGGGACGACGTCTGCTACCTCGACTTCGACTTCGGCTCGCCGACCAGCGCCGCGGTCTTCGACGTCCCCAGTGCGCAGCGCGGGGTCGAACGCGGCGGCCTGCACTCGTACCTGCGCGGGGACGTGGCCGAGCCGCGCCGTGTCGACATCTGGGCCGAGACCGAGAACTCCGGTCTGCGCCCGCGCCCGACCGGCGCCGGCCGGCTGGAGCTGCTGGCCGGTGACCGCGGCGGCGGCGAGTTCACGCCCGGCCCGGACACCCTGCGCCGCTGCTGCGAGCTCTTCCTGCGGCTGGCGGAGGAGTTCGAGATCATCCTGGTCGACCTGAGCGCCGGGCGCTCGTACGCCGCGCAGCTGGTGCTGGAGGCCACCTCGCGGCCGGAGTTGGCCGGGCTCGCCTCCCGGTGGCTGGTCTTCCACCGGTGGACCCGTCAACACATCATCGCCGCAGCGGGGTTGGTCTACGGCGACCGGGGCATCATGGCGATCGGAGCACTCGGCGGACACGACGAGGACCGGCTGCGGGAGTCGGTCCGGTTCGTCCGGGCGGCCGTGCCGGAGGCGGCCTCGCCGATGTTCAGCAGCCTGCGCCCGGCCCAGGCACTCTGGTTGAGCATCTGCGACGGGGACCTGACCCGGCTGGCCGGCGAGCACCGGCTCGGCCCGACTCGCACCCTGGGCAGCGTGCCTCTCGATCCGGTGCTCCAGTGGCGTGAGCAACTCATCACCGACGACGACGTGTTGACCAGCCAGGTGGCCAACCTGGAGACCGTGCAGGCATTCGCGGACCTGGCCGCCGGACTCACCGACGACCAGCGCTGGGAGTCGCCATTGTGAGAGGGAGTGAGGGGGAGTGATGGGGGCCAGGGCGGAGCAGGAACCGATCGACACGACCTTCCGTGAGGTCTCCTCGGACCCGCGGACCGCGGCGCTTCCGCTGTCCCATCTCTCCCTGGAGCTGGGCCACTTGTACATGGAGGACTTCGCGGCCGGGCCGCAGCGGCTGCGCGAGCAGTTCGCCCGGGTCCGGCCATGGGCGGACGCGGCGCGGGCCGCCTGCGCCGTCCCGGCCGGCCGGCGGCGCCGGATCAGCACCTGCTTCCTGGTGGACGACTACTTCACCCGGTTCTCCTCGCCGGCCGAGGTGGTGCCCCAACTGATCGAGCAGGCGGCCGAGTCGGGGCTGGTGATCGACTACCTGGCGCGCGAGTCGGCCTGCGCCGAGGCGGTCACGGCCGGTGGCCCGGTGCACCCGGCCAAGCTGGTGGAGAGCCGGCTGGTGCCGGCCCCGCCGCCCGGCAGCACCGGTGGCCGCCCGCCGGTCGCCGAGACCGGCTGGCTGAGCAACGGCGAGCGCTCGCCGTCCGCGCCCGCCGAGGCGATGCGGGCCGCCACCGGCTGGCGGCCGCCGCGCGAGAGCGAGGCCCGCCGGCACTCGGTCTTCCTGGACGTCGAGCTCTGGGACGAGCAGGGCGGCCGGCGCACCTGGTCCTGCCCGTTCCTGGCGGCGGTCTGGCAGCTGCTGCGGCTGGGCCTGCTGCGGGACGAGGGGCGCGAGGTGCTGGCACCCGTGCCACGCGGCGAGGCCTTCCCCGACTCCTGGGACGGCCTGCCGCCGATCGTCCGGCTCAACCCGGCCGCCGATCCGTTCACGGCGTACCGGACGGTCTCGGTGCTGGCGGGCCGGTTCCTGTCGATCGAGCACGCGGTGCGGGTGGTGCTGGACCAGTGGTCGGCCGAGGACCCGGTGCTCGCGCAGCTCGCCGACCGGGCCGGACGGGAGGGGCTGGTGCTGCCGGACGCGATCGCGGAGCGGGTCGGGTACGTCTTCCACGGTGCGTCATGACGGCGGGTACCGGGGCGGCCGCGGCCGGGAAGGCGGCCCGGGCCGGGGTGGTACGTGCCGAGGCTGCGCGGGCTGATTCTGCGCGGGCTGAGGCTGCGCGGGCCGGCGAGCCGCTGATCCTGCTGGGCGAGGTGCGCACCGGACTGCTCCAGCACTCGGTGGAGCTGCCGCGCGCCGCGGCCGTCCAGCTGCTGAACCTGCGGCACGGCGAGCGGGTGCGCAGCTCGGAGCGGCCGAACAGCCAGGTCCTCTCGCCCGAGCTGCTGACCGGTGTGGACTGCGCGCTGCCGAGCGTGGCCGGCCGGGCGGTGCGCGGCGTCGGAACCGCGACCTCCCGGGCGGTGCTGACCGAGGGGCGGCTGGTGCAGGCCTCGGTGCGGGCCCGGATCGGCGCCGCGGGCGGCAGCATCCGGCTGCCCTGGGGCCACTACCTGGCCCGGCCGGGGGCGGTGGAGCCGCTCGGGCGGTTCGGTGCGACGGACCTGGTCGGCGGTTACCTCGGCGCCGGCGCGGCGGACGGCGCGGGTCGGCAGCGGGATCCGGGCCTGGATCCGGGCCCGGCTCTGGACCTGGGCGCGATTGCCGAGCGCCTGCTGACCGAGCTCCAGGGCCGCCCCGGGCTGGACCGGCGCGCACCCTTCCGCTCCCGGCGCACCCGGCTGCGCTGGGCGGCCGTCCAGGGCTCGCCCGCCGGCGCCTGGTTCACCGTGGAGGACGGCACGCTGCGCACGCTCCGGCTCACCCTCCCCGAGCTGGAGCCGGCCGCGGCGCCCGCGGTGGCCGCGTTCGCCGAGGACCTGGCCCGGCACGACTGGCTGCTGACCACGCTCGTCCAGCAGATCGAGCGCAGCGGCCTGGGCTCGGCTCCGGGCCCGGAGCCGCTGCTGCGGCTGCGCCCCGCGGTCAACCACCTGCTGCACCTGTGGATGCCCGGTGCGCGGGTGGACCACGCGCTCGCCCCGGTCTGGGAGAGCCTGGAGGTCCGCCCCGGATTCAGCCGCCAGTGGGGGGCCGGCGTCCAGCGCATCCGCGATCACCTCGCGCTGCAGGCCGTCGGCCTGCCGGCGCACACCCACCAGGGAGCCTGACCCTGCTCCTTCCGCGTTCTTTCCGCACGTACGGGGGGTACCGACGTGGCACACGAACAGCACCGGGGCCAAGCGGAGCGGCGGATGCCGCCGCTGCTGCGCAAGATCCTCACCGCCTCCATCTCGGGCGGCATCACGCTGGCGATCACCGAGATGACCAAGCAGTCCATGATCGAAGGCGTCAACCTCTCGCTGCTGGTCGGCGGGATCGCGCTGCTGGTCGAGTTCCTGGTGGAGTTCGAGGAGCGGTTGACCAGCCTGGAGGAGGCGCTCGGCGAGCACCACCGGGCGATGCGCTCGCTCGTCGAGGACGAGTTCGACCGGGTCGGCGAGGCGACCCAGCTGTTCCGCACCATGGAGAGGTCCTGGCTGGGCAACGGCGTGGTCGGCCAGTTGATCCGCAACGCCTCGCAGCTCAGCGAGGAGCTGCCGCCGATCATGCGCTCCTTCGTCGAGAAGGAGATCGGCTGGACCGCGCTGACCCTGCGCCAACTCCAGGTCGGTCGGGCCGTCTACGAGGGCGAGGACCAGGATTGGCTGCTGCGGCTGACGCACAGTGCCGTGCTGAGCATCGACGCCGTCAGCACCTCGATCGACCTCGGCTACTGGACCACCGAGGTCGGCCGCCGCTACCTGGCGGCGCAGCGGGCGGCGGTGCGCCGCGGCGTGCCGGTGCGGCGGGTCTTCGTGATGGACGAGGCGGAGACGGCCGTGATCGCGGAGATCCTGCGGGTCGGCCTGACCCAGGCGGCGCTGGGGATCAGCGTCCGCACCGTCTCCACCGCCGACCTGCCGACCTGGGCGCTCGGCGCCAACCCCGACTACATCGTCTTCGACGGCGCGGTGATCTACGAGGTGGGCATCGACGAGGTCTCCGGGACGAACGACCACCGCCCGATCGCCCGCACCTGGCTGGAGCGCAGCGAGACGACTCTGGCCAAGCGGATCCAGCGGTTCGAGGACCTGTGGACAGTCGCCCGGCCTGTGGCGACGCCCACCCCGTAGACTGCTGCGGTCAGTCGGCGGGCCCGCGCGGCCTGCCCCGCAGCAGTTCTCAGGAGAGTGCCAGCCGTGACCGAGACCGCCGTCGAGAGCACTGCTGTGGAGAGCACCGCGGACGTCATCGTGGTCGGGGCCGGTCCGGCCGGCGCGACCACTGCGTACTACCTGGCCCAGGCGGGTCTGGACGTGCTGCTGCTGGAGAAGACCGAGTTCCCGCGCGAGAAGGTCTGCGGCGACGGTCTGACGCCGCGTGCGACCAAGCAGCTGGTCGACATGGGCATCGACGTGTCCACCTCGAACGGCTGGCTGCACAACAAGGGCCTGCGGATCATCGGCGGCGGTGTCCGGCTGGAGCTGGACTGGCCGGAGCTCTCCTCGTTCCCGGACTACGGGCTGGTCCGCAAGCGGGCCGACTTCGACGAGCTGCTGGCCCGTCAGGCCGAGAAGGCCGGCGCCCGGCTGTACGAGAAGTGCAACGTCAGCGGCCCGGTGCTGGACGAGCGGACCGGTCGGATCATCGGCGTGCAGGCCCGACTCGGCACCGAGAAGCGGGAGGTGGAGTTCCGCGCGCCGCTGGTGGTGGCCGCCGACGGCAACTCGACCCGGCTCTCGATCGCGATGGGCCTGCACCGGCGCGAGGACCGCCCGATGGGTGTCGCGTACCGGACGTACTTCACCTCGCCGCGCAGCTCGGACGACTACCTGGAGTCCTGGCTGGAGCTGTGGGACACCCGCGGTGGCGAGAAGAAGCTGCTGCCGGGCTACGGCTGGATCTTCGGCATGGGCGACGGCACGTCCAACGTCGGCCTGGGCATCCTCGACTCCTCGCCCGCCTTCGGCGAGCTGGACTGGCGCGACGTGCTCAAGTCCTGGTGCGCGAACATGCCCGCCGAGTGGGGCTACACGCCGGAGAACATGACCGACCCGATCCGCGGCGCCGCGCTCCCGATGGCCTTCAACCGGCAGCCGCACTACACCCGCGGCCTGCTGCTGGTCGGCGACGCCGGCGGCATGGTCAACCCGTTCAACGGCGAGGGCATCGCCTACGCGATGGAATCCGGCCAGATCGCGGCACGCACGATCGTGCAGGCCCACGCCCGGGTCACCCCGGGTGGGCGTGAGCGGGCGCTGCAGGCGTACCCGACGGTGCTGAAGGACGTCTACGGCGGCTACTACACGCTCGGCCGCGCGTTCGTGAAGCTGATCGGCAACCCGAAGGTGATGCAGATCGCGACCCAGCGCGGGCTCACCCACCCGATGCTGATGCGCTTCACGCTGAAGCTGCTCGCGAACCTGACCGACCCCACGGGTGGCGACGCGATGGACCGGATCATCAACGGCCTGGCCCGGGTCGCGCCGAACGCGTAAGGCGTAAGCGGCAGTCGGCTCAGCGGCTCCGGCGGAAGTCGCGCATGTAGAAGACCTTGTCGTAGCGGCGCTCGCCGACCGCGACGAAGTCGGGCAGCCGGCCGTACTCGGTGAAGCCGAGCGACCGGTAGAGCCGCAGCGCGTTGGCGTTGTCGCCGCGGGCGTCGAGGGTGAGCACCTCGATGCCCGCCCGCCGGGCGTCGTCGACCAGTGCGGCCGTCAGCGCCCGCCCGACGCCGTGCCCCTGCGCGGCGGCGGCGACCGCGAGCTTCTCCAGGTCGGCGTGCGGCCGGTGGGTCGGCCGGGCGTACCGCAGCCAGTAGCCCAGCCCGGCCAGCCGCCCGTCGACGTACGCCGCGCGCAGCGCGCCGTCCCCGGACCGCACCGCGCCGAGCACGTCGTCGAGCAGCCGTCCGACCTCCTCGCGCGACGGCGGGTCCACCCAGCCGAGCGCGGCTCCCGCGCGGACCAGGTCGGCCAGGATCAGGTGCGCGGCATCGGCGAACCCGGCGGCGAGGTCCGGGGTGGCGGTCAGCTCGGTGGCGTCGAGGATGGTCGGCATCCGGTCAACGTACCGCTGCCGGCTCCCCCGACCGGGCGGTGGGGCGGGGGAGCCGGCAACGGCGGGCGGGGGATCAGCGGTTGGTGATCCGGACCTTGTCGATGTTGACCGGGAGGGTCGGGAAGCCGTCGCCCGGGCCGTTCTGGTCGTCCTCGCCGCCGGCGGCGATCTTCTGCAGGACGTCCATCCCGCTCGTGATCTTGCCGAACGGGGTGTAGGCGGGCGAGAGCTTGGTGTCCTTCCAGACGATGAAGAACTGGCTGCCGTTGGTGTTCGGCCCGGCGTTCGCCATCGCGACGGTGCCGGCCGGGTAGGTGGCGCCGGTCAGGTTCTCGTCGTTGAAGGAGTAGCCGGGGCCGCCGCTGCCGGTGCCGGTCGGGTCGCCGCACTGGAGGACCCAGAGCCGCTGGGTGGTGAGGCGGTGGCAGTGGGTGCGGTCGTAGTACTCGTGCTCGGCGAGGAAGCGGAACGAGAAGGTGGTGCAGGGGGCCTGCGCGGTGAGGGCCTGGAAGGTGACCGTGCCCTGGCTGGTGCGCAGCACCGCGTGGTACGGGCGGGCGGCCTTCGCGGCGTCGAAGACCGGGATGCCCTTGAAGTCGTCGGCCGGTACGGAGGCCGTGTAGCCGCAGTTGGGCGCCGTGCCGGTCGGGGCGGCCGCGGTGGCGGGCGCGGGCCGGGCGTCGGGGCTGACGGTCGCGGCGGAGGCGGCGCTGGTCGCGCAGAGCACCAGGGTGGCGGCGGCTGCGGCGACGGCGAGGCGCGTACGGGCCATGTGAGGACCTCTCAGGACGGCGGGACGGCGGGGGGTGATAGCGGGCGGATAGCAGGCGGCGCGAGTGACAAGGGTGACATGTCCACACCCTCATGCCCAGGAGTGCCGGACGTTATTCCTGTTGATGCCTGTTCAGCAAACAAACGTTCGTGCCAGGATTCCGCCTGTGCTCCTCATCAACCGCAACTTCACCCTGCTCTGGGGCGGTCAGGCCGTCTCGCAGGTCGGCGACTTCGTCTTCGACACGACGCTGACGCTCTGGATCGGCACCCAGCTGCTGGCCGGCCGCTCCTACGCGCCGGCCGCCGTCTCCGGACTGCTGATCACCGTCGCCGTCGCGACGCTGCTGGTCGCTCCGCTGGCCGGGGTGTACGTGGACCGCTGGGACCTGCGCCGGACCATGCTCGGCACCGACCTGATCCGGGCCGCGCTGATCGGCGCGGTCGCGGTGCTGGCGTTCCTGCCGGGTGGCACCGTGCCGACCGGCGTCATGGTCGCGGTCGTCTACCTGGCGGTCTTCCTCAACACCGCCGTCTCGCAGTTCTTCAACCCGGCCCGGTTCGCGATCATCGGCGACGTGGTCGGCAGCGAGCTGCGGGTGAAGGCGGCCGGCATCGAGCAGTCCACCCAGGCGATCGCCTCGATCCTCGGCCCGCCGCTGGCCGCGCCGCTGCTCTTCACCGCCGGGGTGCGCTGGGCGCTGGCCGCCAACGCGCTCTCCTACCTGGTCTCGTTCCTGCTGGTCCGGGCGATCCGGACGCAGCCGCGCGAGCTGCCCGAGGTGCTGGAGGCGCCGAACTTCCGCGCCGAGCTCACCGAGGGCCTGCGGGTGGCGGCGGGCAACAAGGTGGTGCGGGTGATGCTGGCGGTGATCGCGCTGATCAGCATCGGGGTCGGGGCGCTCAGCACGGTGAACGTCTTCTTCGTGACCGACAACCTGCACACGGGCGTCAAGTGGTACGGCACGCTGGACATGGCGCTGGGCATCGGGCTGCTGGCCGGATCGGCGGTGGCGGCTCCGCTGGGCGCCAAGTTCGGCCTGCACCGCACGTTCCCGGCCGGGCTGTTGCTGATGGGGCTGCTGCTCATCACCTACGCGCGGATGACCTCGTTCGTGCCGGCGCTGATCCTGCTCGCGCTGCTCGGCCCGCCGCTCGCCATGCTGAACGCGGCGATCGCACCGCTGCTGATCGGTGCGGTGCCCGAGCAGTTCCTGGGCCGGGTCTTCTCGTTGGCCACCCCGGTGCAGCAGCTGGCGAACGTGATCGGCATGGGCCTGGCCGGCTGGCTCGCGAGCACCGTGCTGACCGGATTCCACGCGGACCTGGGCGGGCTGCACATCGGGCGGATCGACACCGTGCTGACCGTCGCTGCGGTGCTGGTGGTGCTGGGCGGGCTGTACGCGCTGGTGGGGCTGCGGAATCCGGCGGGCGCGGTGGCGGCGGAGGCGGTCTCGGAGACGGCGGCCGCGCCGGTCGAGTAGGTCGCCCAAGACGCCTCTGCGGATGGGCTGTTGGCCCCCCGATTGATCTGTCACGATGCGCTTCGGTGCAGTGATTTCGGGGGGAAGCATGCAGATCACCGTGTCGTACTACGAGACCTTCGAGGACATCGCCAGAGCCCTGCGGGTGGGCACCCGCAGGGCACGAAGACAGCTCATGATCCGCCTGGCCGCGGTGCTGGTGCTCGGGGCGGCGTACGTGGTGGTGAGCCGGGGTACTCCGCCGTCCTTCGCCGTGCTGTTTCCGGTCGTGGTGCTGGTGGTGCGGCTGGTGCGGCTGAAGCGGGCCGCGACTCCGGAGCAGCCGAACGGCCCGGCGCTCCTGGAGGCGGTCCTGACGCCCGAGCGGATCGTCTTCACGGCCCCCGATGGCGAAGTCAACCTGGTGTGGGCCCAGTTGCCCAAGGTGGAGGAGGACGCGGAGTACTTCTTCCTCTTCCTCAACCGGACGGCCGTCGCGGCACTCCCCAAGCGGGCGTTCAGCGCCGAGCAACTCGCCGAGCTGCAGGCGTTCCTGGTGACCCGGGACAGCGGGTGACAGCTCCGACTGCGCGCGCTGGTGCGGCCGTCGGGCGGATCAGGCCGCTGCCGTCACCAGGTGGTTCAGCACCTCGAGGTCCATCGGGGTCAGCTGCAGGTTCAGCTCCTCGCCGATCCATGCCGTGCTGGTGGCCTTGAGCATCCGCGCCCCGCGCGTGACCGGGACGTTCTGCAGTTCGGTCACCGTGTACGGCCCCGGGACCGCCGCCACGGTCAGGCCCTGGCGCCAGCGGAGCACCGGCCGGCCGCCCTTCGGGCGCTCCAGCAGCAGGATGCCGACCGCGGGGCGCGGGCCGTCGATCCGCACGGCTCGCGCGTACAGCGGGACGCCGCTCGCGAGCGCCGCGATGTCCGCGCGGGCGGTGCGCGGGGCGATGCCGCCGAGGGCGATCAGCAGACGGTCCACCCGGCGGCGCATCATCGCGGAGGTGGGCTGGGCACCCGCGATCTGCTGCTGGAGCCGGCGGGGCAGCGCCGCCATCACGATGCTGAGCACCAGCAGTCCGGCGACGAACTCGACGAGCGTCATCAGCAGCCGGCCCCCGTCGCCCAGGCCGAAGACATTCAGGATCAGCGTGCCCAGCACCAGCAGGGTGAGGGCGAGGGCGTAGCCGGTCACGATCAGCAGTCTCACGGGGGTCCTCTTCACAGGCGTCGTCGATCCGGTTCGGTCGGCGATCGCAGATGCTAGAGGGTCTCTTGATCTTGGCCGACGGCGACTCCCTCGCCACGTCAGAACAGAGCGGCAGTCAGTCCGTGGCCTTCGGATGGCCGGTCCCCGCGTAGGTGATCCAGGCTGTTCGGTCGGTGTCGTCGATCAGGTACCAGATCCGGCCCCCGCTGGTGACCTCGTACTGCCACCGCTCCAGCTCGTGCCCTTTGAACATCCCGCTGCCGAGCTTGCCCTTGAGTCTGTGCTGGCGGTCCGGGATGTCCGTCGCCCGAGGTGTGGAGCGGATCCTCTCGAAGGCACGACGCAGGTTTCCGGCCGCCTGCCGGCTCAGCTGTTCCCAGCCTTCGGCCGCTTCGGCGTTGGCGAACCGGAGGTCGTACTCGACACCGATGGGTGGGGGAGCGGCCCGGTCCCCTCGCTTGGGGCTCACTCGGTGGCCCCCGGTGCGGGGACTGGGCCGAGATCGCCGTCGGGCTCGCGGGTCAGCAGCGCCAGCAGGGCGGGGTCGGCGTGGATCTCCGCGCTGTGCTGCCACTGGGTGAGCAGCAGCGCGATCGGGGCAAGGTTGTCCAGGGCCACCGCACCGCGCGCCGTGTCCACCAGCTCCAGCAGGAGCGTGTCGACGTCCTCGGCGGGCAGGAACGTGCACCAGGGCAGCGCCTCGGGAAGTGCCTGGCGCAGGGCGTCGATGTTCCCGGTTCGCACGAGTCCGGCGAGCAGGCGCGAGGTGAAGTCGACGACCGAGGCGTCACGCTCCATCTGCTCGACCCGCATCAGCGCGAGGTCCCCCGCGTCACGGCGCCGCAGCCGAAGCGCGCGGACGGCGTCCAGTCTTCGTGTGGTCGCCGCCGGATGGTGGAGCAGTTCACTGAACGGCACGTCCTCGTAGGCCACGGTCATGACATCCACAGTAGCTCGGATGTAGTCGCCGGGTTCGGAAATCCCGTTGATCATCCGGGCGGCTCTGCGAAAGGATCAGCCGGACCCCTCGGGATGGAGCCCGCATGCGCACCGGTTCACAAGCGTCGACCGCCGGCCGGTTCGCCCGGTTCGCGGACGTGCCGCTGCTCGCGGTCGCCGTGGTGTGGGGGTCCAGCTTCCTCGCGGTGAAGCACCTGACCAGTGCCGGCACCGTGGTGCCGATGCTGGTGCTGCGGTTCGCGCTGGTGCTGCCGTTGCTCGCGGTGTTCGCGTGGCGCGGGCTGCGCTCGCTCGGGTGGGCGCAGTGGCGGGGGGCGGCGGTGCTCGGGGGGATCCTGGGCGGGATCTTCCTGCTGGAGAGCTACGGGGTGGTGCACACCTCGGCAACGAATGCCGGGCTGATCATCAGCCTGACGATGATCTTCACGCCGCTCGCCGAGAGCGCGGTGCGCCGCACGCCCGTGCCGCGCGCGTTCCTCGGGGCGGCCGCTCTGTCGCTGCTCGGGGTCGGGCTGCTCACCGAGGGGTCGGGCCTGCGGCCGCCCTCGCTGGGGGACCTGCTGGTGCTCGGCGCGGCCGTGCTGCGGACCGGGCACGTGCTCGCGATGTCCCGCAGCCGGGCGCTGCGCGGGGTGGACTCACTCGCCCTGACCTGGGTGCAACTGGCGAGCGCCGCGCTGGTGTTCGTGCTGGCGAGCCCGTTCGGCGGGCCGCCGCCGTGGCGGCTGGCGGCGGCCTGGGGGCCGGCGCAGTGGGCACTGCTGCTCTACCTGGCGCTGTTCTGCACGCTCTTCGCGTTCTTCGTCCAGATGTGGGCGGTCCGGGCCACCTCGCCGTCCCGGGTGAGCCTGCTGCTCGGCACCGAGCCGCTCTGGGCTGCGGTCTTCGGCATCGCGCTCGGCGGCGACCGCCTCAGCGCACCCGCGCTGCTCGGCGGCCTGCTCGTCCTCCTCGCCACCGAAGCCGGCCGCCGCGCCACCCTCCCCACCCCGGCCGAACCGGCCCCCGCCGCAGAGCCCGACCCGGCCTGACGAGCCAGCGGCGCACGACCTCCGCACGGGCGGCCACATCGGCCTGCATGAGCTTGTGAACGAAAGGTCAAGCGGCTGCCGCGAGCCCTTACCCGGGAGGGTGAGGGTCTCTATCACGTCAACATTGCGCCTATAAATTTGCGATGAGAGCAGAATAGTTGATATAGGCGCGCCGCTCTGACCAGCCGCTTCGCCGATGAATATGACAGTTTGCGACCATCTGGGTTCGTTGCGTACATATCTCGGGACTTGTCGCCATGGCAACCGGTTCGCGAGGTGGTGCAGATCACAAAGATCGTCCTGAAACGCGTGTCGCAGATCACAAGCCGACAGGCATAGGATGCGCTCGATCCGGGCTTGTGAACTGCCTCACATGGGGTGGATCCCGGGAACCGGATCACCGGATCACCCCACAGTGATCCGGTGGTTCCGATCTGCAGTCAAGGACGACTGGACGGAGGGAGCGACGGCAGATGAATGCCTACGCGCCGATCCTCGTACTCGGTGCCATCGCGGCGGCGTTCGCGGTCGGCTCCGTCGTGATGGCTTCGCTGACCGGCCCCAAGAGGTACAACCGGGCCAAGTTGGAAGCCTACGAGTGCGGTATCGAACCGACCCCGCAGCCACAGGGCGGCGGCCGGTTCCCGATCAAGTACTACCTGACGGCGATGCTCTTCATCGTCTTCGACATCGAGATCGTCTTCCTCTACCCGTGGGCGGTCAGCTTCGACGCCCTGGGGATCTTCGGGCTGGTCGAGATGCTTCTGTTCATCGCCACGGTCTTCGTCGCGTACGCCTACGTCTGGCGGCGCGGCGGCCTGGAATGGGATTAGAAGGGCACCCGCAGCAGCACGCAACTGCGGTGCGATCAGCTGGATTTGAGGCCACTGAGAGGGATGGGTAGATGGGAATCGAGGAGAAGCTGCCGAGCGGCTTTCTGCTCACCACGGTGGAGAGCGCCGCAGGCTGGGTGAGAAAGGCCTCGGTCTTCCCGGCCACCTTCGGGCTGGCGTGCTGCGCCATCGAGATGATGACCACCGGCGCCGGCCGTTACGACCTGGCCCGGTTCGGCATGGAGGTGTTCCGCGGTTCGCCGCGGCAGGCCGATCTGATGATCGTGGCGGGGCGGGTGAGCCAGAAGATGGCGCCGGTGCTCCGCCAGGTCTACGACCAGATGCCCAACCCGAAGTGGGTCATCTCGATGGGCGTCTGCGCGTCCTCGGGCGGCATGTTCAACAACTACGCGATCGTCCAGGGCGTCGACCACATCGTCCCGGTGGACATCTACCTGCCGGGGTGCCCGCCCCGCCCGGAGATGCTGCTGGACGCGATCCTCAAGCTGCACCAGAAGATCCAGCACGAGCCGCTCGGCGTGAACAAGCTCCGGGCCCAGGACGAGGCCGAGGAGCGTGCGCTGCACGCCACCCCGACCAGCGAGATGCGGGGGCTGCTGCGATGAGCGACGGCCCGCAGAACGAGACCCCGGTCGTCCCGGAGACCCGCAGGGAGATCCCGGTCGAGGTGGTCGGCAAGCGCCAGGGCATGTTCGGCGCGCACGGCAGCGGTGACACCTCCGGCTTCGGCGGCCTGGCCGCCGCGATCGTGCTGCCCGCGCCGGCCGAACGCCCGTACGGCGGCTGGTTCGACGAGGTGGCCGACGAGCTGGAGGGGGCCCTGGAGGAGCAGGGGCTGAACCCGGCCGCGGTGATCGAGAAGACCGTGGTGGACCGCGGCGAGCTGACCTTCCAGATCGCCCGCGAGTTCCTGCTGGCGACCGTGCAGACCCTGCGCGACGATCCGGCGCTGCGCTTCGAACTCTGCCTCGGCGTCAGCGGCGTGCACTACCCCGGCGAGGTGGGCCGGGAGCTGCACGCGGTCTACCACCTGCGCTCGATCACGCACACCCGGCTGATCCGGCTGGAGGTCACCGCGCCCGACGCCGACCCGCGGATCCCCTCCGTGGTCAAGGTCTATCCGACCAACGACTGGCACGAGCGCGAGGCCTACGACTTCTTCGGCATCGTCTTCGAGGGCCACCCGGCGCTCACCCGGATCATGATGCCGGACGACTGGCTGGGCCATCCGCAGCGCAAGGACTACCCGCTCGGCGGCATCCCCGTCGAGTACAAGGGAGCCCAGATCCCGGCACCCGATCAGCGGAGGTCGTACTCCTGATGAGCACTCAGTTCGAGGAAGCAGGAACCCGGGAGACCACCGAGGGCCGGGTCTTCACCGTCACCGGCGGCGACTGGGGCGAGGTGGTGGACGCCGTCGCGCGGGCCGACGACGAGCGGATCATCGTCAACATGGGCCCGCAGCACCCGTCCACGCACGGCGTGTTGCGGCTGATCCTGGAGATCGACGGCGAGACGGTGAAGGAGGCCCGGTGCGGCATCGGCTACCTGCACACCGGGATCGAGAAGAACCTGGAGTACCGCTCCTGGGTGCAGGGCACCACCTTCGTCACCCGGATGGACTACCTGATCCCGCTCTTCAACGAGACCGCGTACTGCCTCGCGGTGGAGAAGCTGCTGGGCATCACCGATGACATCCCGGACCGGGCGACGGTCCTGCGGGTGATGATGATGGAGCTCAACCGGATCTCCTCGCACCTGGTCTGCATGGCCACCGGCGGCATGGAGCTCGGCGCCACGACGCTGATGATCTTCGGCTTCCGGGACCGCGAAGTCATCCTGGACATCTTCGAGTTGGTCACCGGCCTGCGGATGAACCACGCGTACGTCCGGCCCGGCGGGCTGGCCCAGGACCTGCCGCCCGGCGCCGTGGACAAGATCCGCGAGGGCGTCAAGCTGCTCCGCTCCCGGCTGCACGAGTACGACAAACTCGCTTCCGGCAACCCGGTGTTCAAGGCCCGGCTGGTCGATGTCGGTCACCTCGACCTGGCCGGCTGCCTGGCGCTCGGCGCCACCGGCCCGATCCTGCGGGCCGCCGGCCTGCCGCACGACCTGCGCAAGTCCAACCCGTACTGCGGCTACGAGGACTACGAGTTCGACGTGGCGGTCGCCGACAGCGCGGACTCCTACGGGCGGTTCCTGATCCGCCTGGAGGAGATGCACCAGTCGCTGCGGATCGTCGAGCAGTGCCTGGACCGGCTGCGGCCCGGCCCGGTCATGGTGGGCGACAAGAAGATCGCCTGGCCGGCCCAACTCGCGGTCGGGCCGGACGGGATGGGCAACTCGCTGGACCACATCCGGCAGATCATGGGCACCTCGATGGAGGCCCTGATCCACCACTTCAAGCTGGTCACCGAGGGCTTCCGGGTCCCGGTCGGCCAGGCGTACGCGGCGGTCGAGTCGTCCAAGGGCGAGCTCGGCGTGCACGTGGTGAGCGACGGCGGCACCCGCCCGTACCGGGTGCACTTCCGCGACCCGTCCTTCACCAACCTGCAGTCGATGGCGGCGATGTGCGAGGGCGGCCAGGTGGCCGACGTGATCGTGGCGGTGGCCGGGATCGACCCGGTGATGGGAGGCGTGGACCGTTGAGCCCCGATGTTCGATCAGGCGCTGTTGGACTCGGCCTGCCGGCGATGCCGGCCAAGCCGTATCCGCCCGAGGTGCACGAGCGCCTCGCCGCGGACGCCGCCGAGCTGATCGGCCGCTACCCGCACGCCCGCTCGGCGCTGCTGCCGCTGCTGCACCTGGTGCAGGCCGAGGAGGGTTTCGTCAGCACGACCGGGATCCGGTTCTGCGCCGAGCAGTTGGAGCTGACCACGGCCGAGGTCACGGCCGTCGCGACGTTCTACACGATGTACCGGCGCCGGCCGGCCGGCAAGCACCACGTCGGCGTCTGCACGAACACGCTCTGCGCGGTGCTCGGCGGCGACCAGATCTTCGCCGAGCTCCAGGAGCACCTGGGCATCAAGAACAACGAGACCACCGCCGACGGCGAGATCTCGATCGAGCACATCGAGTGCAACGCGGCCTGCGACTACGCGCCCGTCGTGATGGTCAACTGGGAGTTCTTCGACAACCAGACGCCGCAGAGCGCCAAGCAGCTGGTCGATGACCTGCGCGCGGGCGCCGAGGTGCGGCCGACCCGCGGTGCCAAGCTCTGCTCCTTCAAGGAGACGGCCCGGATCCTGGCCGGGTTCCCGGACGAGCGGGCCGGTGCGAACGACGAGTCCGGCGCCGGCGGCGCGCCGAGCCTGGCCGGTCTGCGGCTCGCCAAGGGCGAGGCGCTGCCGGGCACGCCCGGCGCCCGGGTGGTGGCCCCGCGGGGCGAAGGGACGGAAGCGTGATGACCTCGACCGAGCCCGCGGAGAAGCTGCTCACCCCCGTGCTCTCCGCCTCCTGGGACGACCACCGGCCGTGGTCGCTGGAGACCTACCAGCGGCACGACGGCTACCAGGGCCTGCGCAACGCACTGGAGATGGACCCGGACGCGCTGATCGCGCTGGTCAAGGAGTCCGGTCTGCGCGGGCGCGGCGGTGCCGGCTTCCCGACCGGCATGAAGTGGCAGTTCATCCCGCAGAACGACGGCAAGCCGCACTACCTGGTGGTCAACGCCGACGAGTCCGAGCCGGGCACCTGCAAGGACATCCCGCTGCTCTTCGCCAACCCGCACGCGCTGATCGAGGGCATGGTGATCGCCTCCTACGCGATCCGCTGCGACCACGCGTTCATCTACCTGCGCGGCGAGGTGGTCCCGGTGCTGCGCCGGCTGCACGCCGCCGTGGCCGAGGCCTACGAGGCCGGCTTCCTCGGCAAGGACATCCTGGGCTCGGGCATCGACCTGGACATCACCGTGCACGCGGGCGCCGGCGCCTACATCTGCGGCGAGGAGACGGCGCTGCTCGACTCGCTGGAGGGCCGCCGCGGCCAGCCCCGGCTGCGGCCGCCGTTCCCGGCCATCGCCGGCCTGTACGCCTGCCCGACGGTGGTCAACAACGTCGAGTCGATCGCCTCGGTGCCGCCGATCCTGCTGCGCGGCAAGGAGTGGTTCACCTCGCTGGGCACCGAGAAGTCCCCGGGCTTCACGCTCTACTCGCTCTCCGGGCACGTCACCAACCCGGGCCAGTACGAGGCCCCGCTGGGCGTGACGCTGCGTCAGTTGCTGGAGATCAGCGGCGGGGTGCGGGCCGGGCACCGGCTCAAGTTCTGGACGCCGGGCGGCAGTTCGACCCCGATGTTCACCGACCAGCACCTCGACGTCCCCCTCGACTACGAGGGGGTCGGCGCGGCCGGCTCGATGCTCGGCACCAAGGCGCTGCAGATCTTCGACGAGACCACCTGCGTGGTCCGCGCGGTCACCCGGTGGACCGAGTTCTACGCCCACGAGTCCTGCGGCAAGTGCACGCCGTGCCGCGAAGGCACCTACTGGCTGGTCCAGTTGCTCAAGCGGATCGAGGCCGGCGAGGGCGTGGACGGCGATCTGGAGAAGCTGCTGGACATCGCCGACAACATCAACGGCAAGTCCTTCTGCGCGCTCGGCGACGGCGCGGCCAGCCCGATCTCCTCCTCGCTGCAGTACTTCCGCGCCGAGTACGAGCAGCACCTGACCGAGCGCCGCTGCCCGTTCGACCCGGCGGCCGCGACCGTCTGGGCCGACGGCAAGCCGGCCAAGACCCCCAAGCCCGCGACCGAGAGGGAGGTGCACGCGTGACCCTGACCGAGCCATCGAAGACCGTCACCGACCTCGTCACGCTCACCATCGACGGCGTCGAAGTCCAGGTCCCCAAGGGCACCCTGGTGATCCGGGCCGCCGAGCAGATCGGCACCCAGGTGCCGCGCTTCTGCGACCACCCGCTGCTCGACCCGGCCGGCGCCTGCCGGCAGTGCATCGTGGAGATCGAGGGCCAGCGCAAGCCGGTCGCCTCCTGCACGATCCCGGTCGCCGAGGGCATGGTGGTGCGCACCCAGCTCAGCTCGCCGGTCGCCGAGAAGGCCCAGCGCGGCGTGATGGAGCTGCTGCTGATCAACCACCCGCTGGACTGCCCGGTCTGCGACAAGGGCGGCGAGTGCCCGCTGCAGAACCAGGCGATGTCCACCGGCGCGGCCGACTCGCGCTTCGACGGCATGAAGCGCACCTACGAGAAGCCGATCCCGATCAGCAGCCAGGTGCTGCTCGACCGGGAGCGCTGCGTGCTCTGCGCACGCTGCACCCGGTTCTCCCAGCAGATCGCCGGTGACCCGTTCATCGAGCTGCTGGAGCGCGGCGCGCTGGAGCAGGTCGGCATCGGCGAGGGCGACGCCTTCGAGTCGTACTTCTCCGGCAACACGATCCAGATCTGCCCGGTCGGCGCGCTCACCTCGGCCGCCTACCGGTTCCGCTCCCGCCCGTTCGACCTGGTCTCCTCGCCGAGCGTCTGCGAGCACTGCTCCTCGGGCTGCTCGCTGCGCACCGACCACCGGCGCGGCAAGGTGCTGCGCCGCCTCGCCGGCGACGAGCCCGAGGTCAACGAGGAGTGGAGCTGCGACAAGGGCCGGTTCGCGTTCCGCTACGCGCAGCAGCGCGACCGGCTGACCTCCCCGCTGGTCCGCGGCGAGGACGGCGAGCTGCACCCGGCCTCCTGGCCGGAGGCGCTGGCCGCCGCCGCCGAGGGCCTGGCCGGCCGGCGCACCGCGGTGCTGCCCGGCGGCCGGGTGACGGTCGAGGACGCGTACGGCTACGCGAAGTTCGCCCGGGTGGTGCTCGGCACCAACGACGTGGACTTCCGGGCCCGCCCGCACAGCGGCGAGGAGGCCGACTTCCTGGCCGCCGCGATCGCCGGGCGCGGGCTGGACGTGGACGGCACGGGTGTCACGTACCGGCAGCTGGAGCAGGCCCCGGCCGTACTGCTCGCGGGCTTCGAGCCCGAGGAGGAGTCGCCGATCGTCTTCCTGCGGCTGCGCAAGGCGGCCCGGACCGGTGGGCTCCAGGTGTTCGCGATCGCCGACCACCGCTCGCGCGGCCTGACCAAGCTGGCCGGCTCGCTGCTGCCGGCGGCGCCCGGCACCGAGGCCGAGTGGCTCGGCGCACTGGCCGCCGAGGAGCCGCTCAGCGACGAGGCCGGGCGGGCCGCCGAACTGCTGCGCCGCCCCGGCAGCGTGATCCTGGTCGGCGAGCGCCTCGCGCAGACGGCCGGCGCGTTCACCTCGGCGCTGCGGCTCAGCCACGCGACCGGGGCCCGGCTCGCCTGGATCCCGCGCCGTGCGGGTGAGCGCGGCGCGCTGGAGGCGGGTGCGCTGCCGGGTCTGCTGCCCGGGGGCCGTCCGGTCACCGTGCCCGCCGCCCGCGCCGAGGCGGCCGCCGCCTGGGGCGTCGCCGAACTGCCCGCCCGGCACGGCCGTGACACCGGCCAGATCCTGGCCGCAGTGGCCCACGGCGATCTGGACGCGCTGGTGGTCGGCGGGGTGGATCCCGGCGACCTGCCGGACCCGCAGCTCGCCGAGGAGGCGCTGAGCCGGGCCGGCTTCGTGATCTCGCTGGAGCTGCGCCGCTCGGCCGTCACCGCGCACGCGGACGTCGTGCTGCCGGTCGCCGCGGTCGCCGAGAAGGCCGGCACCTTCCTGGACTGGGAGGGGCGGGCGCGACTGTTCGAGGCCGCGCTGAAGCCGGATCAGCTGATGGGCCGTCACCTGCACTCGGACGTACGGGTGCTGCACATGCTCGCGGACGCGATGGGACGCCCGCTCGGGCTGCCGGACATCCGGGCCGCCCGGCTGGAGCTGGACACCCTGGCGCCGTGGACCGGTGACCGCCCGGCGGCCCCGGCCGGCCACCCGGGCCCGCTGCCCCGGCCGGCCACCGGCCAGGCGGTACTGGCGGGTTGGCGGCTGCTGCTGGACGAAGGCTCGCTCCAGCGCGGTGATGAGCACCTGGCCGGCACCCGCCACCGGGCGGTCGCCCGGCTCTCGCCCGCGACCGCGGCCGAGATCGGCGCGACCACCGCGCTGCGGGTCACCGGACCGGCCGGCTCGCTGCGGCTGCCGCTGGAGATCACCGCGGAGCTCCCGGACCGCACGGTCTGGGTGCCGCTCAACTCCACCGAGAACGGCGCCTACCGCACGCTCGGCACCACCGTCGGTCACCTGGTGACCATCGCCCCGGCAGGGGAGGAGGAGCAGTGATCCCCCAAGCGCACCTCGCGCAGGCGCCGCTCGCGCTGGCGCACGTCGCGCAGGCGCAGCTCGCGCCGGCACATCTCGCGACCTACGAGACGCTGAGCTTCTTCGGCCGCGACCCGTGGTGGCTGATCGTGCTGAAGGCGGTCTTCTGCTTCGCCTTCCTGCTGATCACCGTGCTGGTCTCGATCGTCTGGGAACGCAAGGTCATCGCCTGGATGCAGCTGCGGATCGGCCCGAACCGGCACGGCCCCTGGGGCCTGCTCCAGTCGCTGGCCGACGGCGTGAAGCTCGCGCTCAAGGAAGACCTGGTGGTCGCCGGCGCGGACAAGGCGGTCTACATCCTGGCCCCGATCGTCTGCGCGATCCCGGCCTTCATGGCGATCGCGGTGATCCCGTTCGGCCCGGCCGACAACGAGATCTCGATCTTCGGCACCCGGACCCCGATGCAGCTCACCGACCTGCCGGTGGCGCTGCTCTACATCCTGGCCACCGCCTCGATCGGCATCTACGGCATCGTGCTGGCCGGCTGGTCCTCCGGCTCGACCTACCCGCTGCTCGGCGGCCTGCGCTCCTCGGCGCAGATGATCTCCTACGAGATCGCGATGGGCCTCTCGTTCGCCGCGGTCTTCATCTACTCCGGCTCGATGTCCACCTCGCAGATCGTCAGTTCGCAACAGCCGACCTGGTTCGCGGTGCTGCTACCGGTCTCGTTCATCGTGTACATCATCGCGATGGTCGGTGAGACGAACCGCGCGCCGTTCGACCTCCCGGAGGCCGAGGGCGAGCTGGTCGGCGGCTTCAACACCGAGTACAGCTCGCTGAAGTTCGCGATGTTCATGCTCGCCGAGTACATCAACATGGTGACCGTCTCGGCGGTCGCGAGCACGCTCTTCCTCGGCGGCTGGCGGGCTCCGTGGCCGGTCTCCACCTTCTGGGAGGGCGCCAACCACGGCTGGTGGCCGCTGCTCTGGATCATCATCAAGATCCAGCTGCTGATCTTCTTCTTCATCTGGCTGCGCGCCACGCTGCCCCGGATGCGCTACGACCAGTTCATGAAGCTGGGCTGGAAGGTGCTGATCCCGGTCTCGCTGGTCTGGCTGGTGATGGTGGCGAGCGTGCGGGCGCTGCGCAACGAGGGCCACGGCTTCGGCCAGGTGGTGCTCTACGTCGGGGCGCCGGTCGGCGCGGTGCTGCTGCTCTCGCTGCTCTGGGACGCGATGCGGACCAAGGAGAAGCCACAACAGTTCGAGCCCGCCGCGGAGTTCGACCCGATGGCGGGCGGCTACCCCGTCCCGCCGCTGCCCGGCCAGCAGTTGCCGCCGGTGCCACGCCGGCGCAGCCGGATCCCGCGGGCGATCCCGGCCGAGCCCGCCGAACCACTCGAGGACGCGCTGAACGGCGCCAACCATTCCGAAGGGAGCTGAACCGAGATGCCAGAACCCGACGACAAGCCGTCGCTGCTGGGACCGGCCGCAGGCTTCGGCGTGACCTTCACGGCCATGTTCAAGAAGCGGCTGACCGAGCAGTACCCGGAGTACCACAAGCCCACCGCCCCGCGCTTCCACGGCCGCCACCAGCTCAACCGGCACCCGGACGGCCTGGAGAAGTGCATCGGCTGCGAGCTGTGCGCCTGGGCCTGCCCGGCCGACGCGATCTACGTGGAGGGCGCCGACAACACCGAGGAGGAGCGTTACTCCCCGGGTGAGCGGTACGGCGCGGTCTACCAGATCAACTACGCCCGCTGCATCCTCTGCGGCCTCTGCATCGAGGCCTGCCCGACCCGCGCACTGACCATGACGAACGAGTACGAGCTGGCCGACTCCTCACGGGCCTCGCTGATCTTCACCAAGGAGCAGCTGCTGAGCGGCCTCACCGAGGGCATGGTCGAGGCGCCGCACGCGATGTACCCGGGCACCGACGACGGCGCGTACTACCGCGGCGAGGTCACCCACGCGGCGCCCGGCACGGTCACCCAGCAGCGGCACCCCCTTGAGGAGAAGGAGGCCACGGCATGACCTCCACGGGCGAGGCGGTCCAGTTCTGGGTGCTCGCGGTGATCGCGGTCGGCGGTGCGCTCGGCATGCTGACGATGCGCAAGGCCGTGCACAGCGCCCTCTGCCTGGCCGCCACCATGCTCGCGCTCGCGGTCTGCTACCTGGCCCAGGGCGCGGTCTTCCTGGGCGTGGTGCAGATCGTCGTCTACACCGGCGCGATCATGATGCTCTTCCTCTTCGTCGTGATGCTGGTCGGCGTGACCTCGGCGGACTCGCTGAAGGAGTCGCTGAAGGGCCAGCGGATCGCCGCCGTGCTCTGCGGCCTCGGCTTCGGGGTGCTGCTGATCGCGGGCATCGCGAACGCGAAGCTGGGCCACTTCACCGGCCTGGCCGAGGCGAACGCCGAGGGCAACGTGCAGGGCCTGGCCCGGCTGATCTTCACCAAGTACGTCTGGGCCTTCGAGGTCACCGGCGCACTGCTGATCACCGCGGCGATCGGCGCGATGGTGCTGACCCACCGCGAGCACGTGACGGCGCCGAAGACCCAGCGCGAGCTGGCCGCTCAGCGGATCAGGGACAACGTCCAGATCCCGCCGCTGCCGGCGCCCGGCGTCTACGCCCGGCACAACGCGGTGGACATCGCGGGCCTGCTGCCGGACGGCACCGTCGCCGAGAAGTCGGTGATGGCGACGTTGCGCGAGCGCGGCCAGATCCGCGACGTCAGCCAGGAGATGCTGCGGCGGATGGCGGAGCTGGAGAACAGCACCGCCGACTGGCTGGGCCGCCCGTCCTCGGAGCGGCCCAAGGCGCCCGGCCCGCGCCCGGCGCTGGAAACCAAGGAGAGCACGGCACAGCGGGCGAACGGCGAGAGCCAGGAGGAGGCCGAGTGAATCCCGTCAACTACCTGTACCTCGCTGCCCTGTTGTTCACCATCGGGGCATCCGGGGTGCTGATCCGGCGCAACGCGATCGTGCTCTTCATGTGCGTCGAGCTGATGCTCAACGCGTCCAACCTGGCGCTGGTCACCTTCTCCCGGCTGCACGGCAACCTGGACGGCCAGATCCTGGCCTTCTTCACCATGGTCGTCGCGGCGGCCGAGGTGGTGGTGGGCCTGGCCATCATCGTGAGCATCTTCCGGACCAGGCACTCGGCTTCGGTCGATGACAGCAACCTGATGAAGCTGTAGGGGCCCAGGGTGAACTCTCTCATTCCGCTGCTCGTGGCGGCCCCGCTGGCCGGTGCTGCCCTGTTGCTGCTCGGTGGCCGGGCGCTCGACCGGTTCGGGCACTGGCTCGGCACGTTGGCCGCCGCGCTCTCCTTCGTGTTCGGGCTGGTCCTCTTCTTCCAGATGCTGGGCCGCTCGACCGACCAACGGGCCGTCACCGAACAGCTGTTCAGCTGGATTCCGGTGGCCGGCTTCCAGGCCGACGTCGCCTTCCAGCTCGACCAACTCTCCGTCACCTTCGTCCTGTTGATCACCGGTGTCGGCTCGCTGATCCACCTCTACTCGATCGGCTACATGGCGCACGACGAGCGCCGCCGCCGCTTCTTCGGCTATCTGAACCTCTTCCTGGCCGCCATGCTGCTGCTCGTGCTGGCGAACAACTACCTGCTGCTGTACGTGGGTTGGGAGGGGGTCGGGCTCGCCTCGTACCTGCTGATCGGGTTCTGGCAGCACAAGCCGAGCGCGGCCACCGCCGCGAAGAAGGCGTTCATCGTCAACCGGGTCGGTGACGTCGGCCTGTCCATCGCGATCATGCTGATGTTCACCCAGTTCGGCAGCTTCGCGTTCACCCCGGTCTTCGGCGCCGCGCACCAGGCGAGCCAGGGCCGGCTGACCGCGATCGGCCTGATGCTGCTGCTCGCGGCCTGCGGCAAGTCGGCCCAGGTGCCGCTGCAGTCCTGGCTCGGTGACGCGATGGAGGGCCCGACCCCGGTCTCCGCGCTGATCCACGCGGCCACCATGGTGACCGCCGGCGTCTACCTGATCACCCGCTCCGGTGCCATCTTCAACCTGGCGCCGGACGCGCAGACCGCGGTGGTCTGCGTCGGAGCGGTGACGCTGCTCTTCGGTGCGATCGTCGGTTGCGCGAAGGACGACATCAAGAAGGCGCTGGCCGGCTCGACGATGTCGCAGATCGGCTACATGATCCTGGCGGCGGGCCTCGGTCCGATCGGCTACGTCTTCGCGATCATGCACCTGGTCACGCACGGCTTCTTCAAGGCCGGGCTCTTCCTCGGCGCCGGGTCGGTCATGCACGGCATGGACGACGAGGTGAACATGCGTCACTACGGCGGCCTGCGCAAGTACATGCCGATCACCTTCGTGACGTTCGGCCTCGGCTACCTGGCGATCATCGGGTTCCCCGGACTGTCCGGCTTCTTCTCCAAGGACAAGATCATCGAGGCCGCGTTCGCCAAGGGCGGCACCGAGGGCTGGATCCTCGGCCTGGTCACCCTGCTCGGCGCCGCGATCACCGCGTTCTACATGACCCGCGTGATGATCATGACCTTCTTCGGCGAGAAGCGCTGGCAGGCCAACGCAGAAGGCCACGAGCCGCACCCGCACGAGTCGCCGAAGACGATGACGCTGCCGATGATCGTGCTCGCCTTCGGCTCGGTCTTCGCCGGTGGCCTGTTCACCATCAACAGCTCGTTCCTGCACTGGCTGGAGCCGGTCACCGGCCACAGCGAGGGCAACTCGCCGCTGTCCTCGCTCACGGTCACGCTGATCACCTTCGTCTGCATGCTGGCCGGCGTCGGCGTCGCGTACCTGGTGTACGGGCGCTCGCCCGTGCCGGTCGCCGCGCCGGTGGGCTCGGCGCTCACCCGGGCGGCCCGCCGCGACCTGCTGCAGGACGACTTCAACCACGCCGTGCTGGTCCGCCCCGGCTCCGCGCTGACGGCCTCGCTGGTCTTCTTCGACAGCAAGGGACTGGACGGTTTCGTCAACGGCCTGGCCGCCACCATCGGAGGTATCTCCAGCAGGCTGCGCCGGGTGCAGAACGGCTACGTCCGCTCGTACGCGCTCTCCATGTTCGGCGGCACGCTGGTGCTGGTCGCCACCACCCTCCTGATGAGGTCGGTATGAATCTGATGTCCAGTCAGGAGGCAAGGCCATGAGTGCTCTACTGACCGCCACCTGCGCCGTACCGGCCGCCGGTGCGATCCTGACGGCCGCGCTGCCGGCCGGCACCACCGAGGCCCGGCGGCGCACCGCGAAGGCCGTCGCGCTCGGCGTCTCGGCTGTCACGCTCGCGCTCTCGGCCGCCGTTGCCGCCGACTTCAAGAGCGGTGGCCCGCGCTACCAGCTCACCGAGTCGTACAGCTGGATCCGCTCGTTCGGGATCAGCTTCTCGCTCGGTGTGGACGGGATCGGCGCCGTCCTGGTGCTGCTCACCGCCGTCCTGGTGCCGCTCGTCATGATCGCCGCCTGGCACGACGCCACGCCGGACACCAGCGACTCCGTCGCGGGCACGCCGGCGCCGGAGGGCACGTCGGACACTGCCACCTTCGAGGGGCGCCGCCGGACCCAGGGCTACTTCGCGCTGATCCTGGCCGTCGAGGCGATGGTGATCGTCTCCTTCCTGGCCACCGACGTGTTCCTGTTCTACGTCTTCTTCGAAGCCATGCTGATCCCGATGTACTTCCTGATCGGCGGCTTCGGCGACAAGGCCGGCGGGCCCGAGGCAGCCCGCCAACGCTCTTACGCGGCCGTCAAGTTCCTGCTCTACAACCTGCTCGGCGGCCTGGTCATGCTGGCCGCCGTGATCGGGCTGTACGTGATCGCGCAGCAGCAGGGCTTCGGCACCTTCGACCTGCAGACGCTGACCGGCGCGCTCGCCGACGGCAAGCTGGTGATCAACCCGACCGCGGAGCGCGCGCTCTTCCTCGGCTTCTTCTTCGCGTTCGCCGTGAAGGCCCCGCTCTGGCCGCTGCACACCTGGCTGCCGAACGCGATGGGCGAGTCCACCGCCGGAACGGCCGTGCTGATCACCGCGGTGGTCGACAAGGTCGGCACCTTCGCGATGCTCCGGTTCTGCCTGGGCCTCTTCCCGGACGCCTCGAAGTTCTTCGCGCCGGCGATCCTGGTGCTCGCCGTGATCGGGATCATCTACGGCGCGCTGCTGGCGGTCGGCCAGAAGGACATCAAGCGGCTGGTCGCGTACGCCTCGATCTCGCACTTCGGCTTCATCATCATGGGCATCTTCGCGATGACCAGCCAGGGCCAGAGCGGCGCCACGCTCTACATGGTCAACCACGGCATCTCGACCGCGCTGCTGATGCTGGTCGCCGGGTTCCTGATCTCGCGGCGCGGCTCGCGGCTGATCGCCGACTTCGGCGGCGTGCAGAAGGTCGCGCCGGTGCTCGCCGGCACCTTCCTGGTCGGCGGCCTGGCCACCCTCTCGCTGCCGGGGCTGGCCCCGTTCGTCAGCGAGTTCCTGGTCCTGGTCGGCACCTTCAGCCGCTACCCGGCGCTGGGCATCGTCGCCACGCTCGGCATCGTGCTCGCCGCGCTCTACGTGCTGGTGCTCTACCAGCGCACCATGACCGGGCCGGTCAGGGAGTCGGTCAGCGGCATGGCCGACCTGAAGGCCCGTGAGCTGCTGGTGGCCACCCCGCTGATCGCGCTGACCCTGGTGCTGGGCGTCTACCCGAAGCCGCTCACCGATCTGGTGAACCCGGCGGTGGCCGACACGCTCACCCAGGTGCACCGGCCCGACCCGATCCCGGCCCACCCGGTCTTCTTCTCCAGCACGACAGCCTCCGGCACGACAGGGGTGAACCAGTGACTGTCCCCAGCCTGTGGATGGCGGCCGCCAACGGCAGCACGCCGAGCATCCCGGCGCCGCAGATCGAGTACGGCCAGCTCTCGCCGATGCTGATCGTCTTCGGCACGGCCGTGGTCGGGATCCTGGTGGAGGCCTTCGTGCCCCGCCGGGCCCGCTACGCCACCCAGGTGACGCTCGCGCTGACCGGCCTGGCCGGCGCGTTCATCGCCCTGATCGTGCTCGCGAGCGAGGGCTACGGCTCGACCAAGAGCGGCCTGCTCGCGATGGGCTCGGTCGCGCTGGACGGCCCGGCGCTCTTCCTGCAGGGCGTGATCCTGCTGGCCGCCGTCGTCGCCGTGCTGCTCTACGCCGAGCGGCGGCTCGACCCGCGCACCGAGGGCGTCGCCACCGACGCGTTCACCGCGCAGGGCTCGGCCGCCCCCGGCGGCGAGCAGGAGCGGCTCGCGGTCAAGGCGGGCTTCGCGACCACCGAGGTCTACCCGCTGACGCTCTTCGCGGTCGGCGGGATGCTGCTCTTCCCGGCGGCGAACGACCTGCTGACCATGTTCGTGGCACTGGAGGTCTTCTCGCTCCCGCTCTACCTGCTCTGCGCGCTGGCCCGGCGCCGCCGGCTGCTCTCCCAGGAGGCGGCGGTCAAGTACTTCCTGCTCGGCTCGTTCGCCTCGGCGTTCTTCCTCTTCGGCAGCGCGCTGCTGTACGGGTACTCGGGCAGCTTCCGGCTGCCGGAGATCGCCGACGTGATCTCCGGGACGGCCCCGGCCACCCCGGCGCTCGCGGTCAGCACCCAGAACGACGCGCTGCTGCTGATCGGCCTGGCGATGGTCGCGGTCGGCCTGCTCTTCAAGGTCGGCGCGGTGCCGTTCCACGCCTGGACGCCGGACGTCTACCAGGGCGCGCCGACCCCGGTCACCGGCTTCATGGCGGCCGCCACCAAGGTCGCCGCGTTCGGCGCGCTGCTGCGGCTCTTCTACGTGGCGTTCCCCGGGCTGCGCTGGGACTGGCGCCCGGTCATGTGGGGTGTGGCGATCCTCACCATGGTGGTCGGCGCGATCCTGGCGGTCACCCAGCAGGACGTGAAGCGGCTGCTGGCGTACTCCTCGATCGCGCACGCCGGCTTCATCCTGACCGGCGTGATCGCCACCAACCGGCAGGGCCTGGGCGCGGTGCTCTTCTACCTGCTCTCGTACTCCTTCGTGACGCTCGGCGCGTTCGCGGTGGTCACGCTGGTGCGCGACTCCAAGGGCGAGGCGACCCACCTGTCCAGCTGGGCGGGGCTCGGGCGGCGCTCGCCGCTGCTCGCCGCGGTCTTCGCGCTCTTCCTGCTGGCCTTCGCCGGCATCCCGCTGACCAGCGGGTTCACGGGGAAGTTCGCGGTCTTCCAGGCCGCGGCGGCGGGCGGTGCGACGCCGCTGGTGATCGTCGGTGTGCTCAGCTCGGCGGTCGCGGCGTTCTTCTACATCCGGGTCATCGTGCTGATGTTCTTCTCCGACCCGCAGCCGAACGGGCCCTCGGTCGCGATCCCGAGCGTCTTCACCTCGACCGCGATCACGCTCGGTGTGCTGGTCACGCTCGGGCTCGGTCTGCTGCCGCAGTACTTCCTCGATCTGGCCCAGAAGGCGGCGATGTTCACCAGATGACGAGCCGTCCGCCGATCCGGTGACGGCAGACCGCTGCCGGATTCCGTACCCGACCGGCGGACTCCCGACACGACTGGGCGGACTCCGTACACGACCGGGCCCGGGGCGCTGAGCCCCGGGCCCGGCGCCCTTCTGGGGCCTGTACCCGCACGCCCGTACAGTGATCCACATGCGACCGGATACGCTGCTGGGGAACGGCAGCGGCGGCATCAGGGCCCGGACCGCATGATCGACCGGCGACAGGAGTGGTCTTCGTGACCGTCGTGGAACCCTTCGGGCTCAGCGTGCAGGACCGCGATCTGACGCGCGACGTGCAGGCCGGGCTGGAGGCAGTGGAAGCCGCGCTGGCCGAGGCCGTGAAGAGCGACGTCCCGTTCATCAGCATCACCGCGAGCCACCTGCTGGAGGCCGGCGGCAAGCGCTTCCGCCCGCTGCTGGTGATGCTCGGTGCCCAGTTCGGCGACCCGTACGCGCCCGGCGTGGTGCCGGCCGCCGTCGTCGTCGAGCTCACCCACCTGGCCACGCTGTACCACGACGACGTGATGGACGAGGCCCCCGTGCGGCGGGGCGTGGCCACTGCGAACGCCCGCTGGGACAACTCGGTGGCGATCCTGACCGGCGACTTCCTCTTCTCGCGGGCCTCGCAGGTGCTGGCCGACCTCGGCCCGGAGGCGGTCCGGATCCAGGCCGACGCGTTCGAGCGGCTGGTCACCGGTCAGATCCTGGAGACCGCCGGGCCTGGCCCCGGCGAGGACCCGCTGGCCCACTACCTGGACGTGCTCAGCGGCAAGACCGGCGCGCTGATCGCCGTCTCCGGCCGGTTCGGCGCGCTGATGGCAGGCGCCGAGCCGTGGGTGGTGGACATCCTCACCCAGTACGGCGAGAAGATGGGCCTGGCCTTCCAGCTCGCCGACGACGTGCTGGACATCGCGAGCGACGGCCACGAGTCCGGCAAGACCCCCGGCACCGACCTGCGCGAGGGCGTGCCGACGCTGCCGGTGCTGCTGCTGCGCTCGATGCCGGTGGACCCGAGCGACCCCGAGGACGCCCGGCTGCGCGAGCTGCTCCAGCTGGAGCTGACCGACGATCAGCTGCACGCCGAGGCGCTGCGCCTGCTGCGCCGCCACCCGGCGCTGGAGCGGGCCCGCCGCGAGACGCTGCGCTACGCCGAGGAGGCGCGCGCGCTGCTCGCCCCGCTGCCGGAGTGCCCGGCGAAGGCGGCGCTCCAGGGGCTCTGCGACGCGGTGGCCATCCGTACGATGTGATCATCGTTCCGGGAACGCTCCTGGGAGGGGTAGTTCCCGGGTTGATCCTGGGTAGGGGAGAGGCACCATGCTGCGCGTCGTCATCGCCGAGGACTCGGTCCTGCTCCGGGAGGGCCTGACCCGGCTGCTCACCGACCGCGGTCTGGAGGTGGTGGCCGGGGTCGGCGACGGCGAGGCGCTGCTGGCCGTGATCCACGAGCTGGCCGCCGCCGACGCGCTGCCGGACGTGGTCGTCGCCGACGTGCGGATGCCCCCCACCCACACCGACGAGGGCGTGCGCGCCTGCGTCACGCTGCGCGGGCTGTACCCCGGGCTCGGGGTGCTGGTGCTCTCCCAGTACGTCGAGCAGCAGTACGCCTCGGAGCTGCTGGCCGGCTCGACCAGGGGCGTCGGCTACCTGCTCAAGGACCGGGTGGCCGAGGTGCGCGAGTTCGTCGACGCGGTGGTCCGGGTGGCCGCCGGCGGCACCGCGCTGGACCCGGAGGTGGTCCAGCAGCTGCTCAGCCGC
The DNA here is from genome assembly GCF_057158765.1 of Kitasatospora sp. NEAU-69. Taxonomy (NCBI): domain Bacteria; kingdom Bacillati; phylum Actinomycetota; class Actinomycetes; order Kitasatosporales; family Streptomycetaceae; genus Kitasatospora; species Kitasatospora sp. NEAU-69. The sequence continues at coordinate 222,324 of NZ_JBWXUE010000015.1, forward strand.
AGCCGCAAGGGAGACGTGCTGGCCTGCCTGACCCCGCGTGAGCGCGAGGTGCTCGGCCTGATGGCGGAGGGGCGCACCAACACCGCGGTGGCCCGCCGTCTGGTGGTCTCGGACGGCGCGGTGGAGAAGCACGTGAGCAACATCTTCCAGAAGCTCGGGCTGACCCAGAGCTCCGAGGACCACCGCCGGGTGCTCGCGGTGCTCACCTACCTGAACTCCTGACGCCCACCTCGACGCGTGACGCGGGCGCCCCGAAATCGATTGTTCGTCCACGGTCTGGGATGCCCGTTCGGCCAGTGGGACGGCCGGAAATAAGGCAGTGCGATCGGCTTGCTTTAGATCCCGCCTAGGAATTCTCTACCCGCATAGGATGCGATCGGTGCACCAGGCGGACGGGGCACACGGCTCACGCCCGCGGCTGGTACCCCTGAGGGAGGTCCGCGGCAGTGACCAGCGAGGTCGATCAGGTAGAGGCAGCGAGTGACGGGGCGGAGGGCCCGGGCGGCCTTCCGGCGCCGGGCACGTCGCGCGGGTCCAAGCCGATCCGGCGCCTGGATCGAGTGATCATCCGGTTCGCGGGGGACTCGGGTGACGGCATGCAGCTCACCGGAGACCGGTTCACCTCGGAGACGGCTTCCTTCGGCAACGACCTCTCGACGCTGCCGAACTTCCCGGCCGAGATCCGGGCACCCGCCGGCACGTTGCCGGGCGTCTCCAGTTTCCAGCTGCACTTCGCCGACCACGACATCCTCACCCCGGGTGACGCGCCGAACGTGCTGGTCGCGATGAACCCGGCCGCCCTCAAGGCGAACCTGGCCGACCTGCCGCGCGGCGCCGAGATCATCGTGGACAGCGACGAGTTCACCAAGCGGGCGCTGGCCAAGGTGGGTTACCCGGCCGACCCGCTGGCGGACGGCTCGCTGGAGGCGTACCGGCTGCACAAGGTGCCGCTGACCACGCTGACGCTGGAGGCGCTGAAGGAGAGCGGGCTGGCCCGCAAGGACGCCGAGCGCGCCAAGAACATGTTCGCGCTCGGGCTGCTCTCCTGGATGTACCACCGGCCGACCAAGGGGACCGAGGCGTTCCTGCGGCAGAAGTTCGCCAAGAAGCCCGCGATCGCCGAGGCCAACGTCCTGGCGTTCCGCTCGGGCTGGAACTTCGGTGAGACGACCGAGGAGTTCGCGGTCTCCTACGAGGTGCCGCCGGCGAAGCTGCCGGCCGGCCGCTACCGCAACATCTCCGGCAACCTCGCGCTCTCCTACGGCCTGGTCGCGGCCGGCGAGCGCTCCGGGCTGCCGCTCTTCCTCGGCTCGTACCCGATCACGCCGGCCTCGGACATCCTGCACGAGCTCTCCAAGCACAAGAACTTCGGCGTGCGGACCTTCCAGGCCGAGGACGAGATCGCCGGCATCGGCGCCGCGCTCGGTGCGGCCTTCGGCGGCTCGCTCGGCGTCACCACCACCTCCGGCCCGGGCGTGGCGCTCAAGTCGGAGACCATCGGCCTGGCCGTCTCGCTCGAACTGCCGCTGCTGGTCATCGACATCCAGCGCGGCGGCCCGTCCACCGGACTGCCGACCAAGACCGAGCAGGCCGACCTGCTGCAGGCGATGTTCGGCCGCAACGGCGAGGCGCCGGTGCCGATCGTGGCCCCGGCCACGCCCGCCGAGTGCTTCTGGGCGGCGCTGGAGGCGGCCCGGATCGCGGTCACCTACCGCACCCCGGTGTTCCTGCTCTCGGACGGCTACCTGGCCAACGGCTCGGAGCCCTGGCGGATCCCCGAGGCGGACGAACTGCCGCGGATCGAACCGCAGTTCGCCACCGCGCCGAACCACGTGCTGGAGGACGGCAGCGAGGCGTTCTGGCCGTACAAGCGCGATCCGCAGACGCTGGCCCGCCCGTGGGCGGTGCCCGGCACGGCCGGTCTGGAGCACCGGGTCGGCGGCATCGAGAAGCAGGACGGCACCGGCAACATCTCCTACGACCCGGCCAACCACGACCTGATGGTCCGCACCCGCCAGGCCAAGATCGACGGCATCGACGTCGCGCCGATCGAGGTCGACGACCCGGACGGCGACGCCCGGGTGCTGGTGCTCGGCTGGGGCTCGACCTACGGGCCGATCGCGGCCGCGGTGCGCCGGGTGCGCGCCGACGGCGGCCGGGTGGCCCAGGCGCACCTGCGCCACCTCAACCCGTTCCCCGCCAACCTGGGCGCGGTACTGGGTGGTTACGACAAGGTCATCGTGCCCGAGATGAACCTCGGGCAGCTCGCGCTACTGCTGCGCGCCAAGTACCTGGTGGACGCCGAGTCCTACAACCAGGTGCGTGGACTGCCTTTCAAGGCGGCCCAGTTGGCGGATGTGCTGTGGGCGGCGATCGGGACGCTGGACGGGAGCGACGGCAAATGAGTACCGGTAACACTTCGGGCTTCAAGTCCCTGACGCTGGTGCCGAAGGCGGACGCACCGCAGAGCGCCAAGGACTTCAAGTCGGACCAGGAGGTGCGCTGGTGCCCCGGTTGCGGGGACTACGCGATCCTCGCGGCGGTCCAGTCGTTCATGCCGGAGCTGGGCATCCGGCGGGAGAACACCGTCTTCGTCTCCGGGATCGGCTGCTCCTCGCGGTTCCCGTACTACCTCAACACCTACGGGATGCACTCGATCCACGGCCGGGCACCGGCGATCGCCACCGGCCTGGCCGCCTCGCGGCAGGACCTGAGCGTCTGGGTCGTCACCGGCGACGGCGACGCCCTCTCGATCGGCGGCAACCACCTGATCCACGCGCTGCGCCGCAACGTCAACCTGAAGATCCTGCTCTTCAACAACCGGATCTACGGCCTCACCAAGGGCCAGTACTCACCGACCAGCGAACGCGGCAAGATCACCAAGTCCACCCCGATGGGCTCGCTGGACGCGCCGTTCAACCCGGTCTCGCTCGCGATCGGCGCCGAGGCCACCTTCGTGGCCCGCACCATCGACTCCGACCGCAAGCACCTCACCTCGGTCCTGCGCGCGGCCGCCGAGCACGAGGGCACCGCCCTGGTGGAGATCTACCAGAACTGCAACATCTTCAACGACGGCGCCTTCGACGTCCTCAAGGAACCGGCCACCGCCGACCAGGCGCTGATCCGCCTCGAACACGGACAGCCGATCCGCTTCGCCGACCAGGGCGTCTTCCGCGACCAGGCCACCGGCGAACTGCGCACCGACACCGTCACACCGGCCAACGAGGCCCAGGTGCTCGTCCACGACGCACACGCGGCCAGCCCCGTCACCGCCTTCGCACTCTCCCGCCTCGCCGACGCCGACACCCTGCACCACACCCCGATCGGCGTGCTGCGCGACATCCAGCGCCCGGTCTACGACACGCTGATGGCCGAGCAACTCGCCACCGCC